>NZ_PDHT01000060.1:0-13451 GCF_002917135.1 Methylobacterium sp. V23
CGGTCGAGCCGACCAATAACGGCTCTGAGCGGCTGCTGCGCCCGGCCGTGATCCAACGGAAGATGACCAACGGCTACCGCGCGATGTGGGCCGCCGAGGGCGAGGCCGACATCCGCACCGTCGTCGATACCGCGCGCCTCGCAGGCCACAGTCCCTTCGGCACCATTCTCAAGACCTTCGGCGCCTGAAACCAGCCATCAATGGCGTGGGTAATTACGTGCGCCGTGCTCTCTCTGGAGCCCCAAGCACCATTCACGGGAGCATTCCTCGCGGCTGTATGTCCGCTCCGAGACTAGATACTGACGGGTGCAGGTCGGCGGCACCGGGCTGGCCGGGAGCAGGCGAGAGTCAGGGTCAGCTCAATCGTGACGGCGACGCACACCGCGCAGTGCTGCACGGCAATGGCCGGAGAAGCCAGCGCGCAGAGGAGCGCGGCGGCCAGCAGAATTTTAGTCAAGAGCGGCAAGCCGGAGCGTTCTGTAGGCACAGCGGCGCTCACCCCTCTTCAAATCGGAGAGACGTTGACGTCGGTTCACGGGTTGGCTGTTCACTAGGCGTCGTGCGATCGGTTTGATGAACCAACCCCGCATCTGGTTCGGTTGGCCAAGCTGATGTTGACGGCAACGCCGCCAGTGCGGAGTCGGGCTGCCATGGCGGGAGTGTGGAAATACGCGGTAATTAACGTCGAAACCAAGTGCTTGAGCCAACCACATACACGAAGCTCGCCGGTACACCGGCCGTAAAGCCCGCTGGCGGGTTGAAAACGGTCTGGCCCGAAACAGTCTTGATCGTCAGCGACGTAACCGCAACACACGGCGATAAGAACACCTCTTGGCCGTCGTAGGGCGTTGCAGGTAGCGTGATCGTGTAGCTTTCGATAGTTCCACGGCCTGAGAAGATCACGCCTTTACGGTCGCTCGTCATGGCAGTTGATCCGCCGGTCGTCATAATAATGACGCCGCCCATCGCAAGAGGAGCTGAGAACGCTGCTGATGTCGAGCTCGACAAGCGACCGTGCGCGATTGAAGGAATAGTCGCAATAGACACGTCGTTGTTGGCTCCCTGCACCATGTTAATTGCCGCACCGGTGAACGCGGTCGCGTAGAAATCACCAATGCGGACGCGGCTGGGGGTGCTCGTGTTTAGCAGGTTGATGACGGGGCCGTTCGAAACCTCCGAGGACAAGCGACCGAACGATGCATCTAGGCCACCGGTAGAATCGACCCGCACGGCCGAACTGTTGGTGATCGGCGTGTTGTTCGGGCTGTTAGGGATGATGCCGGCAAACTCAAGCGTCTCAACGCGAATCTGTGGATACTGGAACGCGAGAGGTCCGCTTGCCTTTGTGTTCCAGATGCCCCACTTGCACGAGTCACAGTAGAAATTTCCGAAGTGGGCTTTAGTGGTGTATCCGGTCAGCCCCGTTGGATCGGCCGTGTCCGATTTGTCAAGACGCACACCCGAGCGATAGCCAAAAGCGAAAGTGTCCGGCGCTTCCAAACCATCTACTCGTTTCAGCCAGAGCACGTCGGAGTTGGCGATTTGCCAGTCCATGACACCCTGGACCGCCGACCATACTGGCCAGAAGTGCGTCTTCCCAGTAAAGTGCGTTTTGTCGTACATTCGGTCGAACCGGTAGGCGTTATGCAGCACCTGCCCGAAGATGTTGTTGGTCTCCAGGCGCCCTGAAAGATCGGCGTCCACGAAGTCGTAAACCGGGGCAAGGATGATGTTGTCGAAGCGGACCATGCCGGCCACGCCTTGTATACTGAACACGTAGGGATAGATGGCTGGTGTCCATGGCGTCGCCGGAACAGGTTGGTCCTGGAATATCCCAATATCGCTGAAGGTTGTGCCGCGTGCGCCAGGATCAGTGAGTTTGAAAGGGTTCGCTACAGCCCCTGTGATGTGGATCCATGTGCCGCCGCGCGAGGGAACTTCGCTCCAGCCTTGACCCTCCCAAAGGATTGGACACGTCCATGATATAGAGGTTTCCGCCGGTAGGATTAGGGTTAATGCAGGGAGCCGGATCTTGCCCCCATTCGGGTTCTTTGTGCACATCGCGTTCGCAGCAGCCTGGAATGCTGAGGTTGCATTGTTCAGAAACTGCGCGTAGGTCGTGCCAATTGGGATAAACGAGAGCAGCGACGGTCCAGCATCCATCGCAAGTTCCGCGGGCGTTCGGGTGAAGGTGCCGTCTGGCGGCCTGATCGAAAATAAAGACACATCGCTCTCAGGAGGTGCATCCGCCAAGGATAGCGACGAGGGCCGGTCCAGTTTAGAAATGTGTTTCTCGCCAAACCACTTCCGGAGCTTAGTCCCTTCTGGCAGAATCTTGATATCTGAGTTGGCGAGATGCCCAGGACCGGGGATGTGATCCGCATGCGCAGCCGCAAGAAGTGCATGCGCGACAAGGAATAAGGCGAAAAGGCGGTTCATCGTTGAACTCATAGGTTGGTGCTATTCGTCTGCAAAGGTACGCTTCTCGCAAAACGAACTCATTGACAGCTTTTTTCGGCTTGTGATTCTGACCCTATCTGCTGATAGGGCTATGTTCAGACCCGCACACTAGCAAGATTTAGTCTCTTCAGCGAAGCAGCGGATTTGCTCCTGAATGTAGGCGGCTTCTGACTTGTAAGGTAAAGTTGCTCGCACCCGAGGTCCGCCCTCCGGGACATTTTTACTTCGACGCCGAATAGTTAAGACCCTCCGTCGAGGGCGGAAGATATTTTTGATTTGATCCCGAATAAATAAGATCTTATTCAATGATCAGCCTTTACTGATCTTATATCAGCAGAGATTTGGGAAAACACGCGAACATTTTTGACTGTCACGCTTAGATGAGTTTTTGATGTCTGCCAACTTCATACCGCAGATTTTTCAGCCACGCGAGAGCCGATGGATACAGCTTCGGCAGCGGCCCGTTATCTCTTGGTTTACTGGTCTGCCGGGCACCGGAAAGTCGAGCCTAGCAAACGCTGCTGACCAAGCCTTCACCGCGCAAGAGCGACATACCATGGTGCTTGACGGCGACAATCTGCGTGGCGGTATAAATAGCAATCTCGGATTCAGCGCCGCCGATCGGGATGAAAACGAGCGGAGGCCGGCTGAAGTGGCAGTTTTGACGGCGGAGGCCGGACTGGTTGTCCTCGTCTCTCTTATCTCGCCCCTGTGTGCTGAGGGTGCGAATGCACGCCATATTGCTCGCGGCCTGTCCTTTCTTGAAGTGTTCGACAATACGCCTTTGCCTATCTGCGAGTCGCGCGATCCAAAAGGCCTATATCAGCGCGCCCGCGCAGGCGAGATTCTAGACCGGGTTGAGTTCGGGTGAGCGAGCCGGAAGAGGCAGCAGGGTGATGTTCTCTAGTACGCGCAGCTTCGTGGTGGTGTGCCAGCCGGCCTGATCGAGCAGGAGCACGGCGTGGCCGCCGGGCGCGACGGTTGCGGAGATCTCTTCGAGGTGATGGGCCATGGCCGACGTGGTGCAACAGGGCATGACCAAGCCCGCGCCCGCGCCCACACCTCTGCCAGGCCAATCGCACCGAAGATGTAGGCGACCTCCGTGCGCTGATTCTTGGGGGCCGAAGGTCGCGTTCCGCGTGCTGCCCAACGCCAGGGCAAGGTGTTCTTCTGGCCGACGCAGCCCTCGTCGCAGAACCAGGCCTCTAAGGGCTTGGTTCCAACAGCCTGCGCGATCTGCGTCAGACGGTGGGATGAATCTTTTTAAAGGCCGCCACCGCGTCTGGGTCCTGGGCGTGATGGTGCGGGCGAGCCGAGAATTTGCGGTAACCCATCGCCCGCGAGATCCGGCTCAAGGTCTGCTCGGAGACCTGCACGTTGTGATCTTCGGCCAGGATTTGCGCCAGATCGCACAACCGCCAGCGCACTACCCCGTGAGCAGCGGGCGTTGGCCCCTGTTCGATCAGGGCCTTCAGGAGATCGCGTTGGTCCGCGGCAATTACGCACGCCTGTTATGGCGGGGTTCGGGCGCCGACGGTCTTGAGAATGGTGCCGATGGGGCTGCTTCCTGGAAGGGGCTGCTGCCTGTAAGGCGCGCGGTGTCGACGATGGTGCGAATGGCGCCCTCGCGCTCGGCGGCTCACATGGCGCGGTAACCGTTGCTCACCTTCCGTTGGACGACGGCCGGACGCAGGAGGCGTTCGGAGCCGGTGTTCGTGGGCTGGACCCGGTCGGGCTAGGTGAGGAAGAACAGGAGCTGAGCGCGAGCGCGGCTGATCTTGGCCTGGAGATCGCAGGATAAATCGCACCGGCTCGGTGTGGAAAGGATGGCGCCAAGTTGCCGGTTCAGGCTCTGGCGTTTGGCTGCCAGCGTCGAGGCGGCAAAGTCGCGGACGCGCTCGGCCAAGGCAAACACGGGTCGCAGCCAAAGCTGCAGACGCCAGGGCACGGGATCATCGCTGGCCTTGACGCCGTAGGCGATGTTGCGGGCCAGATGGGCCAGGCAGGTCTGGTGCTCGGCCGCGTGGCCCTGTTGAGCGGTGTAGCGGTCCGAGATCTACACCGCCGGCCGGTGACCGTCCATCATCTCTCGCACGACGACAGCGGCCCGGGTCGGCGAGGCCGTGTGCACCACGGCTTGTGTCGCGTGGAACACTCAGTCGTAAGCGGTGGAGCCCTCGATGCGCACGCCGGCCTCGTCCGAGGGGACAACCTCAGCTTGGCGCAGAGCCAAGACGGCCGCGTCGCGACCAGGACGGAAGCGCTTCTGCGCCCGACGAAGCAGGTTCATCAGCCCACCTTGTCTGAGGTTGAGACCCAACAAATCGGAGAGTGCCATCTGCAGCCGCTCAGAAGAGAGCGCGAGGACATGTCTTCAGGTTCGTGGCCACCCGCGGGCCGAACGGAGTGCCGCAGACCGCCTCGGGCGCCGGCGCGACCACGCGCGTCCTGCAGTTCGGACAACTAACGGCAAGGCGCCGATGCTGCGTTAAGATCGGCGCGGCCGCGGACAGCTTAAGCTGCTCGCAGGTGCTAACGACCTGCGCCGAAAGTGCGGCGTGCAGGCTCCCACCGCAGCATGCGCAAGCCTTTGGACGTTTCACGATGACGGCATCGGGATCGTCGCTCATCACTCGGGTGTCGCCTTCGTGACCGGGTTTGGCGCCGCCGAACTTGGACTGCGCGCGTTGCTCCTTGCGACCTGTCGCTGGCGGCTTGGACGAGGTGCGCGACGTATTCTCTGACCGGCGCAGCCGCAGCACCAGTTCGATCAGATCCTCGCGGCTCAGCCGTTCAAGATCGCTTCGGCCCATCCCCAGAAGGAATTAACAAAATTCCGCCTACGCAAGGAGCGGGTAATTACGCTCGGCGTTTAGGCGCGGACGGGCACCCGGAGCTATGCTGTCGATCAGTCCATCCGGACCGTCTGTGTTGAAGGCCACCACCCGGTCACGCACCGTCGGCAACCCGACCCTGCCGATCTCGGCCGCCTTCGAGCGCGAGCCATCCGCCGCGATCACCGACCGCGCCAACAGTCTGCCTCGATCTGAAAAAGATCACCGACAAGCCTGCCATGACAAACTTGGGTCCCGAGCCGAGCAGCTTGCAGATTGGCGCATTGATGATCTAAAGCACGGCTCCTCGGTGTTCCACTCCAAAAGGCTAAAGAATATCTTCCTTTCCCATACAAATCGCTTGAAAGGAAGATAAGGTCCAGGATTGATCCTCGTTCACCATCCGCTTGCCGACTCCCGCGCTGATTGCTACAGCGTCTAAATTCAAATCCACAACCGGACCGTCCCGCTCTGCGGGATTTTGCAGAACTAGATTAGACATAAAGGGATGTATAGCCGAAATTTCTAAGCAGGCGGCTATCTGCCTTATAGAGACGGAAATTAAATATGCGCTTAGAATAGATTTTTTATACAAACTATCGTGACACTAACCTCAATTCTTAGCAGATTAACTCACCGATGCAACCAAAAATTTTTGCTCTGATAGCATGAATTTATAATATTTTATTCTAATGTGTTAGTTTTAGAAATAATAGACTTGCAAATACAACTACTTGCTCTTTAGCAAGCATATCTCTCGACAAAAGGTTGAATTATGACAGAGCGTAAGGCACGGATATTTTGGTTGGGTATGCATAAGGTTTTGACGAAGACAGAACTTCCGGCTCTCCGTGAAATGGGATACGAGGTTTTTGCGCCCCCATATCTTAGCGATATTGTCGATCAGAGTGCTGTAGTGCTCGTTCCTGAGCGCGAGCTAAGCACGCTACCCGCAGATATATTTGCTAAATTAGCATTGTATAACTTTTACTACAATTTAGTAAATGATGAAATTTCAGAAATATTGAACGAGTATTTTGATTGTGTAATAGTGACCATAAACCCCGACTGGCTTGGAGAGATACTGAAAAAATATCGTGGTAAGGTTATCTATCGTACATATGGTCAACCCTACTCGCTTTCGAAGCATTTAGAAAACAACAACGTCTTCGATTTGATCGACAACCGAGATAATTTTTGGTTTTCGCCCCATCTAGATCTGACAGCAGAAGTCGAAGACACTTGGCTCCGCTATCGTATGAAAGTTATTCCTTACGCACTTGAAAACGAAATCTTAGATTATAAAGATACTTGGAGATATGAAAATCTATCAGGTGAGATAGGTCTGCTCTGCCCAAGGATAGACAATGCATATTACGCCGATAATTACCGACATATTAAGCATCATTTTCCGCATCAAAATTTTCCAATATTTGGCGCTCAAATAATAAATTCGAGCGACTCACAAGTTGTTGGTACTATAGATCGTACTGAATTGCTTAGAAGATTTCAGCGTCTTAATGGGTTTTTGTACCATTACAAAGAACCCACGGTGACTTATTTGCCCCCAATCGAGGTTATGATGATTGGAGGCCCAGTTATTCATTTCGCGACCTCACTTATCGGTCGGTTATTTGAAAAAGGAGCTCCGGGCGCCGCACGTGACGAGGCTCATGCTTTAGAAATTGCCAAGCGGCTTCTGAACGGCGATCGACCTCTTATGAGGGAGATGATTGCATCGCAAACTGAACCGAGAAGTCATTACGACCCGCTGTATGTGCGACCAAAGTTCGAGGCCGGTTTCCGCGAAATGATCGATGGAAATGAAGACCGGCCCGCCCCAAATTTTATATCCAATATTCGAACATCGAAAACTAAACGAGAAGCAATATTCATTCCGTTTCATAGACTTAGCTTCACGGTGAACCGCATCGAAAGCCGTTATACCAGTGGGGAGGGAATTGTTCGAGTTCTACGCTTAGTGGTTCAGGCATTGCTCGAGGGGACTCATTATGATGTCGTAATTAGCTCAAAGGCCAGTCATGCAACAAATGTACTTGGCTTTTTTCATGACCTTGGAGACGATAATTCGCGCGTTCGTGTCGTATATTTCGACAAGCAGGCGCAGAATGATGCCGTGAATTCATCTATTCGAGTACCTGAGCAGAAAGATTCCAAGCGGAAACTTTATAAGCAATGGAGAAGGATCCGAAAGGATCTAATCGAGCGGACTGTGTCTTCGTACATCCGCTTTGGAATGAGAGGGCGCTCAAACAGTAGCTTGATATTAGTGGGACTACATGAAGGTGCATTAGTGTTCCGTAGGATTTATAATAAAGCGGGTGGGTTGGTTCGCTCATTTCGAGCAGTGGGTGATGTTCGACGCCCAATCCGCTGGCTGAACAGTAGGAAGCAATATTATTCCGAAATTGCTAAGTCCGATTATAGGTATAGCCTCGTATATCACGTAGATGATTATGTCGATTTTATTAACAATAGCGCGGAATTCGAGCATGTGTTTATCCCTCATTATTATTTTTTCCCTGAGGTTGTGAAAATCAAGAAAAGACTCGTTCTGTATTTGCCCGACCACATGCCATCTATCATGCCGGCGGGATCATTCGAAGACGAAATAATAAACAATGCTATTGGTCGCAGTCTAGTTGCCCGAGCTGCTGCAGTTATGACGAATTCCTATTATTCTGCAGAGTATTTGCCTCACTCGCCACTGAGAGTCCCTCCCCAATTGATCCATGCTTTTCCACTTCCTCAGCTTAATAAAGCGGAAAATTTCAGTGATGACTCCACAAATGCGTTCGATTTGCCGAAAGATCTGCAGGGTAATCACTACAAAGTCGTATTTTATCCAACGCAAAACAGGCCAAACAAACAGCTCAAAGTGCTCGCCGCAGCTATGTCATTGTGTGCGACGCAAATGAAGTCCCGAACTGACCTAGGTAACTCTTCTTCAAAACTTGCTCTGGTATTGACGTGTGCTCCGGATCAAGAAATTACGAATCTTGCACACCCGGTGCGTGTTTTCTTTCTAACTGGTGTTTCAGATAATACATTGGCAAATCTCTATAGAACCGCAATATGTCTTTGCTTTACATCAATAGCCGAAGGTAATTTCCCGACTCAAATCACGGAAGCACTAAGTTACAAAGTACCAATCGTGGCCACTCGAATGCCGCTTATCGAGACAGAAATCGGAGAAGCCGCGGAAAATCTAATCCTTTGTAATCCGGGAGATATATCAGCGTTTGCTTCAGGAATAATATATTGTCTCGAGAATAGACTCTCCGTGGTTGCTAATCAGGAGAAAGTTCGCGCCCTTATTGAGCAAAGGGGAAGATGGGATTCGTTCAAAAACGGCGTGATAGGGTTATTTCAGCAGTGATTTAGCTATCGGTGAAAACGGATCTTGGATCACGAGGATTTGGCGCTGGCAGCGGCGCTACGCCAAGGGGGGCGTCGAAGGTCTGCTGCGCGACAAGACGCGTCCGCCCGGCACGCCGCCTCATTCGACCGAGAAGGTGGCAAAGGTGCTGGCGCTGACCTGCTCGGAGCCGACGGGCGAGGTCACCCACTGGACGGGCTTGGCCGTGGCCCGCGCGGTCGGGATCTTGTTGCGCGCTGTGCGAAGGATCTGGGACGCTCACTGCCTCCAGCCGCATCGTGAAGGGGATTTCGTCGCCCAGATGGTCGCGGATTTTGCGTCGAAGTGAGCCGTCAGCCTGGAGCTCAGCCGATCCCGAGCCGCAGACCGCATCCCCCTCGTCATGTGCCAATCCAGTCGAACACGATGGCGGCGCGATCGCTCCCGCGGGTGGCTCCGCCAGCGAAAGCTCCGGTGACACACCCGAAGGCGAACTCACCGCGGCCGTCCTCGAAGAGGATGTAGGCCGGCTCGACCATGTTGGCGTTGTCGTCCTCGTAGCCGGGCAGCTCAACGATCCGCCACTTGCCCAGGACGCTCACGCCAGAGCTCCGAGCAGCTTTGGCAGGCGGACGAGGTTGTAGGCCGCAGCCGTCAGAGTGAAGGCCCATCTGACCTTGTCGGGGCCTATGAAGCGGGCCTTGCGCAGGCCGCCGACGGTCTTGATCCAGCCAAAGCCCTGCTCGATGCGTTTGCGGATCTTCTGGCTCCTGCCGTAGCCAGCGTGGCGGGTGGTTCGTCCGTCGATGGAAGAGCGGCGGCCGTTGGTGTTCCGGGCCACGTGCGCGCGCACGTTCATCGACCTAAGCTCGTTGACGAAGTCCTCGGCGTCATAGGCCTTGTCGGCACCCACCGAAACAACCCTGGGTCGATCCGCCCTCGGCTCGATCATCGACAACGCCGCGATCCGCTCGGCGTGACCGTTCGCCAAGGTCAGGCGGGTGTCCACGATCAGGCCCGAGCGGTTCTCCATCAGGGTATGGCCGATGAAGCAGAGCTTGGCCTCCATCCCCGAACCCTTGCGGTCAAGGCAGGCTTCTCGGTCCGTGGTGCTTTCGTGGGTCTCGTTCGAGCGCGTCTGACCCTTGAAATCGACCTCGGCGTTACGCCCGCCGGCGGAGGGCGGCGGGTCTTCCCTTGATCGGTGCCGCCCTGATCCGTACTCATCCGACTGAGGCCGCGTCCGCTATGAGCACGACACGCTAATCTACGCTGATGCCGATCGACGAGGAACGTATCGATGAGGCGGTGCTCGCCCTTCTGTGGCTGACGCTCCAAGACGGAGGTCGGGCCTGGAAGGGCTTCGACTGGGAAGCGCTGGGCCGTCTTCACCGCAAGGGGCTGATTGCGGATCCGGTCGGACGCGCCAAGTCGGTGGTGCTGACCGACGAGGGGCTGCGCCGATCTGAGGCTCTCTTCCGGACCCTATTCACGCGGCCGGAGTGAGCGGTCAGGCGGCGAGCTGCGACTGACCGGCCGGCGTCCAGTTCAGGGAAGCAGTTCCTCAAGCCGCCGGGCGGGGTGGTCGTTGATGCGCGCAAGCACGTCGGCCAGCCACGCCTGCGGGTCAACGCGGTTGAGGCGGGCGCTTTGGATCAGGGTATACATCACTGCAGCACGCTCGCCGCCGCGGTCGGAGCCAGCAAACAGCCAGGCTTTCCTGCCCAGCGCGATGCCTCGTAGCGCCCGTTCTGCCGCGTTGTTCGTCAGACAGATCCTTCCGTCGTGCACGATGCGCTCGAAGGCTGCCCAGCGCTTGAGCATGTAGTCAAAAGCCTTGGCCACATCGGCATGGCGCGAGAGACGGGCACGCTCAGCCCGCATCCAGGTCTCCGGTTCGGTCACGGGCCCGGCCGTGCGCTCGCGTCTCGCAGCGAGCCGCGCGGCGGCATCGAGACCGTTGATCTCTCGTTCGATCGCAAAGATCGCGTCGATGCGCTTCACCGCCGTGAGCGCGAGCGGGGCCAGCACCGGCAGCCGGCCGCACGCCTTGGCGGCGACGTCGGCCACCACGAAGAGCTTGCGCCTCGCGTGGGCCCAGCACTCCGCCTCGACGAGTGGTCCGAGACGGCGCGTGGGAGCGTAGAGCCGATTGAACCCGGCGAACGCGTCCGCCTGCAGTACGCCGGTGAAGCCGTCGAGGTGACGTTCGGCGTGCTCGCCCATGCGATCCCGCGAGAAGTGGAACAGTGCCGCCGGCGGGTCGCGGCCACCGAAGGGCCGGTCGTCACGGACGTAGACCCAGGCCCGCCCGGTCGCGGTCTTGCCCTTGGCCAGGATCGGCACCGGCGTGTCGTCGGCATGGACGCAGGCGCCGGCCAGCACGTCGGTGGGGATCCGCTCGACCAGCGGACGCAGGAGGGCCGCACAGCCACCGACCTGATCGACCAGGGTCGAGAGGCTGATCGGCACGCCCTCGCGGGCGTAGCGCTCGGCCTGCCGGTTCAGGGGCTGGTGCTGCCCGTACTTCTCGAACAGCACGCTCGCCAGCAGGTTCGGGCCGGCAAAGCCGCGGGGCAGAACTTGGAAGGGCGCGGGTGCCTGGGAGATCGCCTCGCAGTCTTGGCAGGTGAACTTCTCCCGGACGTGCTGCACGACCTTCCACGAGCGTGCAACCATCTCCAGCGTCTCAGTGACATCCTCGTCGACCTTAGCCAGGCGGGTCGAGCCGCAGCAGGCGCAGGCGCTCGGGCCGGGCACGAGGACCCGCTCGCGCGGCAGGTGCTCGGGAAGCGGACGGCGGAGCCCGGAACGACGGCGTGGGTTGCGCAGAGCGGTCCCTTGGGCCTCAGCCGCAATCTTAGCCGTGAGGTCGTCCTCGGCGACGCTCGTCTCCAGTTCCTCCAGTTCGAGCTCCATCTGGTCGAGCAGGCGGGCGCTGCGCTCGGAGTGCTGACCGTAGAGCTCGCGCCGCATCTTCTCGACCGCGAGCCGAAGCTGCAGGATCATCGCCTCGGCGCTGGTCTCCCGCGCCTTGGCCCGGTCGAGCTCAGCCTACGCGACCGCCAACGCCGCCTCGCGCGCCAGCACGAGGCGCCTGAGGGCAGCGACGTCGTCGGGCAGTGAGGAGCCGGCCGGGACCATGACGGCCATCAAAGCCGATTCGTTGGCCTTCGGGGCGAGCCCGCCTGTGGACAAGCCTGAGCTGAGTCACTCCGCCGCAGCGGGACGCCAGGTCCGCTGCGGATGACGCCAGTCGATCCCCTCCAGAAGATAGCCGAGTTGGGCCAAGGTGATCGCCACCGCCCCCTCGGAGGGCGTCGGCCAGAGGAAGCGGCCTTTCTCCAGGCGCTTGGCATAGAGCGACAGTCCCAGGCCATCGTGCCAGAGGCATTTGATCCGGTCACCGCGACGTCCGCGGAAGACATAAAGATCGCCGGCATGGGGATCGCGACCGAGCCTTTCCTGCACCAGGAGCGCGAGGCCATTCATGCCGCGGCGCATGTCGGTGACCCCGGTGGCGATCCAGACCCGGGCGGCCGACGGGAGTGGGATCATCGCCGCTCCAGCACGTCGAGGACGCGGGACAGGGTCCCGGCATTCACCCCGGCATCGACTACGACGCGTTGTCCTCTGCCCAGCACGATCACCATCCGGCCCGAAGTCGGAAACGCGGGCGTGCGGCTGCCGCGCTCCAATGTGGCGTCTGGCTCGGACACCATCACCGCCTGTACGAAGGCCGGTGCCGCCGGGGGGCGCCGATCGGCTCACCGTTAAGGCGCGTCGCCAGATCAGCAGCAGAGAGCGCGAGATCTCGTGCCGGCGGGCCGTAACTGATACCAGCCGCGGCCCCTGCAGGCTCTCCGGCACGATGCGGAGCTTCTCGTCTTCCGACCAACGCCGACGGCGGCCGGTCGCGACGATCTCAAGACGCTGAAGGCGCCGAGTACGGTGCGAATGACCGTCCATACGCACCGTTCTCAACGGCTGCCCGCCAAGCCCGCAAGACGGCCCTCCTCGGAAGGGTACCTTGATCCTTGGGCTTGAAGCTCTTGATCGAGGTCCATGCCTCAATCAGCGTGCCGTCGACGCTGAAATGGTCGCTGCACAGAAGCCGCTTCACTCCAGGTTGCGCCAGCACGGCGGCCAGCAACTGAGCCGCGATTTCGCCGGCCAGAAGCCGGTCTTGGTTCCAGGTGAAGCTCGAATGATCCCAGGCCTGATCGTCGATGCCCAGCGCGACGAACCAGCGGAACAACAAGTCGAACTCCAGCCGCTCCATCAGCTGCCGCTCCGAGCCGATCGAGTAGAACGCTTGCAGAAGCATGGCCCGCAGCATCTCGGGCGGGATCGACGGACGACCCATCCGGGCCGCATAGAGCGCCGAGAACGACCCGCTCAGGACCGCCAGCGCCTCGTCCGTCAGTTGTCGGATGGCCCGCCGAGGATGATCGGACCGGACCCGAGCCTCCTGGTCCACATACGCGAACAACGCCCCCGAACGTTGATCCAAGCCCCGCATCTGACTTCCCCGTCCGCTGCCGGGACGGAGTGAATCATGCCAGGCCCCGTCACGCCTCAGACTTTTTCAATACCCCGCTAGTACGACTGTGTCACGAAGCTCGTAACATATTGCAGTAATTGCTTTTTTATCCCGCCGTCCGACGGAAGAGGGCTAGCAATATCAGGGGCATAGAAAGTTTTGTGATACCGTCGTACTAGGTGTTCAGTCCCGAGGTGAGGTGGGTCGGATCGTATTTGAACCGGTCCGGATCGTC
>NZ_PDHT01000061.1:0-12070 GCF_002917135.1 Methylobacterium sp. V23
TCATAGGATGGAACCTCGTCGACGCACGAAATTATCGCGACGCTGAACCCTAGCGTTATCTGCCTTAACTTTCTTCCCGACCAAAACGTTGAATCGCGAGCCGCATTGCCATTCTCGATTTGATGCGGCGGCGTCTCGGCGCGTGTTAGATCCGGCTAACCGGCTTCAGGCACTCTCCCTGCGAGCCAAGTTGCGTACCGGCTCAGTGTGAGATGGACGATCCTACCCCGCCGGTCCCGTGAGCAGATCGGGCGGCGGGGGCAGGATCCCCTATGGCCGAAGCGATGATGGCCTAGGATCGCACAGGATGGTCCGAGAACGGCCATTCACCCCGCACCCCTGGCCGCGTCTCAGCGCGTCTCAGGCCAGTCGCGTTACGACCGCCAGCGCGCAAATCAGGAGGGTGCCGGCTAGTGCGAGTTCAAGGCGCGTCATGGGCGCCTAAGACCACGGGATGGGTGCCAAGCGATAGCACATAGGACGATCTCACAGGATCGTGAGCCGGGCGTGTTTGGCCTTATGGTGTCGGCAACGCGTCTCCCCTATCCCCTCTGGCATGCAGCATCTACTGGACCCCATGCCAGCCTCACCGAAACCGAAGCTTGTCCCTGCCGACCCCGTGCTTTGGCGCAAAGCCTTCCTTGATCTGCGCCCCAGCGTGTCGCCCTGCCCCGGCCTCACGGGCGCGAATTGGGCCGCGATCTACGAGAACGCCGTCACCTTCCTAGACCGATGGGCCGACGAGGCGGTGCGGCTCGGCTGGACCACGCTTGATTGCTTCGGCGTGCATCCCGAGGCGGGCACGATCCGCCCCGACTACTGCGGCGCGGTCATCATGGGGGCCGAGGCGGTGTCCGCGATCACTGAGACCCGGATGCGGTTCGTCAACACCACCTATTATCGAGACACGCCCGGTCGACCCACGGGCGGCGTGCCGCTCTGGCAGTTCGGGCGGTGACGCTGGCTCGCGCTGTGCTATCTCACCGGCATGGCTGAGAACTCTACGACCGGCGATCTGTTCAAGGCAAAGGCCATTCTCGAAGCGGACGTGGTCACTGCGGTCGACGCCTTCATGGCCGATCCGACCAACAGAGAGTTCCTGTTCGGGGACGGGTATCGGATCGACCTCGCCGAAGCCGTGCAATCACACGAGTGGGCGAAGGTCACGATCACCAATACGGATGCGACCGAGCACCTGAAGCGGGTCGCCGTGCGCACCGCGATCCTGCTGGCCCGGCCGGAGAAGGGGTGAGTGGCGAAGAAGGGTAGCGTTCTCAAGATCCCGGCGTCAGACAAGTGGTCGATTGACCTCGAAACACACCCAACTGAACCGAACCGCTGGTGCCTCGTCATCCGTTTGAACGGCGGTCAGCTGTTTTCAGGCGGTCGTTTCCGGACGGCAAAGGCCGCACAGACGTGCGCGGCAGGAAGCCTCAGAGTGAGGCAGGCCATTCACTATGGGGCGATGCAGCGCGCTGACGACGAGATGAGCAAGGAATGATGACCGAGCGTGACGCGGGCTACCTGCATGCTTTGGCGGATGTGCAGTCTGAGGTTCGGAGAACGGTTCAGAACCCCAGCACATCGACCGAGGGCAGGCTTGAGCTGCTCGGCGTCCTGTCATTTCTGTCCGAGCTCGTCGACGTAAGGGTGCGAGCCTATCAACGCGACGCAAACGTCAGCGGAGACGCAGAAGATAGGTGGGAGCGTGAGGCTTGAGCGACGCGATAGCGTCCTGGAGAGATCACGACCGACGACTACCACCCGCGCATCTTCCCGGCGACGACCGACAGCGCCCCGTGGATCGCATCCAGCGACCGCGTCTACGAGCTCCTGTACGAGCAGCACGAGGGTCGGTGCCGCCTCCGACTGATTCTGCGCGAGGCGGTCGATCTCAAGCGCGGACCGAAGGCCGATCCACTCTGGTACTGGGACTACGACGCAGGGCCGCCCGCGATCAACTGCGTGTCTGAGATCTGGATCCAGACGAAGGATGGTCGGCGACGGCGTGTGGGTGAGGGTGGGTTCGCACGCTGAAACGAAAAACCCGCCTGGCTACGGCCATGGCGGGTAAATGTCTTTCCTGTAGAAACGCCAGCTGGATAAACCGAGCTGAAGCGGTCCCTATTTAATTGCTGCCGCCGCTCCCACCACCAGCGCTGCCGTTCGGAACAGCCTGCTCAGGCTTGTTCGCATTGCCGCCTGCAGCCGAGTCGGAGGTTGCCGTGTCGGCACCCGTGGCGCCCCGCGAAACGACAATGTCTCGATCGTTGCCAGTGCTGTTCGGCTCCTGGGTGACGATAGCAGTGCCGGGCTGGCGCAGCGGACCAGTTTGCGCATAGGCAGGAGCAGTGGCGAACAGGGCGACGCTGGCGAGAACAAGGTATTTCACAGGGCACTTTCGTTTAGGCCGACATAAATCGCTGTCGTCCATGTAGGCTGTGACAAGTCATGCCCGCGCCCATAGTTGCCCCAGTCCTGTGTCGCACCCCAGGGCAATTGCTCGTTCCCTGTGTCGGTTACGTTTGGTTAACTATCCCCTGACCAGCCTGCGTTTTACCGGAAGGCAGGTGCCGTCGTGATCTCGGATCGTCCGATCTACCATGAGACCGAAGCCTGTCCTGTCTCGCTCGATCTGCTAGGGCGTGTCTATCGCGCCGACGCGGACAAGATGCTGCTCCTTATCGCTGACATTCCCGAGAACATACGGGCTCGCTTGGCAGCCTACCTCTACGGTCGCAGTCACACGCATGAGCTGGGTCTACAGGTAGGAGCCACTTGTACGATGGCCGCTCTATCGGGAGCGGAAGGGCCTCTCGGTGAGGCCATCTACGCGCAATCGCGCCAGACCTACGCCCGGCCAAATCATGGCAAGGCCCGATCCCCCTTCAAGCGGCGGATCAGCCTCTCTGGTTCCCAGATGAAAGCCGATCTCCACACCTGACATTGTGAGAGCTGTATATTCGGCTCCCCCACGAGAGAGCTGCGCTCTGCTACTTCGCAGTCTGCCAGATCGCAGTGACCGCCCGAAGGGCTGTGTCACCGGCTGCTTCCGAGGCTCCTTCAGAGCCAAAGGAGCGCACTGACCGCTGCACCACCTCCTTGTCTCTCCAGATCGCCCAGTCGAACCGACCAGGCTCCGTTGCAGACGGTGTGACCCGCAGGGAATGGGGATTGGGGGTGAAAATGATCATGGAGATCATATGGGCCTGTACGCAGGCATTTCCTAACGCTTATCCTGGGTGAACCTGACCAGTTTGAGCCATCACGCGCCCCCCATTAATGGGTGGGAGCCCGGCAGTAACGCACAGGGACCCGCAAGCTTGGATCAGCGCTTCTTAGGCTGCCTTCTCCTTTGCGAGCCGAAGGGCCTTGAGGCGCACCGTCTTGTCCTCGGTGGCTTGCCGAGCAGCGTCATAAGCTGCTCGTGCTTCCCCTCCCTTACGCGCCTGCTCCACTAGCTCGGCGGCCACTGTCTCTGCTCGTTCTTGTTTCTTAGCAGCCCTTATCTCGGCCCGCTCCCGGAGACCGTAGTCAGCGGTGGTCATGCTGGCGACCGCACGAAGCAGTCGTCGAACTCAGCCGGTCCATAGGACCGGCCAGTGATGTCGCTGATGCTGACACCGTCAAATCCCTCGGCTTCTAGATCGCGCGCCTTCTGCAACGCTTTGTCGAGAGACGAGCGCTGGAACGACACGTCGCTGTCGTTCTGCCGGCCGGTGACGATCAACTTCATCTGGGCTCCGTCTCTGATGAGGGACATCCCCTCGGGCGCCGATACGATGGCGGCCGGCCAAAGGGGGTGTTCACATCCCTAACACAAGTTTAACCCAACCTTGGCGGTATAATCCGCAGACAGGCAATTTTAGCTCGCAACACCTCTATTTCGGCTTGGGGCGCCCCTGCATCGAAGCACGCAAGACCGAGCTACCTCTTCTTGGCTGCCTTCTTGACCACCTTCTTGGCGGCCTCCTTGTCAGCATGCTCCTTGGCGAGCCGAAGGGCCTTGAGGCGCACCGTCTTGTCCTCGGTGGCCTGCTGGGTCGCGTCGTAATCCGCTCGTGCCTCGCCTCCTTCGCGGGCCTTCTCCTGCAATCTGTCGGCCCTCGCCGA
Source organism: Methylobacterium sp. V23 (assembly GCF_002917135.1). Classification (NCBI taxonomy): domain Bacteria; kingdom Pseudomonadati; phylum Pseudomonadota; class Alphaproteobacteria; order Hyphomicrobiales; family Methylobacteriaceae; genus Methylobacterium; species Methylobacterium sp. V23. The sequence goes on from NZ_PDHT01000061.1 coordinate 4,114, forward strand.
GGGTGACGGGCTGCTGACGATCGAGGAGCGCCGCCACGAGGGCCGGAAGAACAGCCCCAACCTTCTCCGCATCATCAGCCGCGAGTGGCAGGCGTGGATGCGCCGTGGTGCCGGCCAGAAGCGAAACGGTTTCGCATTGTCTTCCGAGGGAAGGGCACAGCCGAAGGCCATAGGGTGCAAAGCGATACATCCAACGGATAAGGGCATAACTCTGGGTACGAATTTGCCGGCAAAACCCTCCAAGAAGCTGCCGGAACGGCAGAGTTTTGCCCATCGGTAGGGCGATCTCCGACATCCCTCAGATAGGCAGGACCGGCGCAGCCATGCGTGGTACTGCTTTTGATTGTCGTCGGTGAGTGGTTCGCGCTGTGCGCCCCCCTACTGGATGGCAAGCACAGGCGGGCATGCGATGCGTGACGAGCCGAAGATCATCCCACAGGTAGGCAGAAGCCCGCCGGAGCACTCGGCGCTCCTGGGCATCCGGGCCGCAACGATCATGATCGCCGTTTGGGCGGTGCTGATCCTGGTCGCCTTGCTGTGGCTCGGTGCTTTGGTCGCGAAGCACCTCCCCTAGGTTGGAGCGAGTCGGCGGCGCAGAAGCCCGCGAACAAGCCGGAAGGGCAGGAGCGCCACCTTCAGCAAAGCGCCCGTTACCAAAACCACGAAGACCGATACGATGGCTGCTAAGACGTTGATCAAGCGCGTTGCTCCCTCCACCAGGCTGAAGCGTTTGGGGCGTTCATCCCTTCGCCACTGCCGGCATAGGATCGGCTACGAACGGGGCGGGACTAAGGGTTCAGCTGGCAATTTGGACCGCCACGAACGCGGCATGATGAAGCCATAGGGCGCTCCTCGGCTCTGCAAGGCACTTACGCCTCGGATCAACTCGACCGCGAACGAGGTTGGCGGGTTTTGGAGGGCATCACCCATGTCCGAGCACCCGAGATCCCAGTTCGATCCGATCAACCAAGGTGCCCACGCCCGTGCCCATGGTCGCAAGCGTGAATGCTGTCCCTACCCCGCCGGCTCCGAAGAACGTGAGGCTTGGCTGGAGGGCTTTACCGGTATGCCGCGCGACCGTCCCAGAGATCTGCCCCTGAGTTGAGCCTGAACTGGCACGTTCCTGCCTTGTCGAACGTTGGCGGCAGGAAGGGATGTTCATGGCCCAGAGCTGTTCATCCGCAGCGAAAGATGTTCGCAAGGTGCTCGGAACGAGCGTTTAGGCGGCTGCTGGCTGAGGCGTCCTCCTCATGGGGTGATACCTTCGCGAAAGCACCAGCGGCCCCCCGAATGCTCCGTAGCGATCAAGCGCCATTCGGTAGGCTGTGCTTCTGGGTGAGGATAGCCTGACGCACGATAGGCGGAGAGATGACGATGGCGAGCGATCTGGCTGAACTGCGGGCCGAGGTGTCGGCCCTGCGCGCGTTGGTGCTGACCATGGCCCCCATGGTGTTCGGTCAGGAAGGGATCTCGGCCGAAAATGTTGAGGCGCTAGGCGCCGCCTTCGCCAACCAGATCCAAGGCATCAATATCGAAGGCGCCGATCCCGACGTCCTGCAGCGCATGCGCGATCTGAAAGCGGGCGCCGTGGCTGACCTGTTCAGCGACGCAGCAGACCAGGTTCGTGCCGGAGGTGATGAAGAGCCAGATTTCGGCGGCTGAGCGAACATCCCTCTGCATTGCGCCGTGTGCGTCACCGCGTCATTCTGCATGAGCGTCCGTTGATGCGGAGCAGGCTATCCAGAGCTAGGGCCAGCCATCCATTCATCGTATCAGAGGACTGTCTGCCATGGCCCGCCTTGCCTTGTCCGTTGCCTTGCTCGCCTTCGCGGGTTCGTTCGCGACGCCGGCGTCAGCCTTGTCGACCAAGGACTGCTCCGTGAAGTACCAGGCCGCCAAGCAGGGCGGGACCCTGAACGGACAGAAATGGAATGACTTCCGGAAGGCTGAGTGCGGTGCGCCGGCAGACACTCCGGCGAGCCCAACGGCCAACCCGTTCTCACCCACGGCAGCCCCGGCACCGACTCCGACCACTCCATCGACGCGGACCGCCCCAGCACCCACTCCGAGGGCTACAGCGACAGGCTCGGCCGTGTTCCCCAAAGCGATCGACCCGAAGTACGCTAGCGAGTCTGCGGGCAAGGGACGGCTGCACACCTGCCTCGATCAGTACAATGCCAACAAGGCAGCCGGCGGCGGCGCCGGAAACGGCGGCATGAAGTGGATCGAGAAGGGTGGTGGGTACTACTCCGCGTGCAACAAAGGCCTGAAGAGCTAGCTACCGGACCCAGCTTGCTACGCCGCCATGGCGGGAACAGGTCCCCCGGTGGGTATGGCTGAAGCTCCAGGTGCCATCGCGACAGTGAGCTGAAGCTCCCTCGGGCTTCGATCCATCCCGGGTATGCGCAGGTTGGTGCACGGTTGACCCGTCACGGCTGTGATAGTGGCCGTGACGGTCAAGCGTTTGCTCGTTCGGCTCTTTGTACTCGCGGGCGCTCGCTCCAAACGATGGCGCAACGAGAACGCATCCGAGAACCGCCCACCTCAGGCAGGCGGCTGCGGACGAGATGACTCTAGCTTGAGGCATGCAGCTTCAGTGATCCGCGCCGTGGGTGCCGACTGCGCCTGTGTAGGAGTTCACGTTCCCTCGCGTGCCGTAGTTGTCGAGCTGAGTTCCATTCGGGTTCGTCGCGTGATGGGGAGCGACGTAGGTGCCGTTGGATCGGGTGTAGCCAGATACGGAATGGCTGCTGCTACTTGATCCAGTTCCACTCATGCCGTGGCCACTGCCACCTCTCGCTTCGGCTACGGCAGTCGAGAGCATCAAAGTTATTAGAACGAACGTCGACTTCATGGCTTTTCCTCGGTTCTTATGAAGCAAGAAATCAGCACGTTGCATCTCTGCCCGTCCACGACCAACAACCCAGTCGGATGGAATTAAAATGGAATGTTGCGTGAAAACTACACGTTGCCTTGGTGCGTAGCCTTTAAGTTACCCGCATGGCGGCAGCAGACCGCCTATCGGAGGACACTAATATGAAAAAGGTTTTTGTCGCCTTGGCCCTGGTAGTTCTGAGTGCTGGCGGTGCAATCGCGCAAAGCTGTCAGCACGACAGCGATAGGGCATCTGACGGTTCTCGCTGTGGCAAGCGTTCGTCGGACTCGCGTTCGGGCGGCCATTGAAACGATAGGCGAGCCGTGCAGGCAATTCGCTGCGCGCCTCGCCCCTGGATAGTGGCTCAAAAGGTTGCCGAGAGAGGCAAGGCAGGCCGCAAGGGTGTCGCTTGAACTGAGATTGGTGACCGCGTCGGCGTGGTCACTGCCTGGACCCTGCCAGGATTGCTAGACCAGATCAGCATCGATCACGTCAGAGCCGTTCAGGCCGCTGTTGATGCGGGTGAGTGGTCGGACAGCGTCCAAGCCGAGAATTGGGTCGGCTACGCCGTCGCCAACGTCTTGCGGATGAGCCCGAAAAGCGACGAGGCCGATAAGGGACGGATCAAGAAGTAACTCAAGACGTGGCTCAAGGGCGGAGCCCTGCGGCAGGTCTCGATCTACGACACGAAGAAGGCTCGAAACCGCACCTTCATTCAGGTTGGAGATCGCGTCTGATGTCCATCTCGGATGTGTTTCCCCACCTTGAAAAGTTGGGTGGGGAAAAGTGGGGAAGGTGGGGCTCGAACACCCACCCCAGCGGGCGGCGCGTCGTGTCGGCCTTCATCGCCACTGCCTTCGCCCAGGATGATGCCGAGGCGGCCCGTCAGCAATGGCGGCGGGTGGCCGACCAGCTCCGCCCCAAGGTGCCCAAGCTCGCCGCCCTGATGGACGCTGCCGAGCCCGACGTGCTGGCCTATATGGGCTTCCCAGCCGCTCACCGGGTCAAGCTGCACTCGACCAATCCGTTGGAGCGCCTGAACGGCGAGATCAAGCGCCGGACCGAGGTGGTCGGCATCTTCCCCAACGAAGCTGCCATCACCCGCCTCGTCGGCGCAATCCTGCTCGAACAGAATGACGAATGGGCCGTCCAGCGGTCGCGCTACATCACCCTGGCAAGCATCGCCCCGATCGGCGATGATCCCCTCGTCAGCCTGCCAACCCTGGCAGCCTGATCGTCCCGGCCCAAGCCGGTGATCGCGGTGGCCCTCATCGAGCTACACCACGCCCAGGGACACGACCGGAGGAGCCGGCCGCGGGAGTGATCGCGCCACAATTGCGTTCGACTGGAACGGCAATGACGAGATGGACCCGGTCTGCAGCTCTGGATCGGCTGAGCTCCACGCTGACGAAGCACTTCGAGGCGAAATTCGCGACCATCGCGGCGACGAAATCTCCTTCATCGCCCGCCGTTGGCCGACTTCTTCAACACCCTGCCGGGCGCGGATGGCCGAGGGCAGGGCCGTGATTGGACCGATCTACATCAACAGGCAGAGATCCGCATTAACACGCCGAGCCACTTCGTCCTCATGTCACGAGGAAAGCCTTGTTCATTCGAAGCGTGACAACGACGCCGGCCTCGTCCCACGCGCGTTCGATGGAGCCGTCCAGCTGCTGGGTCATCGCCCGCTTAAGCAACTTGCTCCCGTAGCCGCCAGGCCCGGTCGATGGAGTCACGGGTGGACCTCCGCGTTCCGTCCAGGTGATCACCACCGCGTCCTCGTGAGTGGGGGACGAGACGTCGAGCGTGCCGGTCGGCACCGAGAGGGCGCCATACTTGAGGGAATTGGTAGCGAGTTCATGCACGACGAGCGCAAGGGTCGTGGCTGCCGCCTCGCCGACACCCATGCGCGGGACCGAGACGCGGATGCGGCCGCTGAAGGCCCCCATGTCGTCATAGGGTGCCAGCAGGATCGCGAGCAGGTCGCCGAGGAGGGCGGCCTTGCCGTCGCCCCCGGGGAGTGGACGGACGAGGTCATGGGCCCGACCCAAGGCGGTGAGCCGTTGGGTGAGCTCACGGGCCATGTCGACCGTGGTGGTGGTCGAGCGGGATGTGATCGCGGTCAGGGCCGTGGCAATGGCTAGCAGGTTCTTGACCCGATGGCTCATTTCTCCGGCTAGAAGCTCGTGGCCCTCCTCGGCCTGCTTGCGTCCGGTCGCGTCGAGGAAGATGCCGAACATTACCGCTCCGACGATGCCCTGGTCGTCACCCTGACCCCGGGCGGAGATCCATCGGACCTCGTTGCCATCCATGATGCGAAAGTCGGTCTCGTAGGGACCGAGTATGGCGCGCGTCGCCGAGAAGGCCGCCCGGACCCTGTCGCGGTCGGCCGGATGGATGCGCGAGGACAGATCCTCGAAGGTCACGCGAGCGCTCGGAGGAAGGCCCCAGAGCTTGAAGCCGTGGGTATCCATCATGAACGTGTCGTCGTCGACGTTCCAAGACCAGAGTGCGACCCCGGCGGCCTCGACGGCCAGCCACAGGTGCTTTGCGGTCCAGATGGGCGGGCTTGATGGTTCTGAAGTCACTCGAACGGATCCCAACAAGCCTGCCCTAGTCGTGTGACGGCGTCCCCCATACTCAAAGGAACCGGCTGCGAAAACCTAGCGCGCTTTGTCGTGTGCGTCCTGGGCTTTATGTGTCTTTATAGGTATCGGAGATACCTGCTCGCCGAATATTAGACGCGTCGGATCTGGGGTGGACGAGCATCCGCAGCCAGATGTTCAGCCTCCATGGCAACATGCGATGAGACAACCAAAGCGGATCTTCATATCCAGCCATCGCCGCTGCCTCGCGACACATATCCATACGATGCATCCCCCACACCCCGTCGGGTCTCAGGTGGGTTCGAGGGGAATGTCCAGGATGAACACGACACCACTAGGCTCGTACCGGATGCGGGCTTGGCCCCCCAGTTCATTGGCCAAGCCCCGCTCGATCATGCGACTGCCGAAGCCCCGCCGGGTCGGAGTCAGTACGAACGGGCCCCCTACCTCCTGCCAGCGCAATCTGAGGCGTTGGTCATCCGCAGGTGATACTACATCCGCAGCGTCGGTGGCCCAGGAAACCGCCACGGTGCCCGTCTCGTTCGACAGGGCTCCGTATTTGGTCGCGTTCGTTGCAAGCTCATGCATCATCATCGATAGAGCAAGCGCGCACCGGGGCACTACCCGCACCGGCTCACCGTCCCAGGAGCAGCGTTGAGCAAGGCTGTTGTGGTGGCTCAGTGCATCCTGCACCAGCCGACCGAGGTCGGCGCTTTCCCACTTTTCCGCAGTGAGCACGTCGTGCGCCTTGGCAAGGGCGATAAGCCGCGCCGTGATCGCCTCCCGCGCCTCATGGAGGGATGCCGCCGACCGCAGCGATTGCGTCGTGAACGCCTGCACGGTGGCAAGCGTATTCTTCACACGATGATTGAGTTCGTGGATGAGGATTCGCTGGTGCTCACTAGCAAGCTGTGCCTCGGTGAGGTCCCGCAGGATCTTCAGAAAGCCCGTCAGCCCTCCAGCGTCATCGCGCATCGGCATCATGAGGCCGTTGGCCCAAAACCGTCCGCCATCCTTGCGCAGGTGCCAGCGGTTGTCGTCGGCTCGGCCTTCAACGACGGCGAGCCGCATCTCTTCCTCGGCAGTTGCCTCGTCATTGTCCTCGGGCGTGAAAATGACGTTCACCAGCTGACCAACGGCTTCCGCCTCGTCCCACCCGAGCAGGTTCTCGGCTCCGGTGTTCCATCCGGTGATGCGCCCCGAGAGATCCAGCGTGAAAATCGCGTAGTCTCTGGCGCTCTCGACGGCCAAGCGATACCGGGCCTCACTCAGCCCGAGCGCTGCAAGGCGGGCCGTCAGATCAGAGACAGTTCGCTCGCTTTCAGTCAGGCGTGTCTCCGCAAGAGCCAGAGCAGCCCGTCCCTCTACGATCTCACGCTCGTGCTCGATGAGGGCCGAAGGCGACCGTGCGACTAGTCGCTGCACGGCTTCGTCGAGCGCTCGCCTCAGGCGTGCGATCTCCGCTTCGAGCGCAGCGTTTTGGCCATGGTGTGACGGGTCCGAACCCTCGGGACCCTTCAAGCCGGTACCCCCATCGGTCGAAGAAATGGCAGTTTGTCTTGGACGTTGCGGACTAACGGGCTTGGTTCAAGGAGCAACAAGAGCTCGGCGTCCTGGCTCGTCGGCTTGAGCGCCCCCCCAAAGGGCGGAAGCACCCGCGCCGTGATCACGAAGCCGCTTGAGGCATCCCGCGCGACAATGGCGAGTTGGTTCGCGGTTTCTGCAAAGGACAGGTTCGCAAAGACTCGTGCGAGGGAGCGTAGGGCCTTGCCACGGACAGCGGAGAGACCGAGCCATTCGACCCCACGCTCGTCGATACAGACAGGATCATTGTCTATGGCGAATATATAGCGTGTCATGGGCTGCCCGCGTGGATCAGGCGGGAGCACATCGAACTCTCAGGCGCCGACGCCCGGAACCAGTGGCCAGCGATAGATATAATATGCTGCTTGTTCAGCTAATAATCAACGTACCATCTCATTTATCTACGTAGGAAAAATTGCACTTTAAAATAAAAATGCGAATTTATGAAATATTCTCGGAACACATGGTAGATTGAAAACATAACCTTGGCCGTAAGAGAGCGCCGATTATTTTTTAGTGATGAGGTAAAACGTGTCCATATTAGATCCTATCAGCGGGAAGCGCGTCTCCGTCGAGACGTTACCGGTGTCATACCCGACGACAAGAAGACAGAAATCTTTCAGTACTCGCGTCGAAGATAAATCGACAAGCAGATCCGTCCTACCTAGAAGAGATCGAGAGGGACATCCTAATAGCCAATACGGCTTCGCACCTAGCGATCAGATGCCAATCCACCAGAAACTATGATTTATATAATGCAAAGTGTAGATAAATTTTTATTCTAATTTAATTCGGAAATTTCAACCAAGGTTTTTGATGAAATCTCCTAAAATTGTCCGTAATTACCCACGCCATTGATGGCTGGTTTCAGGCGCCGAAGGTCTTGAGAATG
>NZ_PDHT01000062.1:0-11951 GCF_002917135.1 Methylobacterium sp. V23
GACGATCCAAGCCGCTTCAGATACGATCCGACCCATCTCACTTCGGGACTGAACACCTAGGCCGATCCAGGCGAAGTATCATCCGACGGATCGTTCGTGAGCCATGTGAAGCTCTGCAACAGCGCTGTCCGTTAGGTAGATGAGTGTCTTGGCGTCGATACCCGACTGGGCAAATCGACGGCGCAATGTCTCCTCCGCTGAAAGCCCAAACTCTGGAGACTTCGGAAAGCAGCGCTTCAGTTGCTCGCTGACGATGGCATCCCTAGAATAGCCCGGGTGGCGGATCAAGCGCACGAGAAGCACGAGGAGATTTTCGCCTATTCCTTGCGACTTGGCATTGCTCAACGCGCTCGCTGACGAAAATCGCATGCTCATGAAAGGTCGCCCCGGATAGCCAGCCGATCATGGGGAGGATGTCTTAATTCCTGGTGCCTGCACCGTTTGAGCGCTCACCATGGATTTAGCCAAGACGCACGCGGAGCTTCAGGCTACCTCCAGGGCATACAGAAGCTGCCTGCAGTCTTGCCGGGAAAACAGTCGTTATTCCTACACTCAGTAATATAGCATTTGGACTACAATTCTACTTAAGCAATATGCAAATATCTAGGTACTCGTCCTGAGTGTACTGATTTCAATCATTAGCTAGAGTGCGGCTTACGCAGCCTAGCCACAGCAGAACAGCGGAAGGCTCGCCGGATCGGAGCCTTGCATGTCACAGGTTGAGCCTTCAGCCACGAGCTTGCCCAACCCGCTCGTGCGCAAGCTCGAAGGCTTCACCACCTTGTCAGATGCGGATCGGGCGCTGCTAGAGCGGATCAGTGCGGAGACGCGCCTCGTCTCTCCCCGGACCGACCTCGTGCGCCAAGGCGCCAAGCCCGATGGCGTGTTCCTGATCATGGAGGGCATGGCCTGCCGCCAGAAGCATCGCGCGAAGGGACAGCGCCAGATCATGGCCTACCTGCTGCCGGGCGACCTGTGCGGCCTCGATGATGCGCTCCTGAACAAGATGGATCACTCCATCACGACCTTGTCCATCTGCCGGGTGGTTCGCGTCGCGCCTGAGACAATGACGGAGATCCTGCAACAGCACCCGCAAGTCGCGCGTGCGCTGCGCATCAGCGGGCTGGTGGATGAGGCAACCTTACGCGAGTGGCTGGTGAACCTCGGGCGTCGCTACGCGACGGAACGCCTCGCACACCTCTTTTGCGAGCTTCTCGTGCGTCTTCAGGCGGTCGGCCGGGCCACTGAGATCAGCTACGCCTTACCGCTCACTCAGGCGGATTTAGCTGACACCATGGGGATGTCAGACGTACACGTGAACCGGTCGTTGCAGGAACTGCGGCAGCAGGGCCTGATCGAGTTTCGGAGGGGGCAGTTGACGATCGGCAGGCCGTCTCGCCTGCAAGCCTTCGCCGAGTTCAAGGCCGATTATCTACATCGCGGGGACCAAGCTGCCACGTGAACCTTCGTCGCTTCAGCTAAGCTGTGCTGAATAGAGAACTGTGCCTATTGAATTCCAAGCAGCCTTTCCGGACGGGTTTGAGCATCAGGTTTACGGTCGTTTCACTTGCAGGAAGAGATAGCTCGATTGGAGTTTTACACATAGCCAAATTTCCATCGGAATGCTGGCGTAGCCATCCATCACCCTGTTTTTTGGCTATCCATGGTAACCACTACGGAGCAGGCCTTCGTTTTACTTGGTGCAGAATGCAGATCTAGTCAGGGTACCAACAAGATATTGAACCCAGCAGATCTACTGCCATCTCTAAAATTTGTAGCGCGTCGCTACCAGATTTGGCAAGCTAAGCTTGCAACGCATCTTCGCTGGCGCTCTCAGCATACGTCCTCGTCATGGCATAGTAGATTTTCCTACTCATAACATGTAGCTGGTGTATTTAATAGAATGGAATACGTAATGAAGCTTAACAAATTTAGTCTTGCTATATGCGCATCAGTGTTGGGCGGGTGTCAGACTACTACACATCCGATCGAAGCTAAGCTGCGGGCTGATGACACCGCTTGTCAAGCCTATGGCTTTAGGTATGGCTCACAAGATTATATCATTTGCCGTAAGCGGCGAGACTCAACCTTTTTACAAGAAAATCTAGGCGGACGTGGCGTAATACAAGACATAAGCTCGCTACGATTAGTTCTTGAGCCTCACGTCATTACGACAGCCGAGCGTCTACCTGTCCCGTAACCCCGCTTACGCGAACGATATCGTATCAGCCCAAACGCGCTACGGTCCGCGCCCTGAGCTGTTAAATTCTAAGCAGCCTTTTCTTGCGGGTTTGAGCGTCAGGGTTACGGTCGCTTTCCTTACAACTGACGTCTCATCGTGTTATGCCACAGCAGAGTCGGCTTTGACTGTTGAGCCACAGTGACAGACGGCGCGGATCAGGCGCATGGCGCCATGATCCCTCACAACGTGAAGCCCAGCTCAGGCGTTGTCTGGATGAAAGTCATTCATCCGATCTGAACATGGGTGCTTGATGCCCTACACACTCCATCGCCTCTCAGCTGGTAGCTATGACCTCCTGCTGCGCGGAAAGATCATCGGCAGCGTCGTGCGGAACTTCCCATCGCTGGGGACGTCCGAGGATGGCGTGTTGAGCTCATCGAGGATCTACCTCCTGCGCAGCGGCCGAAGCCTTTCACTAAAAGCGGGCATGCCTTTAGGTCGCTTAATGCCGCCTGGGAGTGCCTTGACGCCCCTATTGTGGCAGAGGATTTCAGACCCCCGAGAGCCCAACATCGACGGGCGGTAGATAAGCGCATCAAGAGCCCTGCTGATGCGCATTTCTATCGCCGAAACACTCCAGAATAATTCACCGCGCAGCCTGTCCTGCGCACCTCAACCATGAGCCGAGGCAGGAGGCATTGGCCATACACCACCGCCCCCGCACGTATGGTTGGTGCCACTGCCTCCTGCGTCCGCTCACCGCCGCTTCTTACAGGCGTGCAGAGAGGTAGAGGAACAGCTATTCCTCGTGCGGACCTGGACAGGCGGTACATAAGGCAGCCTCGCTGCCCGCTCTTGCCCGCAGCTGGATAGCTTGCGCACGGTGCGTTCGAGCTTGCACGCGCAGAGCGGAAGCTATGACTTCGTCGCCCCGCACCTCCAGAGTTGCCGCTGCAACTGCCAACTCGGTGGCAGCGAAATCGGCGAAGTCAGCTGCCCCGTGCAACCTCTTGGAATCATTATTTCGCATTGCAGCAGCATATCTAGTTTTCGCTGCGGCAAAACAAAAATAGATTGCGTGCAATGTAAGCTTAAGCTCGGTGCGGTCATTCCTGAGATTGGACCCGCCGCTCCGGTGGTGCTCTGCCCGGCTCAGACGTGAGCAGCATCCTGCTGTGCATCGCCCTCATGCTCGATGACGCCCAGGAGGGCGGCGAGCACCTCCGATAATCGGCTTTGTGGCTCATCGTCGAGCAGCGGAAACGCTCTGTGCAGGATCTGCTCGATGGATCCAAAAACAGGATGACGCTGGGGACGTACTTGCGGCGGCGTCCATGAACGGTGGTTTGATAGCATCATCCCACTTGCCTGCGCCGCCGTGGCCCCTGCCTCATCTACACCCGCGCTTCGTGAGTGCCCCGATCTTACTCAGAACTGCTTACGCTGATCACACAACTCAATACGCGGGCCAAAGGGCGTGCCGCGCGCCGCCTCCGGAACCGGTGCGATCACGCGCGCGCCGCAAGTCGGGCACTGCGCCGCCAGCTGTTGGTGGTGGGTGACGACCGGTACGACTTCCGGCGGCTCGATCCTTTCGGAGAGACTAACGACCTCGGCAGGAAGGTCTCCGTGCAGTTCGCCGCCGCAGCACGCGCAGCGATCTAGGCGATGCGCGATGACGGCATCGGGATCCTTGCTCATCACTCGGCTGTGGCCATCGTGGCAAGGCTTCGCCCCGCCGGGTTTGACCTGCTCGCGCCGCACCTTGCGATCCGTCGCGGGCGGCTTCGAAGACGTGCGCGAGGCCTTCTCCGGGCGCTGCATCCGCAGCAGCAACTCGATCAGCTCCTCGCGGCTCAGCCGCTCAGGATCGCTTCAGCACATCCCACGAAGGACTCAGCGAAATCCGACCCGCGCAAGGGGGGGTAATTAATTGCAGGCCGTCCCTTCGAGAACGTCGAAGGCGCCAAACAAGGTCGTTGTGCCGTAGCGGATACAGTCATTCGTCTGTGCGCCAAGATACCCATGACCGAGTAGTCGGTCGGGGTAGGTTCGCTGTAGGGCCTGTATTTAGACTTTCTATTAATCCGGGGTGCGCATACGCGGTGGGGACAATGCGCCTGACTTCATGTTGGTTAATGCGACCAGGCGAGCGGCGATCTTGAAGCGGCTTGACACTACGGCGTAGCTGCGCACGCATTCCAAGCCGCGATGCCGCTACTCCATAGTAGGCATGACGAAATCCGCGCCGGCGCGAATGCCGGTGGGCCAGCGGGTGGTGATGGTCTTGAGGCGGGTGTAGAAGCGCACGCCCTCGGGGCCGTGCATGTGGTGGTCGCCGAACAGCGAAGCCTTCCAGCCGCCGAAGGAGTGGAACGCCATCGGCACCGGGATTGGCACGTTGATGCCCACCATGCCGACCTCGATCCCGTGCGCGAACTCGCGCGCGGCATCCCCGTCGCGGGTGAAGATCGCCGTGCCGTTGCCGAACTCGTGCTCGTTGATCAGGCGCGCGGCCGTAGCGTAGTCCGGAGCCCGGGTGATCGCTAGGACGGGGCCGAAGATCTCCTCTCGGTAGATCGACATCTCCGGCGTGACCCGGTCGAACAGGGTCCCGCCGAGGAAGTAGCCGCCCTCGTAGCCCTGCAATCTCAGGCCGCGCCCGTCCACGAGGAGATCGGCCCCTTCCGCCACGCCGGCATCGATGTAGTCGCTGACCTTGTCGCGGTGGCCCCGCGTCACGAGGGGGCCCATCTCCGAATCGGGGTCGGTGCCCGGCCCAACCTTCAGCGCCCGCACCTTCGGGATGAGCTTGGCCACTAGGGCGTCGGCGGTCTTCTCGCCCACGGGCACGGCCACCGAAATCGCCATGCAGCGTTCACCCGCCGAGCCGTAGGCCGCGCCCATCAGCGCATCCACCGCCTGGTCCATGTCGGCGTCCGGCATGACGATCATGTGGTTCTTGGCGCCGCCCAGGCATTGGGCGCGTTTACCCTGAGCGGTGGCGGTGGCATAGATGTATCGGGCGATCGGGGTCGAGCCGACGAAGCTCACCGCGGAGATGTCGGGGTGGTGCAGCAGGGCGTCGACCGCCTCCTTGTCGCCGTGGACCACGCTGAACACGCCGTCGGGCAGGCCGGCCTCCTTGAGCCAGGCCGCCACCAGCAGCGCGGGCGAGGGGTCGCGCTCGGAGGGCTTCAGCACGAAGCAGTTGCCGCAGGCCAGCGCCACCGGGAACATCCACATCGGCACCATGACGGGGAAGTTGAACGGCGTGATGCCCGCAACCACGCCGAGGGGCTGGCGCAGGGAATGGCTGTCAACGCGGGTGCCGACGTTCTCGGTGACCTCGCCCTTGAGGAGCTGGGGAATGCCGGTAGCGAACTCCACCACCTCGAGCCCGCGCTGGATCTCGCCCTTGGCGTCCGAGAGTACCTTGCCGTGCTCGGCGGTGATCAGGGCGGCGAGCTCGTCGGTGCGCCCCTCGGCGATGCGCAGGAAGGCGTTGAGGATGCGGGCACGCCGCAAGGGGGGCGTCAGCGCCCAGTCGCGGGCGACCGCCTTGGCGGCGGCCACCGCGGTGTCGACGTCCGCCGCGCTGGCCAGGGCGACCCGCCCGGTCTCCTCGCCGGTGGCCGGGTTGAAGACGGGGGCGGTGCGCGGGCCGGTGCTGGCGGCAAGCCGGCCGCCGATGAAGTGAGAAATCACGGTGGGCATCGGGGATCCTAACGGACGAGAGGCGAAGAAAGCTTAGGCGGCGCGGGCGATGGCGTCGCCGAGGATCGACGCCATGGTGTCGATCTGGTCACGCTCGACGATGAGCGGCGGCGACAGGGCGATGATGTCGCCGGTGACCCGAATAAGCAGGCCGCGTTCGAAGCAGTCTACGAAGACGTCATAGGCCCGTGCGCCGGGCGCACCCGGTCGCGGCGCCAGCTCGATGCCGGCGACGAGGCCGATGGTGCGGATGTCAATGACGTGCTGCGCGTTCCGCAGGTCGTGGATGGCGCCCGTCCAGTCCTCGGCTAGTTCCGCCCCGCGGGTGAGGAGGCCCTCCTGGGCGTAGATGTCGAGGGTGGCGAGGCCTGCCGCGCAAGCCACCGGGTGACCCGAATAGGTGTAGCCGTGGAACAGCTCGATCACCGCCTCGGGGCCGTACATGAGCGCATCGTGGACGCGCCGCGCGCAAAAAACTGCGCCCATCGGCAGGGTGCCGTTGGTGAGGCCCTTGGCGGTGGTGACGAGGTCTGGAACCACGCCGAAATAGTCGGTAGCGAAGGGTGTGCCGAGGCGGCCGAACCCAGTGATGACCTCGTCGAAGATCAGCAGGATTCCGTGCCGGTCACAGATCGCGCGCAGGCGTTCGAGGTAGCCCGTCGGCGGCAGCAGGACGCCAGTGGAGCCGGCCACTGGCTCGACGATGCAGGCCGCGATGGTCTCGGCCCCGTGCAGGGCGACCAGGCGCTCGAGGTCGTCGGCGAGCTCGGCTCCGTGGGCGGGCAGGCCCCTTGAGAAGGCGTTGCGCTCGGGGTCATGGGTGTGGCGCAGGTGGTCGACGCCCGGGAGCAACGGGAAGACGCGACGGTTGTTGACGAGGCCTCCCACGGAGATACCGCCGAAGCCAACGCCGTGATAGCCGCGCTCGCGCCCGATCAGTCTAGTGCGCGCGCCCTGCCCAATGGCACGCTGATAAGCGAGCGCGATCTTTAAGGCCGTGTCCACGGATTCGGAGCCGGAGCCGGTGAAGAACACCCGGTCGAGGCCGGCCTCCGGACCACCCGGCGCGATGGTGGCGAGGCGCTCAGCGAAGTCGAAGGCCGCCGGATGGCCCATTTGGAACGAGGGTGCGAAATCGAGTGTGGTGAGCTGGCGCTCGACGGCTGAGGCAATGGCCTGGCGGCCATGCCCCGCATTCACGCACCAGAGGCCGGCGGTGCCGTCGAGGACGCTGCGTCCGTCCGTGGCCGTGTAGTGCATGCCTCGGGCCGAGGCGAGCAGGCGGGGCGCCGCCTTGAACTGCCGGTTGGCCGTGAACGGCATCCAGTAGGCGTCGAGCCCGGGGGCATTGGCGGCGTGGTGATGATCCATGGCGATCCTCCCGTGGGGACGTCTACGGACCCGGAGAAAGCGCCGATTGCGCGGAACGAACAAGTCCTTTTCTTTCCCGCGCGATCTCCTTGAAAAGACGGGGCCGCCGGGAGCAATGTCGGTGAATCCTGAACATCCCTAACAGGGCGCTCCGCCCGAGGGGCGACCCCAAGGGTTTCGATGAGCATCGATCTCGGCGCGCGGCTGCGCACCATCCGCACCCTGCACGGCCTGTCGCAGAGGGCGCTCGCCAAGCGCACCGGCGTGCCGAACTCGACGATCTCGCTCATCGAATCGAACGGTGTGAACCCGTCTGTCGGTGCCCTGAAGCGCATCCTCGACGGCATTCCCATCGGCCTGTCCGAGTTTTTCGCCATGGAGGCGGAGTCCCCGCGCAAGGCGTTCTACCAGGCCGACGAACTTACGGAGATCGGCAAGGGATCGATCTCCTACCGGCAGGTGGGCGACAACCTGTTCGGGCGCGGCCTGCAACTCCTGAAGGAGCGCTACGAGCCCGGCGCCGATACCGGCCGGGTGCCCCTGGTCCACGAGGGCGAGGAGGGCGGCATCGTCCTATCGGGCCGTCTGGAGGTGACGGTGGATGCCGAACGCCGCATCCTTGGGCCCGGCGACGCCTATTTCTTCGAGAGCCGCCGCCCGCACCGTTTCCGCTGCGTCGGCCCAGTGGCCTGCGAGGTGGTCAGCGCCTGCACCCCGCCGACCTTCTAAGGCAGGTCCCTCGCGCGTCGGCCTCCGTGCATCACGATGCTGGCCTCCTGGGGTCTATCTGGTATACCACGTTGAGACGCAGGCTCGGGAGCGCCGCATGACCATTCTCTTCAGCCATGATGCCGCCCTCGGACACCGGACGCCGCACGGGCATCCGGAACGACCGGAGCGGATGCAGGCGGTCAAGGAAGCACTGGGAACGGAGGTCTTCGCGGCCCTCGACCGCCGGGCCCCGGAGCCCGCCAGCCTGGAGACCGTGGCGCTGGCACATCCTGAGGAGTGGGTGCGGGCGATGGTGGCGGCGGCACCCACTGAGGGCTTGGTCCACGTAGATTCCGATACGGTGCTGTCACCCGGCACCATCGACTGCGTGCTGCGCGGTGTCGGTGCCGCGGTCCAAGGAGTCGAAGCTGTGATGACGGGGCAGGCCCGGAACGCCTTCTCCGCCATGCGGCCGCCCGGGCACCATGCCGAACGGACCCGTGCTATGGGCTTCTGTCTGTTCAATAACGCGGCGGTGGCCGCCCGCCATGCCCGGACGGTTCATGGCGTCGACCGCGTTGCCATCGTCGATTGGGACGTGCACCACGGCAACGGCAGCCAGGACATCTTCTGGGCCGATCCCTCGGTGCTGTTCTGCTCCACTCACCAGATGCCGCTCTATCCTGGCACCGGCGCAGTCTCGGAATCCGGTGATCACGACACAATCGTCAATGCGCCCCTGAAGCCCGGCGCCGATGGAGAGCGCTTTCGCGAAGCATTTACTGCGCGCATCCTGCCGCGCCTGAGGGATTTCCGGCCCGACCTGATTATCATCTCGGCAGGCTTCGATGCCCATTGGCGCGATCCCTTGGCTAACCTGATGCTGGAGGCGGAGGACTTCGCCTGGGCCACTCGCCAGGTGATGGAGATCGCGGCGCAGACCTGCGACGGGCGCATCGTCTCGCTGCTTGAGGGAGGCTACGACCTGAAGGGCCTCGCTGAGTCCACTGCGGCGCACGTCGCCGTGCTCATGGAGGCGTGAAGCGAAAAGCCCTTGTCTGCGTCCAGCCCGGTCTTTCCACCGGGCATGCGTGCCCCACCTATGTGACAATGCTGAACGATCGCCGCCTCGCGCGCCTAACTGTCCGTGCCCCTCGGAACTCCCACGGGCGCCCGGGCCAAAACCGGTCCGGATTTTGCAAGATCGTCAGCTGGAATCTCCTGCGGCGGGTCGGCGCGAATGTCGCCAGCATTGCGACGCTGATCGAGCGCGAGCGGCCCGACCTCGTGCTGATGCAGGAGGCGACCAAAGATATCGAGGCTCTGCAAGCGAAGGTCGGCGGCCACTACGCCTGGGCACAGATGCCTGGACGCATACACGGCCTCGCGGTCTGGAGCCAGACGCCCTTCACGACGCCCCCGAAGGCGATCGAGCTTCCCGCGGGCGCAATGTTTGACCGAGTGAGCCAGGTGATCGATCTCGGCGAATTCGGCGTCGCCAACGTCCACCTCTCGCACGGGCAGATGCTCAATCGGCGGCAGTTACGCTGCATCGAGCAGAGCCTGCCGGACCGGGCCGCCGTCATCGGCGACTACAACCTCGTGGGACCAACCCTTCTGCCGGGGTTCCGCGACGTGGGCCCGCGCCTGCCGACCCACGCAATGGCGCGGGTGTTGCCCCTGCGGCTCGACCGCTGCCTCGTGCGCGGGCTGACTTGCCACGGCCGCAGCGTGCTGCCGCGCGGCGCCTCGGATCACCGGCCGATCATCGTACACCTGGCTCCCACCCACGAAACCGTCCTGAAGGACACGGCGGGGCTGGAGCTCATCAAAGGTATGGCAGGAGTAATCGGACGCCTGCGTCGCGTAGCCGGAGGGGGAGACCGCGCTGGGACAAATATTCGTGCGTCAGCCGGACGCTCATCTTCTCCTCCATGAACGCGTCGAGGTGTCGGGCAAGCCCAGAATCATAGACCTCTACGTTCAACTCGAAATTCAGGCGAAAGCTGCGAGTGTCCCAATTGGCGCTGCCGATGAAGCACCAGGCATCGTCGATCACGAGGAGCTTGGCGTGGTCGAAAGGTGGGTCGTCGAGCCAGATCCGGACGTCGCTGCGTAGAAGCGGGTCCACATGGGCCCGGGTTGCCCAGTCGACCACGGCGTGGTCGCTCTCCATCGGAATGATGACGTCCACTGTCAGGCCGCGCAGGGCCGCCAGCGACAGAGCGCTCACCAGCACCTCGCTCGGCAGGAAGTAAGGTGTCATCAGGCGGATGCTGGTCCGGGCGCAAGTGATCGCCTCGAGCACTACGAGCTCGATCTTACGCAGATCCGCATCCGGACCGGAGGAGACGGTGCGAGCCTGTGTCTCGCCGCGAGGGGCGAGGGGCGGAAACCAGGCTGGACCTTCCAACTCCTGGTCCATGACGAAGGCCCAGTCGCTGGCGAAGGCCGCTGTAAGCTGGGTCACGACCGGTCCCTCGATGCGGAAATGCACGTCGCGCACCGGCTCCGACGGATGGGTCGCCACTCGATTCTCATCGGCGATGTTGATGCCGCCCGTGAAGGCGAGCGTTCCGTCAATGATCAGCAGCTTCTTGTGGGTGCGTAGATTCAAAAACGGCATCCGCCACGGCAGGACCGAGTGCATGAAGCGGCCGACCGGCACGCCACGGCGCCGCAGGCCGCCATACACCGAGGCGAAGAAGTAGCCGCTGCCGATGCCGTCCACGAGGACTCGGACGGCGACGCCGCGGAGATGGGCCGCCTCCAGCGCGTCAAGGAAGGCGCATCCGATCTCATCCTTGCGGAAGATGTAGCTCGACAGGGCAATTGAGTGCCGGGCCTTGCCGATGGCCTCCAGCATCGCAGGATAGACTGCATCGCCGTTCCGCAGAGGCGCGATCCGATTGCCCGCTTGAAGGGGAAGGGCTGTGATGCGTCGGACCGCTTGGTCCAGGGGCTGGAACCGCTCCGGCAGGACGGGCGCGGGCGCCTCGTTCTCCTCGCGCTGCGGGCTCGCCTGGGACGGCTTGATGCGAAGTTTCTGCGCTCGACGGGTAACCCGGTTTACGCCGAATAGGGCGTAGAGCGAGCTTCCAAATAGGGGTGCCAGCCAGACTAAGCCGATCCAGCCGATAGCCGCCCCGACCTCGCGCTTGCGCAGGAGGACGTGGATGCTGACGAGGCCTGAAAGAGTCGCGCCGAGAGCCCAGAAGACTTCGGTTCGGATCGACGTCAGAGCGCTGATCCACGAAAGCAATGCCTGTTCCAACGTCGCTACCGTTCCGCGATTTACCCGGGGCATACATGAAAAGTTGATCGAAGCAACAAGTTTAAAAAATCGATGTAGATCGCGAGAGCTGTGTGCATGTGCTGACCCGCCAACGCGAAAAGCTCGGCATAATTCGGGAGCGATCCGGGCCGATCAAGATCATACACGAAACATGCTTGATTTGATTGAGACAGGGCATGCAAGTCAATCTATAGATCGCTATGATCTACCAATATATTTTAGATTGTCCACCTTAGGCTTTTTATACATCAGTGAGTCATGAAACGCAAAATAGATTGTCTTTGCAGATTCGAACAAAGAGCGCGGCTTGCTGGTCGCCGTATAGACATCTCAGCTGCGCGAAGGAGGGTTTTAGGCGAGCATAGATAGGTGGTCGCTGATCCTGCTGTTCCCGGCGAAGCGGGCGAATAGTGCGAGGCTGACGTCCACCATCCACTGCGTTTTCGAGACCACGATGGGTAATTACTCAGGCCCGTAATGGCAGAGTTTAGGCGCTGACGGTCTTGAGGATGGTGCCGAACGGGCTGGCGCTGGTGAGGCGCGCGGTATCGACGACGGTGCGGATATCGGCCTCGCCCTCAGCAGCCCACATTGCGCGGTAGCCGTTGGTCATCTTCCGCTGGATCACGGCCGGGCGCAGCAGCCGCTCAGAGCCGTTATTGGTCGGCTCGACCG
>NZ_PDHT01000063.1:0-11617 GCF_002917135.1 Methylobacterium sp. V23
GCTGCTGTACGTGAGGGGGCGGCAGAGCTGGGCTTCGTCGAGGGCACGCTCGACGGGCCTGTCGCAAGCCATGCCTTAGGTCGCAGGCAGGACCAGAACTACCTCGGTTTCAAACTTCGTTAACCTTTTGAAGTCCGAAGCAGACCCCGAGCAGCCGGTTCTGTTCGCGCACGGTCCACGCGCCAGCAAAGCCGAAGCCCTTGCGGAGCCAGAGCATGGCCTCGAAGCCCTGGATCGTGCGTCGCGCTGTGTTGAACGAGCGGAAGCCGCCAATGCGCGGCATGTTCTTCTTGACCCGAAAGTGATCGCTCTCGATGCCCTGCTGTAGGTGCTTGGTTACGTAGTGGAGCGGCAAACGGGGTAGAAGGCCCTCGCTCCTCGCAGCCACGATGGCGGGTGGATAGGTGCTGGCGCCATCCGTACCAATCCGGTCAGGGGCAAGAAGCGGCTGATCGTCCAGCATCTTACGGAAGAAGCGCTTGGCCGCGTCGAGGTCGCGATTGGCCGTGAGTAGGAAATCGACAGGATTGCCGTGCTTGTCGATGGCTCGGTAGAGGTAGCGCCACTCACCGCGCACCCTGATATACGTTTCGTCGATACGCAGCGAGCCGCAGTGCGGCTTACGGAACTGGCGCAGGCGCTTCTCGATCAACGGCGCGTAGGCCAGAACCCAGCGGTTCAGCGTGGAATGGTCGACCTCGACCCCGCGCTCCAGGAACAACTCCTCGATGTCACGATAGCTGAGCGGATAGCGCAGGTACCAGGCGACGGCCTGGACAATGAGCGCCGTCTCATAGTGCCGACCCTTGAAGTCGCCCTTGGCGCGGCGCTTCAGCTTCGCAGCGATGGCAGACAGGATCATGGGCGGCCTCCGGTTCGGGAGGCGCCATGCAGGCCGTATGGTCAACGTCGGGTAAACACTGGCTCGATCGGCGTTTGCGACACGCCCCTCTGCTGGACCCTCGCCTTATGGCTTCAATCCCGGGGCGAGATCGAGCCGGAAGGAGCCGAGGCCGGACCAGGTCGATCCGGAACGGACACGGGGCCGGATGTCAGGCGATGAGCCTGCGAATGGCAATGGAAGTGTCCTCCGCGAATTCACAGACCCGCATCGATCCGGTCGCGAGTTCGAGGGATTCGACCTCGTCCGGCCCCAGTCCTTCGAGCGCCATCACCAGAGCCCGTAACGAGTTGCCATGGGCGACGACGAGCGTCGGGCCGCGAACAGGATTGTTTGGTCGAACTGATCGATAAAATATGTTGGACGCTACTGCCGCTGATATCTTTAGGTCGCGCTCAACGCTCGCACGAGGATGCCGCCGGTTGGGCACGATCGAGATCAACCGGCGGCAACTTCTTCGAATGGGAGGCACGGCTGCCCTCAGCGTCGCGGCTCCGGCCTTGGCAGCCGCGGAGTCGGAGCCGCGCCGGCGGGTGCGCTTCCCCGAAAAGGCCGACCTCATCCTGCTGACCGATCGGCCGCCGCAACTTGAAACGCCGCTCCATTACTTTCGCCAGGATCTGACGCCGAACGAGGCCTATTTCGTGCGCTGGCACATGGCCGCGGTTCCGACACGGGTGGATCTCGCGAGCTTTCGTCTCATCGTAGACGGTGCGGTCGAGACGCCGCTCTCCCTGTCGGTCGCCGATCTTCGGAGGGACTTCGAGCAAGTCTCGTTCATCGCGCTGAACCAGTGTTCGGGCAACTCGCGTAGCTTTTTCACGCCAAGGGTCGCGGGATCGCAATGGAAGCACGGTGCCATGGGCAACGCCCGTTGGACCGGCATTCGGCTACGCGACCTCCTCGCCCGGGCCGGCCTGAAGGGGGATGTTACGGACATTGCGATCTCTGGACTCGACGGCTCGCCGATGCCGGGGCTGCCCAAGATGCGCAAGGCGCTCTCTGTCGATCACGCCAACGACGGCGACATCCTGATCGCCTACCTGATGAACGGTACGGCGCTCCCGATGCTGAACGGCTTCCCGCTCCGTCTCGTGGTGCCCGGCTGGTACGCGACCTATTGGATCAAGGCGCTGCACCATGTCGAGGCGCGCACCACCCCGCTTCATAACGTCTGGATGGATACGGCCTATCGCGTGCCGGACAACGCGACGGCGAACGAGAGCGAGGACGCCCTCGCCAAGACCACGGTGCCGATCAACCGCTTCAGCATCCATTCGATCTTCGTGCGGCCGGAGCCGGGAGAGACGCTGCCGCTCGGAAGGCCGTATCAGCTCGAAGGCCTCGCCATGGACAGCGGCCACGGCATCACCGCCGTGGAGGTCTCGATGGATGGCGGACGCACGTGGCTTCCCGCAGTGCTCGATCCCGATCTCGGCCGCTTCTCCTGGCGACGATGGCGCCTCGCCTGGACGCCCGGTGCGTCCGGCCCTTACCGCCTCAAGGTCAGGGCAACGAACAAGGCCGGCGAGGAGCAGCTGACCGCGCAATGGAATCACGGCGGCTACGCCCGCCGCGTCATCGAGGAAACCAGCGGCATGGTGACCGGATGATCCGGCGCGCCGGTCTTCTCACCGCCGTGTTCCTGGCGGACCCAGTGCTCGCCCTCGATGCGGCGCTGCCCGCGAGCAAGGCGATCACGATCCCGCACGAGCTGCCCTACCTGCCGGCCGGCCCCGGCCGTGCGGCCTTTGTTACCAACTGCATGACCTGCCATTCCCCGAACTACGTGCTCAATCAGCCGCGCTTCCCACGGAAGACCTGGAAGGCCGAGGTCAACAAGATGATCAAGGTCTACGGGGCGCCGATCCCGGAAGATCAGGTCGATGCGATCACCGACTATCTCGTGAGCTTCAACGGGCAGGAGACGGGCGAGCCGTGACCGCATCCTCAGACCGAGGTCCGGCTTTCGCGCCGTTCTTGGAGACGGAGGCGCGCGGCCATCATCGCCACCCCGCAGCGGTAGCGATGACGGTGGTCGTGTTCATCGTCGGTAGCCTGCTCGCGTGGCGGATCCTCGTTCATCCGGGGGTGGCAACGCTGGTCTCGCGCGGCGACAGCCTCGCGAAAGCGTCGACCGCCGCCGTCGCCAGCCCTGAGGATGCGGCTCTGGGCCGGCGGATGGCGACGGAGCGTTGCGCAGGATGCCACATGGATGATGCCCGGCTGGTCGGGCCGTCCTGGACGGCCATCTCTCGACGCTACGACGCGGGCTCGACCCAGGCGTCCCGCGATCTCTGCCTCCCGCGTCTCGTCTCTGCGGTCGGGCATCCGAGCCCGGGCTGGGACGGCTATCAACCAGGTCCACAACTCGAACTGAGCCTCGATGAGCGAAGCGCGCTGGCGGCCTTCATCATCGAGGCGGGACGCGGCGCGAGTGCAAGCGGAGGCAGATCGTGACCGCCGGCATCCTCTCGCCAACGAACGCCGTCCGGAGCAAGCCTCAGCGCGACGGCACGGCGCCGCCCACCGTCGAGCACGACCTGATCCGCGCCCACGGCCTCGCCGCGGTCATCACCCTGCTGATCTCGGCGGTGTTCGGCACGCTGGTCGCGGTGAAGTTCACCTTCCCCGACTTCCTCGGCGGATCCGCGTGGGCGACCTGGGGGCGCCTCCGCTACGACCACACGCAGGGCATCCTGTTCGGGTGGCTCGGGAACGCTTTTCTCGCCTACCTCTACCATGCCGTGCCGCGGCTCGCGGACCGTCCGGTGACGAGCCCGCGGCTCGGCTGGGCGCTGTTCCTGGTCTGGAACTTCGTCGTCCTCGTACCCGGCTGGGCGCTGGTCCTCGCCGCGCCGAGCCATTGGCTGATCGCGCCGCAGGCCCTCGAATGGGCAGAGTTCCCCCTCGCCGTCGATGTCTTCGTGACCCTCGGGCTCGCGCTGATGGTGGTTCAGTTCGTGCTGCCCTTCCTGCGGGCGCGGGTGCCGGGCGGCCTCTACGTCTCGGCCTGGTACATCATCGGCGGCACGGTCTTCACGCTGTTGGCCTACCCGGTCGGCAACATTGTGCCGCAGGTGCTGCCCGGCGCCAAGGGCGCCGCGTTCAGCGGCCTTTGGATCCACGACGCCGTCGGACTCTACATCACGCCGTTCGCGGTCTCGATCGCCTACTTCGTCATCCCCGCCACCACGCGGCGGCCGATCTACAGCCACTTCCTGTCGATGATCGGCTTTTGGCTTCTGTTCTTCGTCTATCCCCTCAACGGGACGCACCATTACGTCTACTCCGCAATTCCCATGGACGCTCAGAAGGCAGCGATCATCGCCTCGGCCTATCTCGGCATGGACGTGATCCTGGTGGTGTTCAACCAACTGATGTCCCTGAAGGGCCAGAGCGGGCTCGTGGGACGGGACGTTCCGCTGCGCTATGTCTGGACCGGCCTGGTCTTCTACCTGATCGTGAGCCTCCAGGGTTCGCTCCAGGCCCTGATGCCCATCAATCGACTGACCCATTTCAGCGATTGGGTGATCGGGCACTCGCATCTGGCGATGCTCGGCTTTGCCACCTTCGTGGCGGCCGGCGGCCTCACCCATGTCTGGCGCCTGCTTCCCGCGGCGCGCTACCATGCCGGATTTGTAGCCGCGTCCTATTGGCTACTTCTGAGTGGCCTTCTGCTGATGGTGATCGATCTGACCGCCGTCGGGCTCGTCCAGGGCGAGTTGTGGGGCACGACGGCGCCCTGGATCGACTCCGTGCGTGCTTCCTATCCCTACTGGGCCTTGCGAAGCCTGTCGGCCGTGCCGCTCCTCCTGGGGTTCCTGGCGCTTCTCGGCGGTCTGACCCTCGGGCCCGCCACGGCACGACGGCCCGCGCCGGAGGACGAGGCACCGGCCTTCGCACCGACGCTTCAACCGGCGGAGTAGTCCGACGTGGCACAGCTCATCGACGGGGACGGCGATCACGCCTGGTACCGCTTCGCACTGGTGGTCGCGTTCGTCGCCGGCCTCGGGTTCTTCGCGTTGTCGTTCGTGCTGCTCGGCATCCTCCCCGGGCGCTCGCTCGCTACGCTCGTGAAGGAGCAGGCGCCACAGAACATGGCTGCCTACACCCTGGCCGAGGAACGCGGGCGCCAGATCTACGCGACCGAGGGCTGCGGCTATTGCCACTCGCAGCAGGTCCGTTTCGTCGCCGCCGACGTGGCACGCTGGGGAGCGCCGACCGAGGCCTGGGAGACGAAATTCGACGCCCCGCAATTGTGGGGCACGCGCCGCGTCGGCCCCGACCTTGCGCGCGAGGGCGGCGTGCGCCCCGACGATTGGCAGCTCACGCATCTGTTCAATCCGCGGGCGACGATCCGCGACTCGGTCATGCCGGGATATCCGTGGCATTTCGACGGGGACGCGACCAAGCCGAAGCCGAGCGCGCTCGATCTCGTCGCCTACCTCCAGGCGCTCGGACGTCCGCGACAGCTCTCGGGCTACGAGGTGGCCGAGGCCAACCCGACGACCTCCACAATGGGGGGGGAGCACGCTTCCGTCCCGGGCCTGATCCCGCGGCCGAACGCCAATCCCAACGCGCCGATCGTCGGCGGGACAACGGCTCCCTTTTCCACGGTCGATTCAGGGCCAGCGGCCATCGAGCATGGCCGGGCCCTGTTTGCCGCCAATTGCGCGAGCTGCCACGGGGAACGCGGTGGCGGCGACGGCCTCGCTGTCGGGAGCCTGATGCCCGCTCCCGCCGATCTCAGCGCGAACCGCTACACGACCGAGCGTGTCGCTGCCGTCCTTTGGAACGGTGTCGCCGGAAGCGCCATGCCGGCTTGGCGCGACATGCCCGTTCGCGATCTCCAGGACCTGACGGCGCTCGTGGCGACGCTGTCGGCCGTGGGTAGCCCGAACGGCTCCGAAGCGGCTCTGATCGGATCAGGATCGTCGATCTTCGCGACCAACTGCACCGGCTGCCACGGTGCCGGAGGCCTCGGCGACGGCGTCGCTGCCTCATCGATGACGCCGCGGCCGACGAACTTTTCCATCGAGCAACCCTCGGCCGCACGGGCTCAGGCCGTCCTCACCGATGGGATACCCGGCACGGCAATGACCGCCTGGGCGAAGGTTCTCTCAGCGGGTGACCGTGCCGCCGTCGTGGCCTATATCCGCTCGCTCTACCGGCCGGACCCCTTTGACGATGCAGCGACGCGCTGATGTTCATCTTCATCGTCACAGCCCTCACACTCGTCGTCGCCGCGTTCGTCGTGGCTTGGTTGGTGTTGCCGGGGTTCCGAATCTGGATCGAGGCGCCGAAATATCGGATCCTCGAACAGGAGCGCCGGTTCGAGCGAGAGGGCGAGCGGCATGACGCGGCGAAGGTCGATGCGCCCCCCGACCACTGAGAAAGTCGTATCCCGGTGACCGATCCGACACTTCTGGCGATCAGCAATGGCCTGACGCCGCTCTCGCATCTCGGCCACCCGCGCGACATCGTCCGGCAGTTCACCCCGAACTGGTTCACGGTGGTGATGGGGACGGGCGTCGTCGCCCTCGCCCTCGACCGCGTTCCGATAACGCGTACGCTGTTGTCTCCGCTTCCTGCTGGCTTGTGGATGGCGGCGGTGGCGTTGTTTCTCGTCTGTTGCGGCCTCTATGCGGCGCGGTGGATCTTCTTCTTCGACGGTGCGCGGCAGATCTTCGGGCATTCCACGGTGTCGATGTTCTTCGGCGCGATCCCGATGGCGCTCGCGACCCTCATCAACGGCCTGCTGATCTTCGGTCAGAGCCGTTTCGGACACGGCATCCTGGCCGTCGCGTTCTGGCTATGGTGGCTCGACGTGGTGCTGGCCGTCGTCTGTGCCGTGGCGATCCCCTACCTGATGTTCACGCGCCAGGAACACCGTATCGACCAGATGACCGCGGTGTGGCTTCTACCGGTGGTAGCGGCCGAGGTGGCGGCCGTGACGGGCGGACTGGTCGCGCCGACCGTCATCGAGCCGCCGATGCAACTCGTGGTGATCGCCACGAGCTTCGTCCTGTGGGGCATCTCGGTTCCCCTCGCCCTCAGCATCCTGGCAATCCTTGTCCTGCGGATGGCCCTGCACAACCTGCCGCCCCGCGAGATGGCCGCCTCGAGTTGGCTCTCGTTGGGGCCGCTAGGCACCGCCGCCCTCGGCCTCCTCGTTCTCGGAGATGCCGGCGGCCCGATCCTGGCGGAGCACGGATTTGGCGGGGCCGTCGATATCCTACGGCTCATCGGGCTGATCGGGGCACTGATCCTATGGGGCTACGGCGCATGGTGGTTCATGCTGTCGCTGATCGTCACCCTTCGCTACCGCCGTGAAGGCGTGCCGTTCAATCTCGGCTGGTGGGGCTACATCTTTCCGCTCGGCGTCTACGCGCTCGCCACGCTGCGGCTCGGCGAAGCGACGGGGCTCGTCGGGTTGGCATGGCTCGGAGCGGGGCTCGTCGGCTTGCTGACCCTGATCTGGTTCGTCGTCGCCGGGCGAACACTGCGCGGGGCCTATCGCGGCGATCTCTTTGTCTCGCCCTGCCTCGCAACCGCGAGCAAGAATTGAGACGACGTCCCGCCGTGAGATTGTTAGTGAATCAGGAACCTCAGGGCGAATGCCACCGCGGCAATAACACCGACCCCTCCTGCCCAAAGGGCGGTAAACCAGACAACCCGTCCGATCCAGGCTCGATGCGCGCTCACGGCGATCATCCAATGGTCGCCAACCAGACGGCACCGACGCCACCTATGGTCAGAAGCAGCGTGAAGAGAAGCACCCAGCGCATGTGATTGCTGGTCTCACCCTGACGGGCTTCGTTGGTGGTCTCGGTCGTCCGATGATCGGTCATGACGTCAGCTCCCGGTCCGTTCGTGAGATATGCGATCGACGTAAAGTTTGGGCTTGCCCCGGACCAGTCCGACCGATCCGGGGAAAAGACCTAATCCGGGAGGCGGTTGCGTGCCGGTCCACCGGTCTCCTGACCCTTGCCCTGTTCACATTCCGGCAGAGCTGGGTTTTTCGCGTTGCCGCTATCGCCGTCGACGCTCCGACAACGCGTCGGTACTGGACGGCTTGCACCCTGCTCCGTCGTCGGCTTGTCCTGACCCTGGGCATAGGACAGGCCGGTAAGCGACAGGCTGGCTGCGAAAGCGAGGCCGGTAAGGGTGAGAGCTCTGGTCATGATCGTACATCTTTCGGTTGGGCCGTCACGCTCTTCGTGATGTCTTTAAGGATAAATGCGAGCTATATATCTTACAAATGCATTGTGACGATCCAATCAATCGCATAAATCGATGAAAACTTCACTTTCTAGGCCTCAGTGATAGCCGTGGTTCGGATCGACCTTTCCACGGAAAACCCAGTAGGCGTAGGCCGAGTAGCTGAGGATAATCGGGATCAGAATGACGGTTCCGACGAGAACGAACACTTGGCTCGCTTCAGGCGCCGCCGCCTGCCAAATCGTGATCCGGCCCGGTACGACGTTCGGCCAGATCGAAACGCCGAGTCCCACGAACGCCAGGAAAAACAACCCGAGCGCATATATGAAGGGACTGTAATCGCGCCCATGCCCGAGGCTGCGCAGCAGCAAAAAGGCCACCGTGGCGACGGCGATTGGAACCGGAGCCGTAAGCACGATACCGGGCCATGCGAACCAGCGCTGCCAATAGGCAGCTTCGAGAAACGGCGTCACCAAGCTCACGGCGACGACGAAGCCGAGCGTCGCCAGAGCGAGTGGCCGCGCGAGGCGCAGCGCGCGCAGGCGCAAGGCGCCTCCCGTCTTCATTACCAGCCACGTCGCACCGAGAAGAGCGTATCCTGTCACGACGGCGGCGCCAGTAAGGAGCGTGAACGGGCTGAGCCACTCC
Organism: Methylobacterium sp. V23; assembly: GCF_002917135.1. Taxonomy (NCBI): domain Bacteria; kingdom Pseudomonadati; phylum Pseudomonadota; class Alphaproteobacteria; order Hyphomicrobiales; family Methylobacteriaceae; genus Methylobacterium; species Methylobacterium sp. V23. The sequence goes on from NZ_PDHT01000063.1 coordinate 8,774, forward strand.
CACCACCCGCCGGAATAGGCCCGGCCGCTGACGCTCACACCCTGAAGCGTCGCGCCGAGGGCGATGCCCTGTGCCAGTGCTGCGACGAACGACCCTCCCATGAAGGCGAGGTCCCAGATCCCGCGCGCCCGCTCCGTGCGCCATCGGAACTCGAACGCGACGCCGCGCAGGACGAGGCCGAGCAGCATCGCGATCAGCGGCGCGTAGAGAGCCGGCATCAGCACCGCGTAGGCTAGCGGAAACGCGGCGAACAGGCTGCCGCCGCCCAGCACAAGCCAAGTCTCGTTACCGTCCCAGACCGGAGCGACCGAATTCATCATCACGTCGCGGTCCCGCCGATCGGGACAGAACGGAAACAGGATCGCCAAGCCGAGATCGAACCCGTCCAGCACCACGTAGGCGAAGACGGCGAAGGCGACGATGAAGGCCCACACCGTCGGGATGTCGATGGCCGGTAGGCCGAGCGTGTCCATGGCGTGCTCCTAATCGGCCGGCTGAAGACCGTGGCCCGGGCTCATCGCCGGCCCCGGGTGAAGGCCGGCGGTGCGGATCGGCTCGGCCGGGCTCGGCCCCGTCTCGCCGGGATGGGGCGCGTGGCTCATCAGGCGCACGATGTAGAAGACGCCGGCGGCGAAGACGCAGAGATAGATGACGGCGAAAGCCGCGAGCGATGTCGCCACGGCGGGAGCCGCCAGGGGGGAGTGGGATTCGGCCGTGCGCAGCGCCCCGTAGACGGTGAAAGGCTGGCGCCCGACCTCCGTCGTCGTCCAACCGGCCAGCACCGCGACAAACCCGGCCGGCCCCATCGCGAGCGCGTAGAGGTGCAGAGGGCGCCACGCGTAGAGACCTCCCTTGATACGCGCTATCAGGGCGAAGAGGCCGAGGCCGAGCATGAGGAAGCCGAGGCCGATCATGATGCGGAACGACCAGAACACCACCGGGACTGGGGGCCAGTTCTCGCGCGGGACGGTGTCGAGGCCGTTGAGCGGGGCGTTGAGGTCGTGCTTGAGGATCAGTGATGACAGCTTCGGAATCTCGATGGCGTAGCGGACCGTGGCCGCGTCCTGATCGGGCAGGCCGAACAGCAGCAGCGGCGCGCCGTGGGGATGGCTCTGGAAGTGTCCTTCCATGGCCATGACCTTCGCGGGCTGGTGTTCAAGGGTATTGAGCCCGTGCGCGTCGCCCGCGAAGATCTGCAGAGGCGCGACCACGAGGATCAGGCCCATCGCCATCGAGAACATCACCCGCGCGCCCTCGCTGCGCGGTCCGCCGCCGCGCTCGCGCAGCAGATGCCAGGCGCCGACGGCGCCGACGACGAGGGCGGTGGTGAGGTAGGCGGCCAGCACCATGTGGACGAGCCGATACGGCAGCGACGGGTTGAAGACGATCGCCCACCAATCCACCGGCACGAATTGCCCCTGGGCATTGACGCCATATCCGGCCGGCGTCTGCATCCAGGAGTTCACGGTGAGGATCCAGAAGGCGGAGAATAGCGTCCCGGCGGCGACCAGAAGTGTTGCGAGGTAATGGGGGCCGCGGCCGACCCGCTCCATCCCGAACAGCATGACGCCGAGAAAGCCCGCTTCGAGGAAGAACGCCGACAGCACCTCGTAAGCCATCAACGGGCCGACGACGGGGCCGGCCTTGTCGGAAAACACCGCCCAGTTCGTGCCGAACTGGTAGGACATCACCACGCCCGAGACGACGCCCATGGCGAAGCCGATGGAAAAGATCTTGAGCCAGTATTTGAATAGGTTGAGAAAGACCTCCCGGCCGGTCCAGAGCCAAAGCCCTTCGAGCACGGCAAGGTAGCTCGCGAGCCCGATCGAGAAGGCCGGAAAAATGATGTGGAACGCCATGGTGAAGGCGAACTGGGCACGGGCAAGAAGCACGGCGTCGAGCGAGGCAAGCATTATGGGGCTCCTTGGCCATCGCCCGGCCGCGAGCCGGAGCGAATCAGGTGAATGAAGCCCGCCGTTGCGTCGGTTTTTGCGCGTCGGGTGTTGCGGATCATCGTGATCGCGCCGGGTGATGCGAGCGTCGAGATCCGGCTTACGGCGTTCGACCACATCCCTGAGGCCGCTGCGATCCCGGTGACGGCCGCTACCCCGGCGCCGGCCTCGACGGCGGAGAGGACGGCTTCCTCGGATGGAAGTTCGAGCACGACCGACAAGCGATGCGGCATCAGTCCGAACGTTCTGAGCGCATCGTCACGGTCGCGTCGATCCTGCGTTCCGGGTTCTCGCATGATCCAGCACTCCGCCTCGGCAGCCCGTAGCAAGTCCGGCGGAGACCGGCTCCAGGGATGGTCGAGCGGCGAGACGACGATCACGCCCATCGCCGCGATGCGATCCGCCATGAGCGGGGTATCGACGACCACGTCATCCGCAAATCCGAGATCGGCCGATCCGTCCCGCACGAAACCCTGCACGCCCTTCGTCGTGGCGATCGATAGATGCAGATCGAGGCTGGGGTATTGCTTTCGAAACGCGGAGAGGCGCGAGGGCAACCAGTAATTTGCGATCGATTGCGTGGCGACGATCCGCAGGAAGCCGCGACGCAGCCCCGCGATGTCGTCGAGGACGCCTTCCGCCGCGAATGCGCGGGCGAGGACTTCCCGCGCCTCCGGCAGGAAATCCCGGCCCGTGTCGGTGAGGGCGATCCGCCGGCCGATCCGGTCGAAGAAGCGGCATCGGTACCGGGTTTCGAGGGCATGGATCGCGGCACTCGTTGCCGATTGCGTCAGGTTCAGCGATCCGGCTGCGCGGGTCATGTGCTCGTATTCGGCCACCGTCACGAAAATGCGCAGTTGTTCGAGCGTCATCCCAAGTCTGCGCGGACAAA
>NZ_PDHT01000064.1:0-11123 GCF_002917135.1 Methylobacterium sp. V23
GCCGCCGACTTCCTGTTCGCCTGAGACGCACCCTCCCTCCCGTTCTCTCCTCAGCAGGCGCGCGACGTGCAACTCAGCACGGTCGAGCGCCTGCGCACATGTGGCTGCCGGAGGCCTGGCTCGCTAAGCCGTTGACCGATAGGGCGGCCCGGCTGAATTCACGCTGCTAGTTTCCACGCAGCGCCTACTCGGCGGTCCCGCACCCTGGTCTCGGCAGCACTCGGCCAGCAGCTCGCTCCACAGCTTCGACACGGCAGGTGGACGGTACATGGTCTTCTGCTTCTTCAGCTCGGTGGGGTGGAAGACGGGCCGAAGGTCATTAGCACTGAGTCTTCGCGCAGCGGCACGGCGGCAGACACGCAAACCCCCGGTCCACCTCTACGCATCCGATCTACTGTTGCTTCGAAGGCCTGTGAACCGCTGTCGTTGCCAACCAGTGCCAATTGCAAGTCTGCAACGTTCCGATCTCAGAGCATGGTCCGATGGGCCTGAAACGAATATTGGGCTGGAGGGTTAGTCGGTGAAGGGGAGCGCCGACGTTTTAAGCCTTGTCGTCGATCTGCGTGAACGCGTCGTGGGTGCCGTCGGAGCCGGAGCCTTTCGGCATCAGGCAGCGGAGCGCTTCGGTGTTAGCCTTGCCAGCGCGAGCTGGTGGTGCAGGCAGTTTGCGCGGGAAGGGCACGTCACAGCCGAGCCCATGAGTGGGGACCAGCGCTCGCATCGGACAGAGGCGCAACCTCACCAGATCTTAGCGCTCTATGAGCAGCAACCAGGGATCTATCTGCACGAACTGAGAGCAGCTTTGGCTAAGCGCGGCCTGCGGGTAGCCCGGAGCAGCCTGTCGCGCGTCTTCAAGCGCCACAATATAACGCTAAAACGTATGACCCGCCCCGCCTGCAGGATGGTCGATGAAGATGCCTGCGACCGGTCTGCACAAACGTATCCAGTATCTCGGCACGGTGGCCGCCGCAAAGATGGAGAGCCGCGCGTCTCAGGCCTCATAAGCACCTCGGCCTGGATAGGCCGCTTTCTTTGCTAGGCTTTCGGAACGCCGCTCGACCGCTAGGCCATCTTCACTGTCCTCCCGAAGGCCTCGTAGACCTGCACCGAGCGGTGACGCTCCAGTTTGGGTCGTATCGCTATCGAAACCTCAGGCGAGAGCCATCTCTGGCTTCCTCTCAAAGCTCACACCTTTGCACAGCGTCGCCCAGGCGATCCGGGCGAGCTTGGGGGCGAGCGCGACAATCACAACGTTGTAGTGCGACCGCGCCAGCAACCCGCGCAGCCATCGGCCGGTCGAGTCCTCGGTCTTGGATAGTGAAGCAAGAGCCGCGCGAGCACCGTGGATGAAGAGGCCACGCAGGTAGGCGTTGCCTCGCTTGCTGATGCCAAGCAGCTTCGGTCTGCCGCCGGTCGTATGCTGGCGTAGCACAAGGCCGAGCCAAGCCAGTAAATCCCGGGCGTTCGAGAAGGCACTTGCGTCGTCGACAGGCACCCGCAGGGCCGTGGTTGTCATGGGTCCTACGTCTGGGATCGACACCAAACGACGCGCCGCCTCGTCGGCGCGGGCGTGCGCGACGAACTCCCGCTCGAGCGCGCAGGTGCGGCCATCGAGACTTGTCCATTCCTCGCGAACCTCGGCGACGAGGGCCCTCATGAGTGCGCCGATCCGCGCCTCGGAATCCGTCATAAGAACTCCGACTGCCGTCTTGAACTTGCGGCGGCCTTGCGGGAAGACAACACCGCGCTCCAGCAGGATCGCGCGGGGAGCTTGTTCATGAGCATGGTGCGCATGCCGAGCAGCCGCGATCGATCCCGATGCAGGCTTTGCATATCGAGCTGCTCCTGCGCCTTGAGGGGCAGGAAGCGCGTCGTCGGACGCGTGGCAGCCTCAGCGATCGCCTCGGCATCGCGGTCGTCGTTCATCTCGCGCCTTGACGTAGGGGCGGACGTACTCGGGCGGCATCAGTCAAATGGTATGTTCCTGGGCGGCGAGTAGCCGGCCAAGATGATGGAAGCCGCGAGCCGAGCCTCCACCGCAACGACACAGGTCGGCAGCTTGGCAGTCAAACCGACGATCGTCTCACGCCGTACGCGACAACGAAGAACCACTGCACCAGCTGGGTCGAAGACGACTAACCTAAAGCTGTTTTTGCCGAGATCGCTACCCAGCACGGCGACTGAACTCTATGCCATCCCGATCCCTCGATTCTTCCGAGGCTGCAGCATGCCACCAACGGTTCGGCGAGGGGCGGGCCATCCCATAAGCACTGGCCATGCCGCCTCGTCAGGATATGAAGGCGGCCCACGAGGTCTGGTTCGAGAGCCAATCTGATATCGATCCGGACCGCCTCGTGTTCATCGACGAGGCCGCAGCCACCACTACCATGGCTCGGCCCTAGGGACGTGCCCCGTGCGGCGAACGCTGTCGTACGAGCGTGCTCCAGAGCCACAAGAAAAATCACGACCGTCACGGCTGGGCTGCGCGCTAGCGGTATCACGGTGCCCTGGCTGCTCGATGGGGCGATGAACGGCTCCGCGTTCCGTACCGACTTCGCGTCCGTGCTCGTGCCCGACCTTCAGCCCGGCGACACGGTCGTGCTCGACAGCCTGCCGGCACACAAGATCAGCGACATCCGCGAGCGCATCGAAGCGACTGGCGCCCGGCTGCTCTACCTGCCGCCCTACAGCTCAGACTTCAAACCGACTGAGCAGGCCTTTGCCAAGCTCACGGCCCTGCTACGCACCGAGGCGGCTCGCTCCATCCCGGACCTGTGGGACGCCATCAAACGCGCGTTAACACGCTTCCAACCAACCAAATGCCGCAACTATCTCGCCGCTGCAGGCTACCACGCAACCTAACCCGATGACGCGCTTGTTCTCGGATTCGAAAAAAAATCTCATTTATGTATTTACAGCAATAGAAACTTAACCGACCGTCAACGGGTGGGCTAATTCACTGATTCGGCGGAATACCCATTAGTGTTCTCGAGTCGGAGATTGGCATTGCTCATGGCAAATGGAAATCATAATGGGAAGACTGACGTTTTTTTGATCAAAAATAGCCCAATTATTAGACAAAATACTTCGAAGATGGCGATTCTTTAGCCAGGTAGATGTTCTGGTGGCTCGCGTACAAGACTTTCTACTGTAAACGCGTACGATCTCAGCCGCATTAGGTTAGGAATACGGCTTCATTGAAAGAAAAATGCGTTCGTAACAGTAAAGCTTGTTTTATGCGCACCTTCACTCAGTAGCTCATATAGAGGGCCGAATGATGAAAGCCGCAATCAGTAATGATCTGTTTGATATCGCTTTGATGCCTCAGCAGATGCCGATCGAGCCGCAACAGGTCCCAGCCACAGAAAGGCAATTTTCTTGCCGTAGATCTTTGAAAACTTTTATAAGTAACGAATCTGTTGATAATAGTGACTCAGCCACACGACCAAGTGTGCAAAGTGGTGGAATTCTCGGAGATAACAAGCCGATCCAAGCTGCTGACACTGGCGAAAACTCACCCCATACTTCAATCATAGGGGAGCCCTTCTTCGTTCATGATATCGGGAGTGGTTGTTCTCGGACCAGTCACGTTCAGTTCTGTCAGCCAGTACAGGAGGCGTCTGGTTTGTCTCCGGCGCCCGCTTCGCATTCGGCGACCCATCAACTTGCACCGCATGCAGCGTATGATGCATCTGCCCCCATGGTTCTTGTCGCTGTGCCGACTTTTAGACGGTCCGGCTTACTACAGCGACTCCTCGAAGCTCTCGCTTGCTTGAAAACAAACGCTCAAGTTGAAATCTTGGTTGCCGACAACGACGTTGATCGTCAGGAGGGCCGGCACGCGGTGGAAGCCCTGCGCATGTCGGGCTACCGCTTTCCTATTCACGTCATTGTCGTTGCGGAAAGGGGCCTATCCAGCGTCCGTAATGCAATCGTTGAATTCGCCCAAAATAAATTGGAAATCAATTATTTAGCGATGCTGGATGACGATGAATGGCCAAGCACCGAGTGGCTCGATGCGCTTTTGAGAGTACAGCGAGAGACAGATGCTGACGTGGTAGGCGGCTGGGTCGCTCCCGTTTTTGAAGCCGGCGCTCCGCAGTGGGTGACCACCTCACCTCTCTTCCAAAACGAAAGTTATGCCACCGGTCCCGTCCCTATTATTTGGGGTACGAATAACGTTCTCATGAAGCGGGAAGGATTGCTCAAACTCGAGTTGCCGTTGTTCAATCCCGATTTCGGTCTGGCGGGAGGAGAAGATGTCGAAGCGTTCATGCGCCTGAAGGCTGCTGGCTACCGCTTCGCTTGGTCACGCGAGGCTGTAGTCTATGACAGTATCCCGCTCAGCCGAAGTACTTGGCGATGGGCGCTGAGGCGTTCGTTTCGGATCGGCAACTCCAATATGTTTGCGCAGTTGCGGTGGCGTTTTGCGCCGAAAGATTGGTGGAAAGCTTACCCTATCGTTCTCGCACAAATCATCATCGGGCTAACGCTGCTGTCACTCATCGCTTGGTTCCCGGCTCTACGTGCCAGAGCAATTCATCGCGTTACGTTGGCGTTCGGAAAAGCCGCTGCTTTGTTCGGGCACCGTTTCCATGAATATGCATGATCTCATATTGGACGCATTTGCGCGAGAGACCACTTTCGTCTCAATGAGGCTACTTCAGGTTCCTGGCTGGAACATCACAATGCGGCAACTGAAGGCAAGGCTGACTACATGAACCCGCACGCTAGACTCAACACCCAATATAGCGGAGCTAGCTCACGCCGCACAGCCTTGCCGACCTCAGTGATCTTAGGCAGCAGCGTCTCGGCCGCCTCTCCGAAGTCGCACACTGCTGAGAAGGGTGGGTACCGAGCCGACATCGACGGCTTACGAGGCATCGCTGTTGGATTGGTGCTTCTCTATCACGCAGGCTTCAGCTCGCTGCGAGGAGGCTTTGTTGGCGTCGACATCTTCTTCGTGATTTCCGGCTTTCTAATCACGCGAATTCTACTCACCGACTTGCAAATTGGCCAATTCTCGATCGGGACCTTCTACGAGCGCCGCATCCGCCGCATCGTGCCTGCTCTGACTGTCATGCTGATCATCGTGCTGGCCGTTGCACCACTCCTGTTATTTTCCGGCGAAATGACGAAGCTTAGTTTTGCCGCCTTGGCCGCTGTTGGATCAATTGCAAATCTTTATTTGCTCAGCACTGCTGGGTACTTTGCAGTAGACAGTGCGAGGCAGCCGTTGATCCACACGTGGTCCCTAGGTGTCGAGGAGCAGTTTTATCTTCTCTTGCCCGTTCTACTTGTTACGTTTGGGCCAAACCGACTGTCTGCTGCGCGCTGGACAGTTGCTGGGCTGACTCTGATTAGCTTCGTAGCTTGCATTGCAGTCACATCCGTTAGCCGTGAGTCCGCCTATTATCTCCCTTTCACGCGTGCCTGGGAACCACTAGTAGGTAGTTTCCTTGCATTTGTGCGATTGCCACGCATACCTAGGCTGCTCTGCGAGAGTGCCGCGCTTGCAGGGCTCGGCTTGATCCTACTGAGCGCAACACGATTTCATGCCGGCCTGTTGTTCCCCGGTGCTTATGCGCTCGTACCGTGCTTAGGAACTGCTCTGATCATCCTTGCTGGGGGAAATGGAGGATCCTTGCTGACGCGCGTCTTGAGTGTACGGCCCCTGGTCGGTGGTGGTCAGCTCTCTTATTCGCTATATCTTTGGCACTGGCCGATTTTTGTCTTTTATGGACTTCACACTGGAACGCCCCGCAGTCTCGCCGAGACGGTAGGGCTTATCGTGCTCTGCTTTGCTGCTGCAACCGTCTCCTGGCGTTTTGTCGAGCTTCCCTTCAGACAGAAACAGGTCTTGCCAAGCCGAGGTGGGCTCTTTGCAGCGGCGGGCGCTGCTTCTTTCGGCCTCGCCATTTGCGCGTTAAGCTTTGTATTTCTATCTAACTGGCTGCCCAATCCAGGGAGCGAAAGCGAACGCTTGGCCCGCTTTATGGATTATGACGATGAGGCAAGTTACCGGCGTGGAACCTGCTTCCTTATGGGGGACAAGCAAAGCTCATCCGACCTGAAGCTTTCAGAGTGTTTAACGACCTCGAACAATCGCTCCAATGTTTTACTCGTAGGTGACAGCCATGCCGCTCATCTTTGGTCGGGCCTCAGTGAAAACCTCAAGAATAGCAATATCATGCAGGCGACCGCGAGCGGCTGCAAACCTGTGCTTGGAACCGGTGGAAAAGCAGGATGCGTTGAGCTAATGCATTTTGTTTTTGAAGATTTTTTGACTAGTCACAGGCCCGACACGCTTATCCTTTCAGCACGCTGGATGGCGGATGATATCCCGGCTTTGGAGCGGACAGTTTCAGCTCTTCAAGCAAGAGCAGGTAAGATCGTCGTGTTCGGGCCGATCGTAGAATATCAGCAGCCGCTCCCGAGACTGCTCGCGCAGGTCTCATCTGGCCGTTCAGCAAGTCTGATTGACGAGGCTCGGTTGCCGGCTGGAGCTCAGGTCGATCGGAAGCTAGCTGAGGCAGTTGAAGGACTGGGCGGAACCTACGTGTCTGTTCGCAACCTGCTGTGTTCTAGGGCTGGAGCAAGCTGCACAACTATTCGGAATGGTACTCCTGTACAGTTCGACTACGGTCACTTAACAGCAGAGGGTTCTTCGCTTATCGCGCTTCGCGCGATAGAAGCCGGATACTTGAAAGCACAGTAATATCTGCTTCTGCCCGCGTATTTGGCAATGAGGTCTTAGGTTCGGAGCAGCTGGATCTAATCCAGCGATCGAGCAGTTACATCCGCCTTCAAACCCGACACTCACCGGTGGTCCACAGTCCGAGAACCTAAGTTGTAAATCTCTCAAGAGGTTTTTGCGTGCCGTCGTTAGGAACCCAGACATCGATATAATCAAGGTATAAGCACTTGCCTTGCTGCCAAGTTAAGGGTGTAATCCGGTTGTTGAACCAAGTTTTACCCGGCGCGGGAGGCTGACCTTGCACCAAAGCTGTACCGTTGCCAGAACTCATGTTCGCAATCAGGAATTTTGGATTGCGTGCAAAGCTCGCGTAGCGACTATTGACGTTGTCGGACGCCGACAAACCAAACATGTCAGCGTTATGCCAGAAAGTTATGCCGGCTGCATTCACATCAATGCCGACCTTTGACCAGGGGCCGTAGAGGCCGCGCTGATTGAAATCGTTCAGCAGCTTGTACTTCATAATATTGTTCGAGCTGGTACCCCCCCAGATACCCATCGGTAAAAACGCACCCTGCCGCCCAGTGAGCCGGCCAATCTGCTCCAATATATCCACCTCAAGATAGGTTCCTGAGGCCGCTCTGCCATTGCTGTTACCAAGGCACCACAAAGCGCCGAACAAGCCGTCGAGTGTGCTACCCCAGGGGGCCTCCGGAAACCGGTAACCGAACTCAAGCCAACAATCGGTAGGGCAAACCCAATCACGCGTTTGGAACATGCCGCCCCAGTAAGGCTGGCCCATCAGCGCTAGATCAGACTCTTTCACGCTGCCAGCGTTGATCTTGAGAATCCCTACGCCGTCCGGATCAGAAAATTCGAACGGAACGTAATGAGCTGGGTCAACGCTGTGCGTGTCTTGGCCATGCACGAACACTCCATCCTCTCGAACGAAGACGTTGCGCTCACCCGTGCCTGTGTTAAAATTGTAGGGTGGGTAGTGAACAAAAGGTTTGTACTGCCGACCACCTTCGTTGAGCTGGCCTCTGCCATAGTAGCCGTTCCGGCCGGCAGATGGGGGCCTACGCTTGAAGTCGTCGCAGTACAACCTGATGTAGCCGGGCTTTGGAGGATCCCCAGCCGGGCGAAGCCCCGTGGGCGAACCAACGGGAAGCGGGGCATCCGGCGTTCGGCTCGGCAGAATGGCACAGCCAGTGCCGATCTGGGCAACGAATTTATTGGCAACGCCCAAATTTATCCCGGAACTACTGGTGTGCGCTAAGTGATCCCCGGTGACGTAGAGAAGGGGCACATCACCCGTGGGTTTCTGCCCCCGCACACCGAGCATGCCCGGCCGGAACGCTGCGCGCCGAGAGCGCTCGTTCAGATCAAGAAACGTCGGCGAAAACCAAAACATCCCTGCTTCGATGTCAGGATCTCCGGTGACTGGGTTGCCGCCTGCGCCGAACAGACGATTATCTCCACCGGAGTATGCAAGGTTAACTCTTTGCCCCTGCAACCAGCGGCTTGGTGCGGTAGGCCGAACTGAGATGTCATGGGTCGGATCGAAGGCTTCGGCTAAGTAGCAACAGAAGCCGACATCATACTCTCGTGCCAGGTCCCAGCTTATCATCACGATGGGCAAGCGCGCGGAAAATTGCGGCACCTCCATTAGCATGTCGATTTGTGCAATGATCTCATTTGCAGCACTGCGGAGGACGAGCCGTGGGGCAGAGACGCGGGTCAAATTGGTTACAAGCTGTACCAGCAACCGACCGCCAGCAAGCGAAGCCAGCGTCTTGGTGTTGCCGGAGTGCTCGTTGACCGAGACGGCAAAAGCTACTGTCCCTTGTGTGGCATCATCCACGTCTGCGAGTCGCCCTCCCTTATGCTTGAGGCAGAGCGGTTGCCCGGCCAGATTGGTCGGGCGGTAGCGGACGGAGCTGAAGTCGTCAGCAGCGAAGGCGGCTGGAGGACCTACGAGGATGGTGGTGGCGCCTGCAAGGAACTGGCGACGGTTGCTTGTGTAGGAAGTTACGGGAGCCTCCGTTTGCTGTTGGTTTAGAAGACAAGCTCAGCAAGTATTATCGATCTGACCAAATTTTCAATCCGGCGGATTGAAACACTGTTGCAAGATTGTGGCCATAGGGAGCTGGAGGCACCATCTAAGGCGGCCGGCATGCCCGCTATTTCATACTCAGTTAAATACGAGCTTACTGCATTGCGGTGTCCATTGATAGCCGCAAAGCGGATCTGCAAACGTGTCAAGTGCGGGGGCAAGTAGCTCAAGTACCAGCGAGGTTGGACGCACTTGTATGTAGTCTGACTGACATCATTCAAGATTTCTGCCAGTAATTGCCTTCGCGGTGCTACTTTCCGTGGTGATGGAGTGCTATTGGCACTCCGTTAATCTGCTTACGTCCAGTCCATGCTCACGTGCATGCCGAATTGTTTGGACAAAGCCGATCCCGTTACTATTGCGGAACCTGAGTCGTTAGCTGACGAACAGCCATTGCGGGAGCGGGCAGTCGAATCGCTCTACCAGCCGTCCGATCTCGTCCAAATGATGAGTCTCGCCTTAATCTATTATAGCTGACTGGCGATGCTTGTTGTCGAATTATGAGACGAACAAAACCGCCCCCGCCAGCTCGACAAAGGGGCTTTTCTGACCACAGGACCGGTATGCCCGTCCTTTGACGATCCGCTCGTAATCCAATGAGCGACTGCATGGCGGTGCCAATCCAACCCCTCTTGTGTGGGAGTCCTTTAGATTCAGCAGCCGCACGCTAATTTGAGAGTGGTTTCGGTATTAAGGGTTTGGGCTGACGTCCCCAGCAATCCTTTTATTCTTTATAAACGGCGGGTGTAAAGCCGAGCGCGTATCAGTCCAACTCCGGCAAATCTCGGCACGGGTGCGTCACCAAAAAAGGCCGCACGCGTGCACGAACCATGCTCTTTGAGGTGGCATGACAGCCGATTTGGAGACCTGGACCGTCACGTGCGTTCTTCCCGCGTGTCGCAACGGGGCGCGGCACACACATCGCCGGGGTGGCGCTAGCGCGCAAGCGTGTGGGGGATCATCTGGCATCTGCTCACGCGTGGAGGGGGATTACGCTGGGGTGCGCCCAGCACTGCATACCAAGAAGCCGCGGGAGCGGGAATTGCGTTCAGGAGACCGCGCGGCTCGGTCAGCGGGGAGCCGCCTATGCCTACAGCCTGACGCGAACAAGCCAGGGCGAGCGGCGACGCATCGAGCAGGCTGAGCACGCTTATTCTCAGATGGCGGAGAGCTGGAGCCGACCAAGTCGGCGAGTGCCCAGGAGTGCCATAAATGCGGAACCACTATGAGGAAGAGGCGACCGGGGCTGCACCTCGAGCCCGGTTATTCGTCACGTGGTCACCCTTGGGCAATTTGAAGATAACACGGCTTGCGTAGAAAAGAGCTGTTCAACCTCATCCGTGTACCGCGGCCAGGTCGGCTTAGTGAGTCGCTGCTCAACTTCTGTTGCCGGCAGATGCAGTCATGTGCCCAACATGCTCACACCTCGCTGCAGCAGGTGCTCTGTAGGTGTCGCTGTACGTCATCATCGACGAAGCGGTCCTGGCAGTTTAGTTGGCGCGCACCTCAGACGCGATGAGCGCGGGCCTGCGCTTCAAGGGCCTCTTGACCCAGGCTCATCCGCGATTGTCTTTGGCGGGCGGCGCTACCTCTTTTGCGACGGTAGGTCGCCTCTTTCGTGAAGGGGCGGAGGGATCGCACACCAGAGCGATTGTGCCGCAGAGATCATCGGGAAGAAGATCAAGGCATACGAAGATGTTGCCAGAGCGCGGCCGCGTTGATCGTCAAGGTTAGGCTTCGAAGCGCGGCGCACAGCAATGTCACTGGAAGTCAGGAGAAACCGATAAGGTCCATAAACCATCTCGAAACGATGATGGTAGGATTTCAGAACAGTAGGGAACTGATCTGGTCTTGATCCCACATCGCATCGATTTTTACCAATCTCCTGCACCGCAGCTTAAAAGGCGCCGTGCGAGCTTTCGGATAATGAATTTACCGGGGGCTTACCATGGTTCAGATCGCAAACGCATCATCTGCTATCGCTGCACCGCGCGCCGGCATGCAGCTGACCTTCAACGACGAGTTCAGCCGGTCAACCCTGGCGGACGGGGCTAACTCCACCTGGAACACCACCTTCCTCGGCGGCCTGCGCAACCTCACCACCACGGGCGAGAAGCAGCTCTACCTCGATGATGACGCCACCACCCTGGTCTCGGGTGCCACCGTCACCGCCGATCCGTTCCAGCTCCAGGACGGCGTGCTCTCCATCTCCGCTCGCCCGACCTCGACCGAGCTGCGCGAGATCACGCGCATGGACTACACCTCCGGCCTGATCAACACCGCCGGCAACTTCGACTTCCGCTACGGCTA
>NZ_PDHT01000065.1:0-10954 GCF_002917135.1 Methylobacterium sp. V23
TGTCGGCCCCCTCCACCACCGCACCCGTCGTCGGTCCGGCCGCAGGGAGGAGCGAGGTACAGCCCGAAACGAGGCAGGCCGTCAGGGCGGCCAAGGACGCCTTACGAAGCATTGTTACTCTCCTGACCGGACCGCGCACAGGTGCGATCCGGCGACGACGCCCGCCTCAATCACGGCGCACGGGCGACGCCATCGTGTTCGATCAACCGCGAACGAGAGGTCGCTCGCGCGGCGACCCGGATCGCGGTCCAAGCCTCCGAGCGGTGGCCGCGTCGGACGATAGCGGCGAAACGCTGCGATCGAATTAACGGATCGTGCACCCGACCGGGCTCCGACAGACCTCCGCTGGGTCCAGCCGCCTATCGATCACCAATGCGTCACGAGGGTGGCAAAGCCAAGCTCTCCGCCTCTTCGGGGAGCGCGACGATCTGCCGAAGATGGCGCCCGAGTTCCGCCGCGGTGAGGTCACGTCGGGCTCCGCCCTCGTGGGCATCCGGGCCGAACTGGAAGATGGCGTAGTCCGTGGCGGTGCCGCCGAAACCGGGACGGCAATTGGGAAGCGCCGGGGCATGATCGCCGAAGACGCAGAGCGTGGCCGGCAGGCCTTCCAACCCCGCGATGAGAGCTTCGACGGCCCGGCCGGTATTGCGCACATGCGTCAGGTACTGTGCCAGCGGGTCGTCGATCCCCGGCAGGCGTCCCGGCTTCCACGGTCCGTGGTTCTCCATCGTGATGCCGTACAGGAACAGCGGCGCGGAGCGGGCCCGGATTTCCGAAAGCACGCGGTCGGCCAGCGCTGCATCGCCAATATAGGGTCCGACCCGGGACGCCCCCGAGAAGTCGTCCTCCATGATCAGGCGATCGAAGCCGAGGCGCGTCACCACGGCGGCGCGGTTGAAGAAGTCCCGGTGGAAGGGATGCACGAAGACGGTCTCGAACCCCGCATCGCGGGCGCCCAGGGGCAGACTCGTCGGCTCGTGGCCGCCATGGGTGAGGTAGGGATCGAACACGCCGAAGCCGAGATCCTCGGAATCGGAGCCGGTCAGGACCGCGTGCTCGGTCCGCATCGTGTAGGCCCCGTGGGCCGGCACCCGCAGCCGTCCATGGAGGGTCGCCCGCGCGCGGATGATCTCCATCAGCGGCAGGGGCGGTCCGCCGAGGCGCACCGGATCGAGGAAGGATTCGAGTTGCACCACCACGATCACGGGTGCGTCGCCTCGGCGGATCGGGGGCGGGAGGGCGGCTCCGCGTTCGGTCCTGCGATGCGCGCGCCAGCGCAGCGCATAGCCGAGAAGCGTGGTCGGAAGCCCGTACCGAGCGATGTCGGCATCCAGTGCCGGCGCCGGAAACAACCGCGCGAGGGTCGCGGCGGCCTTCCCCTCCCCCGAGAGGATCACGCTGCTGAACAGCACCAGCGGAAGGGCCAGGATCGCGAGGAGCGCGACACTCGGCTCGCTGGGCAGGAGGGTCGGCTCGACCGCGTACCAGGCGGCGACCAGCGCCAAGCCGACCAGGATCGGCCCGGCCATGCGGGGGTCGCTGAGCGGGCGGGTGTAGTAGAGTTCCGGGTGGCGCGGCACCTGCCGCAGCAGGGCGAAGTCGCTGAACACCAAGGGTTCGCCGATGATGCTGCGTTTGAGCCGGCTGATGACGCTGAGGATCAGGATCGTGAGGACGCAGGAGAAGGCTGCGAGCCAAGGCCGCCACGAGAACTGAAACCAGAACGCCGTGACCCATCCGTAGCCCGCGAAGCGGATCGCGAGGTCGCGGGGGCGCAGGCTCACGGGCCGCGCTTGCCCACCTGCGCCGGCCTCGATGGCGAGACCGAGGGACAGGGCGAGAATCAGGCTCAGAAGCAAGGTCATCGCGGCGGTCACGGCTTCCGGTCCGGAAATCGCTCGACGCCGCGCTTGGCGCGCAGCCGTCGGATGAGAGGGTTCAGCAGGGCGTAGCGGGCGCGCATGGTGAGGATCGCTGCCGGGCTCATGGCCAGACGCGACGGGCCGGCTGCATCGCGAGCCGCCGCGAGGCGATCGAGGAGTTGCTCGGCCGAGCACGGCTTGAGGGTGACCGGATCCAGGTAGAGCGGGTAGAGCAGGAGGGCGCCCGCCACGAGTTCGTCGAGCGCGAGGCGGCGCCCCCGGTCCGCGCCCGGGGCCAGATCCTCGGTCAGCCCCCACCCCGCATAGAAGGGACGCCCGTGGACCGCGACGGAGCGGCCGCGGATCAAGGCTTCGAAGCCGGCCAGGGAGGTCATCGTCTCCACGTGATCGGCCCGGTCCAGCAGATCGACGATGGAGAGCCCACCGACGATCCGGTCGGCGAGCGTGAGTGCCTCGGCCTCCGGAATTGCGCCGGTCCGGAACCCGGCCTCCACGTCGGGATGCGGCTTATAGAGCAGGAACGCATCCGGATTCCTGGCTCGCGCCGCCCGCAGCAGATCACGGTTCGAACGCACCACCGGCGAACCGTGCATCACCGAGGCATCGTCCTCGACCTGGCCGGGGACGAGGACGATCCTGCGATCCCGGGGCCAATCAGCCGGTTCGTCGGTGAGACCGACATTGTACTTGGTCAGGCGGCGGGCGATCACGAGTTCGCGCAGGGCCGTCGCGCGCGCGACCAGGTCCGGCGGAAAGGTCGACGTCCGCAGGAGAAGTGCGAGCCGGCTCTCGGTCCGCGGATCGTAGTAGATCCCGCGATCGTCGACGACGATCGACGCCCCGGGGGCGAGGCCGGCCCCGAGGCCCACGGAACGCAGGAAGCCGTCCTCGATCCGCGCGAGGGGCACGCCCGCTTCGGCGCAGAGCGGGCCCAGCCGTTCCGGCATACGGGTGGCCCAGACGCGAACCTGGGCCTGATGAGCCTGCGCGGCCGCTACGGCATCCTCCGCCGTCATCGCGTGGATCGGTGGTCCCTGCGGACCGACCATGAAGGCATCCAGGACGGGACGCTTCCAGCCCGAGATGCCGACCAGCACCGTTCTGGTCTCGTTGTCGGCGAAGCGGTCGCGCAGCCACGCGACGCGCTCGAGGCAATCCTCGAATCCGATCGAGGCCCGGGTCCAGGGATCGAAGTAGTGGATCCCCGTCCCGTAGCGGAGGGCCACGAGATCGTGCGTCGTCGGAGGGGTGGAGGGGTCACCCGGGCGAGCGACCTCGCACCCGGCCAGGCGCGCCTCGCAAGCGGCCGCCCAGTCGTCGACGAAGACCCGGCGAACCCGCTCGAACAGCGCCCAAGGATCGACCGGGGACGACAGGATCCGCAAGCGCGGAGACAGGCTCGGCGACAGGCCCGTGCAGCCGCCTGAGCCGGCGACGAGGAACGTCCCGTCCGGGCGCGCCGCGAGCACGCGCATCACGAAGGCCCGGAGGCGCGCGCTGGACTCGGCCACCGCGCCCTCGACGAGGATGAGAGACGGATCGGCGAGGCCGGACAAGGCATCCGAGATGGCCCCGTTGGTTCGCGGCGAGAACCGATTCCGGCCGAAGGTTCGGGCGCGCAGCAGCGCTTCGGTATCGATTTTGTCCAGGCCCGTTGCTCGGCCTGCGTGATCGACGCGCAGACTCGACATCCCCGTGCCGGGCGTATCGTAGGGCGACAGCAGGGGACCGGGACCCACGATCACGGGCGCGGCGAGACGCTGCACGATCCTGCGGACGGCGCCGGTTTCCCATACCACGGGTGCTGCCCCCGGACGCCAGCGTGCGACGAAGGGGACGCCCAGGGCAGCCGAGATCTCAAATCGCAGCGCGTGAACGCGTCCGCCTGTGGATAAGAGCGAGGACGGCAGGGTCGAGGGCATGCTCACTTTCGCACCGGCGTAACCGGCCGCTGCCATAGCATCTTCGGGGCCCCAACGGGCATGGGTTCGGGGAGATCGCCCTTTCTGAGCGGAAATAACCGATGCGGGCGGCGTTGTCCCGAAGTCACAGGCGGCCGGAATTCCGTTCCCGCCCTACGAGCGCCCAATTGCTGGGATGGGAGTCCCGTGCGACGGATCTGAACCGTCCAGGGTGGCCCGCCATTGAACGGGCGCAGGAGCAGGCGTCGGAGAGAATGCTTCAGCCTCGCGCAGACACGCATCGCGACGGACAGGCGACGTTCCTCTTCCTCCAGGGACTCGCATCCCCCTTCTTCGCCGATCTGGGACGCGCCCTCGAGGCGCGCGGCCATCGGGTGCGGCGCATCAATTTCTCGTCCGGGGACTGGCTGTTCTGGCGCCTCCCCTCCGACAATTACCGGGGACGGTTCGACACGTGGGGCGCCTACGTCGCGGACTATGTCCGCACGCATGGCGTCACCGATATTGTGCTCTTCGGCGATTGCCGCCCCTACCATGTCGCTGCCACGTCCGCCGCCCAGCCCTTCGGCGTCCGAGTTCACGTCTTCGAGGAGGGCTATCTCCGGCCGAACTGGATCACCTGCGAGCTTGGCGGCGTGAACGGCAACTCGGCGCTGCCGAAGACCGCGGACGAGATCCGATCCGTGGCCCGACGCCTGCCGCAGCCGGGACGCGCGATGCCGTCGAGCGGTGACATGGCCCGGCGCAGCCTCTGGGATGTGGCCTACAACATCGCGAATTTCGGCTTCCCGTACTTCTTCCCGCATTTCCGCAGCCACCGGCCGCATCACATCGCGGTGGAATATGCCGGCTGGATCAAGAAGTTCGCCCGCCGCGCCCATACGCGGCGCGAGGCAGCGCGGCTGAACGAGGCCTACACGGCGATCGGCGTCGATTACTTCCTGCTGCCGCTTCAGCTCGACAGCGATTATCAGATCCGCGTCCATTCCCCGTTCCTGGGGGTCGAAGGCTTCATGGATCGGACGATCGCGTCGTTCGCGGCCCACGCGCCTGCGCCGACCCGCCTGCTGATCAAACTGCATCCCCTGGACAGCGGCCTGATCAACTGGCGCAAGTACGCCCGCCACTCGGCGCGCCGGCACGGGGTCAACGACCGCCTGGACATCATCGACGGCGGCGACCTGCCCAGCCTGATCGCCGGCAGTCGCGGCGTCGTTCTGATCAACAGTACCGTCGGAATGCTGTCTCTCGAGCTCGGGCGTCCGACCTGCGCAGCCGGCAACGCGATCTACAACTTCCCGGGCCTCACGCACCAGGGCGGGTTGGACTCGTTCTGGACGGCTCCGACGCCGCCCGACGGCGCATTGATGGCGGATTTCCGCCGCGTCGTGCTGCACCGCTCGCAGATCAATGGCGGCTTCTTTTCCCGTCCGGCCATCGAGCGGGCGATCGCCGGGACCATTCCGCGGCTCGAAGCGACGCTGCCGGCCTCGGCCCTGGCCGCCGCCGGCGCGATCCGGGCGGAGGACGGCGAGCCCCAGGAACTCGCACCGGTCTATTGATCCGGTCCGGCTGGCCGCGCTAGCAGTCCCGATGCCTGTGATCCTGATTACCGGTGCGTCGAGCGGCATCGGCGCCGCCCTCGCCCGCCACTACGCCCAGCCCGGCACGACGCTCATCCTTCAAGGCCGGGACCGGACACGCCTCGATGCGATCGCCGACGCGTGCCGCGCCAGGGGTGCCGCGATCGAGACGAAGCGCCTCGACATCCGTGAGCGGGCGGCCGTCGCAGACTGGCTCCAGGGCGCCGACCATGCCCATCCCCTCGATCTCGTGATCGTCAATGCGGCGATCAACGGCGGCGATCCCGGCGGGGACGTGGAGACCGAGGCCATGGCGTTCGAAACCGTGGAGGTGAACCTCCTCGGCGCCCTCAACGTCGCCCTCCCCTGCGTGACCCTGATGCGGGCTCGCGGCCACGGGCAGATCGCGCTGATCTCGTCCCTGGCGGCCTTCGCACCGCTGCCCGACGCGCCCTCCTACAGCGGTACCAAGGCGGCGCTGCTCGCGCATGGCTTGGCGCTCCGAGAGAAGCTGAAGCCTCACGGCGTACGCATCAACGTCGTCACCCCCGGCTACGTGAAGACCGCCATGGGCGGCGAGTACCAGGGCTGGCGTCCCCTGGAGATCAGTGCCGAGGATGCGGCGCGGCGGATCGCGCGCGGCTTGGCCAAGGATCGGGACATCGTCGCCTTTCCGTGGATCCTCGCGGCCGGCGCTCGCGGTGCAGCCCTGCTGCCGGAATTCCTGCGGCGCCTCGGCATGAGCGGCTTCAGGTTCAAGATCCGGATCGGCCGGTGAGCCGCCCCCGGATCGCCCTGTTCGTGCTGGAGGCCCTGCCGAACGCTCGTGCCGTGAGACGCTTCGTCGGGGACCATGCTGCGGATCTCGCGTTCGTCGGCCTGTCGAACGCCGAACGGCCGAGTTCCGGCGGCCTTGTCGGCCAGGTCCGACGCCATCTTACGCGCTCCGGTCCGGCAATCTTGCCCTATCTCGGCGTCAATTTTGGGCTGCCGGATCTCCTCGCGCCGCTCTCGCCGCTGGCACGCCGCCTGACCGGAGCCGGCACCGCGGCCGGTGCCACGCCCCTGAAGGCGCTCTGTCGCGACCTCGGCATTCCAACGCTGAAGGTCGACGACGTCAACGGATCCGAGGTCGCCCAAGCCTTCGAGCGGCACGCCCCCGATCTCATCGTCACCTTCCATTTCGACCAGATTCTCTCTGGTCCGACGCTGGAGCGGACGCCGCTTGGGGGCCTGAACGTTCATCCCGGCCTGCTGCCGCGCCATCGTGGGCCGGTTCCCACCATCCACGCGCTGGCGGAGGCCGAGCCGGCCTTCGGGGTGACGCTCCATCGCCTCGCCGTGACGATCGATGCCGGCGCGATCCTCGCCCAGGAAGCGGTCCGCCTGCCGCACGATACGACGGCGACCCGCGCCTCGGTGATCCTGCACGAGCACGGACGGGCGCTGCTCGACCGAGCGCTCGCGGAGCTTGCGGACGGACGTCGCCCCGCCGGGACGGTCGCGCCTGTCCTGCCCTATTGCCCGTTCCCGGACCGCGATCTCCTCAAGAGCCTGCGTCGCCAGGGGCGCAAGCTCACGGACGGTCGAGACCTGAGGGACGCCCTGGCGCTGAGCGCCCGGGCCTGAAGCGGCGCCCGCCTCCTGCGAAGCGGGCGCCGGACCGTCGTCTCAGCGGGAGAACTTCTTGTACTTGATCTTCTTCGGCATCAGCGAGTCGGCGCCGAGGCGACGCTTCTTGTCCTCCTCGTAATCCGAGAAGTTGCCCTCGAACCACTCCACGTGGCTCTCACCCTCGAAGGCGAGGATGTGCGTGGCGATGCGGTTCAGGAACCAGCGATCGTGGCTGATGATGACGGCGCAGCCCGCGTAATCCTCCAACGCCTCTTCGAGAGCCCGCAGGGTCTCCATGTCGAGGTCGTTCGTCGGCTCGTCGAGGAGCAGCACGTTGGCGCCACCCTTCAGGGTCCGAGCCAGGTGGACGCGGTTGCGCTCACCGCCCGAGAGGGTGCCGACCTTCTTCTGCTGGTCGGAGCCCTTGAAGGCGAAGGCGGCGCAGTAGGCGCGGGAATTGATCTCGCGCTTGTTGAAATAGATGATGTCGTTGCCGCCCGAGACCTCCTGCCAGACTGTGGCGTTCGGATCGAGGGCGTCGCGCGACTGGTCGACGTAGCCGAGATGCACGGTCTCGCCGACCGCGATGGTGCCGCCGTCCGGCTTCTCGGCCCCGGTGATCATCTTGAACAGGGTCGTCTTGCCGGCGCCGTTCGGGCCGATCACGCCGACGATGCCGCCGGGCGGCAGCTTGAACGAGAGATCCTCGATCAGGAGACGGTCACCGAACGCCTTGTTGAGGTGCTCGAACTCGATGACGTTGTTGCCGAGGCGCTCGTCGATCGGAATGACGATCTGCGCGGAGGCGTCGATCTTGTCCTGCGACTTGGCCACCAGCTCCTCGTAGCGGGTGATACGGGCCTTGGACTTGGACTGACGGGCCTTCGGCGAGGCGGCGATCCACTCCTGCTCGCGGTTGATCGCGCGCTGGCGGGCCATGTCCTCGCGGCCCTCCTGCTGGAGGCGCTTCTGCTTCTGCACCAGCCAGGCCGAGTAGTTGCCCTCGTAGGGGTAGCCGCGGGTGCGGTCGAGCTCGAGGATCCAGCCGGTGACGTTGTCCAGGAAGTAGCGATCGTGGGTCACGATCAGGATCGCGCCCGGGTACTGGCGCAGGTGACCTTCGAGCCAGTTCACCGTCTCGGCGTCGAGGTGGTTGGTCGGCTCGTCGAGGAGCAGGAGTTCCGGCTCCCAGAGCAGCAGCTTGCAGAGGGCGACGCGGCGGCGCTCGCCGCCCGACAGCGTCGCGACCGGCTGCTCGTCGCTCGGGCAGCCCAGCGCCTCCATGGCCTGGTCGACCTTGGAATCCAGCTCCCACAGGTTCGCCGCCTCGATCTTGTCCTGGAGGGCGGTCATCTCGTCCGCCGTCTCCTCGGAATAATTCATGGCGAGTTCGTTGTAGCGGTCGAGCAGCGCCTGCTTCTCGGCGACACCCTCCATGACGTTCTCGCGCACGGACTTGTTCGGATCGAGCTGGGGCTCCTGCGGCAGGTAGCCGACCCGGGCGCCCTGGGCGACGAAGCCTTCGCCGGTCCAGTCCTTGTCGATGCCCGCCATGATCTTGAGCAGGGTCGACTTGCCCGAGCCGTTAATGCCGAGCACGCCGATCTTGGCGTCAGGGTAGAAGGACAGGTTGATATTATCGAGGACTTTCTTGCCACCCGAATAGGTCTTGGTCAGACCCTTCATGTGGTAGATGAATTCGCGCGCCATGGTGGTATCCCTGTCGTGTCGGCGGTCCGGCGCGCCCTGCGCCCCGACCGTCGGAATCAGCGTGTGCGTGTTGCGCGGCTGCGTCCGGTCGAACCGGCCGGCAGACCGCGCGGAGAGCGCCGATGCGGTCGGACCTCGGGCGCTCGCCGTCGTCGAACCGCTTCGCGTGAGAGTGTTGCGCCGGAGTATCAGGGCGGCGACCGACCGGCAAGAACGTGGGCCAAGAACAAGAACGTGGGCCAAGAACGAGCAGGCCGACCAGGATCGCGAAGGCAGGTCCCGGGCTCAGGCGAAGGGGTTCTTCACCGTCTCGGACGGGTGCGATACGTCCGCGAGCTGTTCGGGCAGAGGCTCGGCCTCGAGGGCGGCTACGATGGCGGCGAGAGCGGCCGCGGCTGCCCGGGCCCTCTCGAGCCCGGGCGCGTCCCGCCCGAGGTCGAGGCTGCCATGGATGGCGATCCGGTCGCGGCCATTCTCGATCGAGAGACCGCCGATCGTCTGGACTGCCGCGTCGTCCGCGAATGGTGCGAATCGACCTGGGTTCTTCTCCGACCGCGCCCCCGTCTTCGGCATCGGACCCTCCCCTCAGAAGATGGCGCGCATCAGATCGCGCCAGAGACGCCGCAAGGCGCGATGCACTTGGTCCCTCGCCCAGGATTCGAGCGAGTCCGACTCGGGCGCCCGGCGGCGCGGACGCTCGCCACCGTCGGACTCCCCCCTGGAATAGGCTCGCGGTTCCGGCAGATCCATCGCCCGCGCCTTGGCGGCCGGAGGGAGCATCGGAAAAACGTCCAGCCCGGACAGTGTGCGCAGGCTGTCGAGGGAAACGGTCTGCGACGGGAGATTGTCCTGATTCGGAACCAGGTAGGCGCCGGCCTCCCCCGTCACCGGGTCGTAGAGGGCCTTGAAGAGCTGCGTCGGCACCAGGACCCGTCCGTTGATCGCCTGGACGGCATCGCCGGAATAGATCGGCCCGGTGACGACGTAGAGCGTGCCGCGGCGTGTGGCGAGACGCCGGACGCTCTCCTCGATCGCCGACCAGAGCCCGCGATTGAGGGCGCGGTCCTGCGGCACGATGTTGGCAAGGCTGAAGGACTGCGCCTGGGCCGCATGGGTTGGCATGTCGCCGGCCGGGGCCATGTGGCCACGGTCGTAGCCGCTACGGACGTAATCCTCGATCCGCGCCCGGTCGGCGGCCGGCAGCGCATCCTCATCGTGGAAGGCATCGATGCGGTCGACCCGGCGCGCCGCCGAGATGCTGTCCCGCGTCAGGCGCTCGGCCGCGTAGAGCGGCGTCCGCGAGACACCGGAATGGAGCACCGCGAAGGCATCGAAGCACAGCGGCACGGCGCGCGCTGCGAGCTTCGGGTTCGTGATCGCCGGCCGCTGCCCTTCCGCAAACGCGTCGGTGCAGGTGTTGGCCAAGCCGTCGGCCAAGCCCTCGGTCAAGCCCTCGGTCAAGCCTCCGGCCACGGCAGCAGCCGGCGCGACGCAGAGCCAGGCGAACAGCAACAGTCGCAACGGGTCGGCCATGGATCGGGCGCGCTCAGAAGCAGACGCGGACCTTGCGCGTCCCCTGTGGGGTCGCCCGCGTGCGATAGTCGCAGGGCCGGCCGAGGGTCCCCTCGAAGGGACGCACGTCGCGGTCGGCCGGACCGGGACCCGCCTGGACGCCGCAGCCGCCGGGTGTCTCGCACGGGAACGTGAAGGGCTCGACCGGCGCGTGGCGGCGGACGAGCGACGGGTCGGCTGCCCGACCCGTCGCCCAGGCGGACCCGCTCGACAGGATGCCGATCAGCGCAAGGCCGGCGGGGGAGCGGATGAGCGACATGGCCTGCCTCGATGCGGGATCGGCGGACGGGAAAACACGGCCGCACCGTTGATCGGCACGCGCGGTGGGATTAACTGCCGGAGTTCAGGCGCCGGCGCCAGCATCTCCACAGTCACGGCTCGGCGACGCCTTGTCTCCCGCGCTCCGGATTTTGGAACGGTATTGCAGACCGGGCACGGTCTGCGGGACAGTGCGGTCGCCCCCTGGCGTGGCAAAGCTGCGTAATGACGTTATAAGTGCGATCGAAGGGCCCCGGTTTCGTCTTGGGGCATGCCTCGTTCGAGGGGCGGCCCGCGCAGAGCGCTGTCTGCGGGCCGGATCGAGCGGGTGCCAGCAAACGAACGGGTGTGAATCCAGTGTCACGGCAAGAAACCTCGCAAGGCAAGACCTCGCACGACGAGCGCGCGCAAG
>NZ_PDHT01000066.1:0-10628 GCF_002917135.1 Methylobacterium sp. V23
GCTCAGCCGCTCAAGATCGATACGACCCATCCCACGAGGGAATCAGCGAAACCCACCCCGCGCAAGGGGGTGGGTAATTACAATTGTCCTCGCTGTTGCGGTTTTTTGCACGCTTGGAGGCGGCGCAGCCTTTGCCGAGTGTCAGATTGCGGATGCCAAGCTTGAGGAAGCCATTCTGCAAAAGCCTGACCTTCGCGGGTCTGCCAATCGCCAGACCGTGAAAGATCTTCGTAGCCTGCGGGACGCGGCGTTCACGCTGTGGTCCTATGGACGCCATGCAGATTGCGAACGTCTGATGGCCAACATTCGCGAACTAATCGTTGGACCTGCCATGACGAGCCTGGGCGACAACGACGAGGATGCGGCCGAGGAGCAGATGGCGGCGCGGGACCCGAAGGTTCGTCGGGGGGCGACGGAAGGTCGGCGCGATCAAAAAGGCGCCTTGCCGCTCGTCGATGTCGACGCTCTCGTCCTCGGGTTGAGGGCGGACCAAATCGTCGGTGCGGAAGTTCGGAGCTCCGACGACCGGATCGTCGGCGAGGTAAGGAACGTCATCTTCGAGACCAAGGATCGCCGGGACTACGCCATCGTTGCATCGGGTGGCTTCTTCACACCTGGTAAGGACAGCATCGTGGTGCCGATCCGTTCCCTCAAGGTGTCGCAGGAACGGGATAGCTTCTTCCTTCCCCTTCCTCTCTCGGAGGTAAGGAGCATTCCTCTTATGCCGGATCAGGATTACAAGTGGCTTTCCGACGAGACTTGGCGCAATCGAAACGATGCCCTGTTCGCGCGACGATAGTGGCGCGTATGGCTGGGGGGAAGCCTTGGAGAAAGTCCCAGGTGCTCACGTTCGAGAGCAGAAGGGGGCACACGATCGCGGGGATCATGCCGCTTGCCTCGTGGTCAGGCTTGTCATCGCCAGTAGCCTCGAGTCCCTAAAACCGGCGGCAAGGGCCTGAGGCGGCTTCGCTCAAGAACCTTTGAAAAAGGGGGTGTTACGATTCGATCTAATGCCCTGCTCGATTTTCCCCCAGCACCATCTTCATGCCGCAAGGAGTCCACTGACCATTATACGGAGCGTTCTGCCGTATCGTATTCCGAAGCCGCAGTGAAAAGCTTTCACTTCCTAAGGCAAAGCTGACGCACATCGGACTGCTGAAGATTGTCAGCGATCGATCCGCATCAACGAGGCCGTCATAGGCGTTGTAGAGGCCTTCGAGGAAGTGAAGGCCATCAAGACTATGGGAGCCCTCGAACACGCTGGCGATGTCATCAGCAACCCCTACGAAGCGCTGAAATCGATCACGAACGTACGCTTGCAGGATCAGAAGCTGCCGTCCGCCGGTCATGTCAGCATGTTTGGTGATCTCCGGCGGTCTTGGGAACGCAGGAACCAAGATCTCAGCGTAGCCGCCGACCTCTACAGCTATGATGCAGACTGACGCCATGGCGATCATTTCGCCCGATCGCTATACGAACCGGGATTTCTTGTAGCATGATACTAGGCTTCGGTCGGAAATAGTTCGGCGGCGGTCAACACCGGCCTCTACAAGGGGAGCTTCTGCTCTCCACCTCAGCGATACCGCTCACCAGAAAAATTTAGTGCTGACCTTCCTCGCGACCTTACGCAAACGTAGCGCGCTGTTCAAATAATCGGATCGAGCGCTCTTTTCCGAAGCAAAAGCAAAAGCTAAGGGAGCTGAGGCGATTAAGAAGCTACTCCACGGCGGCGAAGACCGCCGTTGAAGCTCTGAGTGCTCCTGGATGCGTCGGATGCATACATACAGTATGCCAAGAAAACGATCGCATATCAGACAGGCAATTTGATAAGACTAATGTCTTGGCGGGGTGATTTTTCTATCCCGCAGTCCGTTGTATCATTGGTTCAGCCGGCTCCGCAGGTTGAGGATACGGCTACTATTGCGCCGCCGAGGCGCCGTTAGCCCTTACACCCGACACGAAGAAGTCCCATCTTGAAGGGGGCGGGGCCGCCCCAGAGCCTGACCCGTGCGAGGGGTTGGACCTGTGTCGAGTGGAAGGCACCGCCTTCCCACCGCGTCCAGCGGAAGGACCAACCACCATGTCCCACCAGTTCAAGCTCGGTCAGCGCGTCCGTCAGTCCCGCGCCAGCGAGGCATCGGATCGCAACGCGCGGGGCGACACCTACGAGGTGATCCGCCTGATGCCCGAGGATCGCGACGGAAATCCCTGCTACCGCATCAAGTCGGCGTCCGGCGAGCGCGCCGTGTCCCAAGCCGAACTCGTCCTCGCCTAGTCGGAGCGGAAGGCCCCGGAAGGGTCTGATCCTTCCAGGAAGGCAGACCGACATTCACGAGTGCCGCGCCCGTAGGCGCACAGGAGACCGACATGGCCCAAGAGAGCAAGCGCGGAAACCGCGAGAGCAAGAAGCCGAAAAAGGAAACCACAAAGACGAACGCGTCAGCCCCCTCCACCAAGGACGTCGTTGGCAACGCCGTGAAGGCAGCCAACAAGCGCTAGCCGGTCGTCGTGTTGGAAGCGGCTTTTATTGATTCTGCCCTCAGCGATTTAGCCAATCGCGCAAGGAATATGTGTGAGCCATTTCGAAAAAGACCCTTTATCTGGTCGCCTTCAAACCGCGGAGACGGCACGTCAAGAAACCTTAGCTCGTTTTCGTGCGCGACCTGCAACTGATGACCCGGCAGTTGTCGCTAGACAATCTGCGCGTGAAGCTATCTCGGAAGCCCGTGAGATCCGGGCAGCAGATCGTGAGGCTTTGCGCCTTTCGACAGAGGCTGACCGCGTGCGGGAGGCCGCTGCCGCGCAAGAGCGCGCTGCCGTTGAGATAGCTCGTCAAGCAATCGAAAAAACCGAGCGCCAAGCCGCAGAAAAGGTGGAGCAGAAGCTCGCGCGGGACACCCGCTACGCGGCTCGCAAAGCTAAAGCGAGAAGATAAGCGACTTTTCAAACAAGTTACAGGTCTTGTGTAAAACGCTGAGGCGAGCCGTCTATCTCACCAGGTGTCGCTATCCCTGAGCCGCTCCACATCCCGGGCTGCAGCGCATTAGCACTCTCACTCATTGAGTGCTAAGCACGTCTCGTGCAGGGCGGCTGTGAATCTTTCTGCAGCCGCCTTCCTTGCGATGATTAGACCGTACCGGTCCGACATCATCGGCAGGGAGATTGGAACTCAACCATGAACTTTCGCCCCTTGCACGACCGTGTCGTCGTCCGCCGTATCGAAGGCGAAGAGAAGACCAAGGGCGGCATCATCATCCCGGACACCGCCAAGGAGAAGCCGCAAGAGGGCGAGATCGTCGCCGTCGGCCCCGGCGCCCGTGACGAAGCCGGTCGTGTCAACCTGCTGGACGTCAAGGCGGGTGATCGCGTCCTGTTCGGCAAGTGGTCCGGCACCGAGGTCAAGCTCGACGGTCAGGACCTCCTGATCATGAAGGAATCCGACATCATGGGCGTCGTCGCCTAAGGGCCATACACCCGCGCGCGATCTGCCAACGCTGCCCCTTGAGGCGCCCGATGTGGTGTGCCTCGGGGCCAAGCTAACATTGAAGTGACTTTTCCCATGGCTGCCAAAGACGTTCGTTTTTCTGCCGATGCCCGCGAGAAGATGCTGCGCGGTGTTGAGCTTCTTGCCAGTGCCGTAAAGGTGACGCTGGGTCCCAAGGGCCGGAACGTCGTCATCGAGAAGTCGTTCGGCGCGCCGCGCATCACCAAGGACGGCGTCACCGTCGCCAAGGAGATCGAGCTCTCCGACAAGTTCGAGAACATGGGCGCACAGATGGTGCGCGAGGTGGCCTCGAAGTCGAGCGATATTGCCGGCGACGGCACAACGACGGCGACCGTTCTGGCTGCCTCCATCGTCCGCGAGGGTGTGAAGTACGTGGCCGCCGGCATGAACCCGATGGACCTGAAGCGCGGCATCGACCTCGCTGTTGCGGCGGTCGTGAAGGATATTGGTGAGCGCGCCCGCAAGGTGGCCTCCTCCGCCGAGATCGCCCAGGTCGGCACTATCTCGGCCAATGGCGACAAGGAAATCGGCGAGATGATCGCCCACGCCATGGAGAAGGTCGGCAACGAGGGTGTCATCACCGTCGAGGAGGCGAAGACGGCCGAGACCGAGCTCGATGTGGTCGAAGGCATGCAGTTCGATCGCGGCTACCTCTCCCCGTACTTCATCACGAATGCGGAGAAGATGCTGGCCGATCTCGAGGACCCCTACATCCTCATCCACGAGAAGAAGCTCGGTTCACTCCAGGCGCTGCTCCCGATCCTTGAAGCCGTGGTTCAGACGGGTAAGCCGCTGCTCATCATCGCCGAGGACATCGAGGGTGAGGCGCTTGCCACGCTCGTCGTGAACAAGCTGCGCGGCGGCCTCAAAGTCGCGGCTGTCAAGGCACCAGGCTTCGGCGATCGCCGTAAGGCCATGCTTGAGGATATTGCCCTGCTGACCAAGGGTCAGATGATCGCCGAGGACCTCGGCATCAAACTGGAGAACGTCACCCTTGAGATGCTGGGTCACGCCAAACGGGTGCGTATCGATAAGGAGACCACCACGATCATCGATGGATCGGGCGACAAGGCCGACATCGAAGCACGTGTGGCGCAGATCAAGGCGCAGATCGAGGAGACTACCTCGGACTACGACCGTGAGAAGCTCCAGGAGCGTCAAGCCAAGCTCGCAGGTGGTGTTGCGGTCATCCGCGTCGGGGGCTCGACTGAGGTCGAGGTCAAGGAGAAGAAAGACCGCGTTGACGACGCGCTTCATGCGACGCGCGCTGCGGTTGAAGAAGGCATTGTGCCCGGCGGCGGCGTCGCTCTCCTTCGTGCAAAGGCCGCGGCAGAGGGGTTGAAGAACGACAACCCAGACGTTCAGGCCGGCATCAAAATCGTGCTGAAGGCACTTGAAGCTCCGATCCGCCAGATTTCGCAGAACTCAGGCGTCGAAGGCTCGATCGTGGTCGGAAAGATCCTGGCAAACTCGTCTGCGACGTATGGCTTCAACGCTCAGACGGAGGAGTACGTCGACATGCTTCAAGCTGGCATTGTCGACCCGGCCAAGGTTGTCCGAGCTGCCTTGCAAGGGGCAGCGTCGGTCGCTGGGCTTCTTATCACGACCGAGGCTATGATCTCCGAGGCCCCGCGGAAGGAGGCTCCGCAGATGCCAGGCGGCGGTATGGGTGGCGGTATGGGCGGGATGGACTTCTAAGCGTTCTCCGTTCTTTCTAGGTCCGCTTGATGGGGTTCGCGCGGTGCTGTGGTGCTGATTCATTAGTCGCTCCAGGAGGGGCGAAGCATGGGTCGTCCTTAAAGCCAGACTCTGCGTGAGCGGGTGATTATTGCGGCGGCGACCTCGCGCCGTTAGGCGGTCGCCTGCTTCTCTATCGTGTAGACCGTAAGGCTGCACGCAGGCCAACAGACGGAACCTGCTCCCGGAATACTCTTTCGCATCCGAAAGACGTCCTAGCCTGAGCTGAGACCGACCCGATGGCTCTGGAGCCCGCCAGCGTCGCCCTGAACTGCCTCGTACCGACCGACCGGCTCCAGATCCTTGTCAGCTTCGCCCGCCTCGCCGGTTCAGCCTGAGAGGATCGTATGGCTTCCCCCAAGATCCCGGCCGCTACCTTGGACCGCCTCGCCAAGCTCTTGCCCCGCCTTGCCAGCGAGCATGATGGAGAGGTGGTCGCGACGGCCCATGCAATCGGCCGGACACTCACCGTAGCGGGGTTGGACTGGTACGCTCTCGCGGAGGCCATCGAAGCCTCGCCATTTAGAAGCAGCATGGCGGCTGCGCCGAAACGCTCCTCGCCGCCGTCCGTCTCCAAGGACAGTGATCCTTCCGCGCCCTGCAGCCGGCCGGGGATGCGCCTGTGGGACACACAGCGGGTCGAGCCGTGGAGCCGCGCCGCTGGCTACGCCCTCACCCTCGACTGGACAATTCCGAAGGCGTTCGGAGGTCGCTTCCTGACCAAGGCCGAGCGTGATCGCCTCAAGGCGTTAGAGGGGTTGGTACGTGTCACCAACGCCGACGCAGCCTGGATCGAAGAGGCCGTGACCCTCGCGCATAAAGCCGCTGAAACGTGGCGTGGCAGAGGGAAAGCCGCATGACCCTCGATACGAAAACGGCGAGGCTTTTGCCCCGCCGTCGGTCGTCTCAATCGTTTGAGGACTTAGCGAGCCGTGCCGCCGGAGGTCTGGCCATACTGCTGGACGAGGAAGCTCGGCTGGTTGGCGTTGCCTTCCTGGGCCGAGTCATGGCCACGCACGGTTCGGATCGATCCGGTCGTGATGTCGTCGTAGCTGCGGCCCTCAAGGTCACCAGGCGCTGCCACGGCAGCGATGCCAGCGGGAGCAGTGTAGCTCTGGGCCAGAGCGGGCGAAGCCATCGCGCTAACGCTCAGGACGACAGCAGCAACAGCAGAAGTAATGCGAGTGTTCATGGCACAATTCACTTGGGTTTGCGCGGTCTCCGTCGAATGGCGGCTGGCCGTGACTTGTTCAGTGATCTTGATCTAGGTCCCTCTTAGCCGGAACGCCGTGCCGTTTGGCACTCACGCATCAAGCAGACATCTCGCGTGCACGACCCCGCTTTCATGATCCGTCCCCGCACGACCGGACACCTCGCCGATGTCCTCAGTAGCCGTCGTAGAACCGCTGCGGACGGTCGTACTCGTAGCCACCACGGCGTCGATAGCCCTCTCCGTAGCCGTAGGGCCGTCCCTCGTAGAACCGCCTGGGACCACCGTAGCCATAGTCCCCGTAGCCATAGCCACGGTCATTCGGCCGGCAGCGGCCCCATGGATTGGGATGGAAGCCAGGGCCGCAGCCTCCAGCTACATACTCGACCACACCGTCATTGCGGGTCTGCTCGAAGGAGTTGAACGAGAGGGAAGCTGCCTGGGCCGAACTCGCCAAGCCGAGACCGGAAGCGATCACAGCAGCTATTCCGAGCACCTTCACGCGCATCATGACCTGAACCCTGTTGGCGTCCGACCTCAGCCTTGGCTGACCGGCGAAACCAAAGGCTGAGCCCCAACCACTGAACCGATGCTGAGGGAAGCGCAGTCGTTTCGTTCAGGCAGTCCCGAGCCTGTCCTTCGGAAGCCCTGCGCTGAACACGCCGCCTTCACGGATTGGCCTCAACAATATTTTCGGCAGGTGATTTAATTTAAATATTAAAATATTAAATTGTGTCCAGCCCCTTCACATTCGTGTACATCACGCCTGTGTTTTTGGAGATCCAAAATGTTCCGGATAATTGTTCGTCGTGAAAAAAATGCCTTAGGTTCAATACCTTGGACCGGTGATCTAGACTCAGCAAAAATTCATGCTCAGAAGTGTGTCGACGAAAAGTCTCTGGGGGTTCAGCCAACATCCGCCGAGATACTCGATGGAAATATACAGATGATTGTCTACAGATATCCTCAGATAAACTAGCTGCCTACAAAGTTTTTGATCAGGCTAGCTGCGGCGGTCGCAGTAGAAAGTGTCTGCTTACAGAAGCCCGCTTCCTAATGATCCTTGAAGGCGTTTGAGCTCGGAATGTACCAGACCATCGTCCACGGGTTGCGGTGCCCGCTCTGATCCATGATGCGGGCGAGATCCGAGACACAAGCAGACCAAGTTGCCAACCAGGGCCACCTTATGGTTAAGGTTCTGCGTAGAAAATGCGTATCTGTACCGCGCGTCTTCCTCGGAGAGACAAGATGCTGGTCAATCATGAGCGCCGCCTTCTAACGAAAGCCGCTGAAGCGGTCGCTGGTCGGATTTCCATCAAGCGTGAACGAGATCGCTCCTGGCCGAGCGACCATAGCCGCCTCTGCGCTCTTCAGAGCGGGGGCGATGTTCGGTGGATCGGCGAGCAGGCAGGCCCTCATATCGGTGGGGTGTTCGCGACGTGGCAGGTCACTGAGCAAGGATTGGCCCGCCTGGAACGGCTTACCACTCAGCCAATCACCCCCTTCGATCTCTGGGCAGCCACTTAGACCCCATGTATCTATGCTGAGATGGGCAAGCGGATCATTCGCGATCCATTGCGTGCCCTAAAGCGCTTTATGGTGCCACGCCGCAATCATCCCATCCAGGACCACTTTACCAGGCTGACGAGCTTCCTCGGGGGTGGCGTAGGTGAGCAGCGCATATTCCCGGTCCGCCCCACTCCGCGCGATGCTCCACACGAAGGTGCTGCGCAACTGCTTGGAAGGCGCGATATGGATCGTGAAGGGGTGCGCAGGAGGCTTCGTCATACCGGCAGTATAACATATCGAACGGCAAGTCCGCCCTGCTGTCTGCTACAGACTCCAACTGGACGTGTGCCGCGTTGGGTGGCACGCAACCCATCTGATGGCTCCGTTTCAAGCCTGTAAACGGACTGCGCTCTATCTCCCTAGACTAGGTCAGAGAATGCATGGTCTGACCAAGTTGCAAGGCTCGCCTGGCCAAGTGGCGTAGGAAGCAGTGCGCAGCGCGGTGGTTTCTTGCCTCTTGGCCCTGGTGTGGTCTTTCTCAGACGGCTCGGTTTTTGTGGGCCACCAACGGCATCGCGCTCAAACAAGAGACATTCGCCACTCTCATCCGAGATCCAGCCTCTGTCCGCCCAACCAATGAAGCGGCCGTCATAGGCATAAACCTTATCATCGTGGATGAAGGCTGCAGGCTTACCGTTCCAAAGGTAGAGGGACTGCCCATCATGGCAAAATGCTGCCTCCTGCCCTTCTCGGTCAAAGAACTCGATCATGGCCTGTGCAATCCCTTGGCTGTTGCGTCAGATGTGGGGCCTATTGCCGAGATTTGCGGCCCTAACCCCAGTCGCGGCTATCAAGCGTACAGGCACCATTCGTGACGCCTGCGATGGCAGACATGGCCTCATTGAGAGATGGGTGACGCCGTTTTACACTTTTGAGGAGGCCGAATGCATCAGGCTGAATTTCGAAGTCGTTGCCGTTTTGGGGCTTGGTGATGTTGCCAAGGCTCCGCCCGAGGCGGTCTTTCAAGGTCCACGCTCTACCCGTAGATCCCTCAGGAGTGAGAACGACATCCATAGCAGGCAGACCTTTGATGCAGGATAAGTAGTCTCATAACACGTATTCTGCTTTCGGCCCGACAATCCTTTGAGGTGCCTGATGCCCTGACCGATCTATGATCCGCGTTAGATCCGTGCTCCGATTGGCCACTGTCGTGATGTAGCGGGCACGCAAGCCGTGCGTCCCGAAGTTTGAAGCAGTGAGCCGGCAGCTTTTGTGTGCGGCTTGATGATGCCGGCTGCGGCCTGGGTCGTGAGGCAGGGCGCTCCGCCTGTGCTTGCTTTTGGCTGTCCGGAGCCATCCTGAGGGTTGTGACGGATGACGCATAGCGAGTCCCATGGCACAACCGCGTTATGACTGAGCCGACCACCAGCACCTACCCGTACACTCTCGATGTCGAGCCGAACCCACGAGCCAAGGACACCTGGCAGTGGGCTATCCGCAAGCATGGCAAGCTGATCCAGCGCTCGGATCGTGCGCAGCCATCTGAGGCGAAGGCACGGGCGCAGGGGGCGGAGCAGATAGCGAAGCTGTTGCACGGTGGTGATGAAGGGCGCTTCTGAAGCGAAGACACACCAGGATACATAAGACGCATACCACCTGAGTGTCAGGAAAACGACGGTATTCCCGACGTTGAACGTCACTAAGGGCGCAGCGAGCCGACCCTCAGCCCGACCAGATATACGAAAGCCCAGCTTTTTGTTTCACGTCCTTCCGGTGCCCGGTAAGGAAGCTTTAACCACGCTGACTTAAACCACGTTCATCAGATCGGAGTTGGGGTGCCCGCCTCGTTCCGAACTGATCGTGATAGCTGGCCCACACAGCCAACCGCGATACTTCACGACTGAAGCCGATTGGTCCGATGGGAGCGGGAGCCTTGCTCGCCTGTCGCGCTGATCGGCTTCGCCATGCGTGATAGAGGCGTAAGCTATTGCGGGAATAGCGTTTCTACGCGATCAGGCGTAGGCTCGCTCTGTGTTCAGGTGGCGCATCTACCTCATAACATCCTTGGTGCTTGCACCTCCCATTGCCGGTCTCTGGCTTCAGGCCTGGCACATTGGGGTCGGCTTGAAGTGGCTTGAGCCGGAAGCCGATTTGCTGGTGATCGCATCGCTATCAGTCGGAGCCAGTGCACTCCTGGCCCTTTTCGTGACGCGATCGATTGCGGGGTCGTAGGCACATCAGGAGTTGTAGCTAACAAGCGCGACCACCCAAGATCCGTGGTCCCTTACCAGAGCCTGTGCTCCAGCCTCGCTGGCCGTCGGAACGTGAGAGCCGGACGATCGGATCTCATAGACGTCATAGCTCGCTGCCGTGCTTGTTGGCCCAACGTGACCGAACCCACGAGGTGCACGGCCATGATGGCGATCGAAGAGCAAGACTGCAGCGTCAGGTGACGCCACATCCCCGGCCTGACCAAAGCGGGCCGTGTCGCCGTAGACACGTCCCGTAACCCTCTCAATTGCGATGTAGTGTGCCATGCTCATGCGTCCCGCCCTGCCCAGTTACACGCGGTTGTCACGTCCTATCTCGAAGGCGCGGTCGATGGCCTGGATGACACGCTTTGGCGCGAGATGATGGATCATGTGGCCCATGCCTGGCACGACGATG
>NZ_PDHT01000067.1:0-10603 GCF_002917135.1 Methylobacterium sp. V23
CGTCACCACCACCAGCCCGGGCGTCGTCCTGGTCAGCGGCGGCCGTCAGGTGCGCGACACCGAGTTCGCCGTCGTCCGCGCCGGCCTGAACTACAAGTTCGGCTCCTACTAGGATCCGACCCGATCGCGCCCCTTCGCCGGGCGCGCATCTTCAGGAAAGCCCGGCCGCAAGGCCGGGCTTTTCCGCGTTCTGGGCAGATTCGAAATCGGTCCATGCATCCGGGACGGCAAAGTTTGCGTTGAACCCCTGACAAAGGCCGGCGGCACCCCCCATCTGTGACCCGCCCGTGCGGGTGGTCACCCGCCGGCTTGCCCCAGGAGGACAACTCCATGAACAGCGAAGAACGCGACGTCATCGGCGGCATTTTCCAGCGCCTGGAGCAGGCTTCGAGCCAGCCCCGTGACGCGGAAGCCGAGCGCTTCATTGCCGACAAGATCCGGGCACAGCCCTACGCGCCCTACGCCATGGCGCAGCTGATCTACGTGCAGGAAGAGGCGATCAAGAGCCTGAACGAGCAGCTCGAGCAGCTGCGCCGTGCGGGTCAGCAGCAGCCGCAGGGCGGCGGCGGCGGCTTCCTGTCCAGCATCTTCGGCGGCGGTTCGTCCGCCCGCCAGCCCGAGCCGCCGCGCCAGGGCGGCGCCTGGGGCAACCAGGGCGGCCAGCCGGGCTACGGACAGCCGCAGCAGCCGGGCTATGGCCAGCCGCAGCCGGGCTACGGACAGCAGCCGGGCTATGGCGGCCCGCAGCAGGGCGGCCCGTGGAGCGGCCAGCAGGCGGCACCGGCCCGCGGCGGCGGCTTCATGGCGACGGCACTGCCCATGGCGGCGGGTGCCGCCGGCGGCATGCTGCTCGGCAGCGCCCTCTCCAACGCCTTTGCGGGGGGCCATTCCCAGCTCGGCAGCGCAGCAGCGGCCGGTCTCGGCGGCGCCCCGAACATCACCGAGAACAACTTCTTCGGCGGCAGCGGCAACGAGGATCTCGGCTCGGCCCTCGGCGGCGGCAACGACCTCCAGGACGCGTCCTTCACGGACGACTCCGGCGGCGACTTCGGGGGCGACCTCGGCGGCGGCGGGGACGACGACTGGGTCTGATTCCACAAGGACGAAGCGCCGGCGCCTCGATGGGGCGCCGGCGCTTCTCGTTTCAGGGCCCCGGTCGTGAGGCCTGAGCCGTCACAGGACCTCGACCCGCGTGCCGACGGGCGTGCGTTCGTAGAGATCGATGACATCCTCGTTCATCATCCGGATGCAGCCGGAGGAGACGTTCTGCCCGATCGTGTGCGGCTCGTTGGTGCCGTGGATGCGGTAGAGCGATGAGCCGAGATAGAGCGCCCGCGCGCCGAGCGGGTTGCCGGGACCGCCGGCCATATGGCGCGGCAGGTCCGGACGACGCCGGATCATTTCCTCGGGCGGCGTCCAATCCGGCCATTCCCGCTTCTGGCTGATCGTCTTCAGGCCCGACCAGGCGAAGCCCGGCCGGCCGACGCCGATGCCGTAGCGGATCGCCTGGTGCCCGGGTTGGACCAGATAGAGGAACTTGCCGGGCGTATCGACGACGATCGTCCCCGCGCGCTGCGGTCCATCGAAGGCGACGACCTGGCGGGCGTAGCGGGGATCGGGCGCGCGGGCGATGGCCTCGACCGCCGGCTCCACGGCCTGGGCCGACGGCAGGGCGGCGAGGCGGATCGGCGTCCGGACGGGCGCTGCGGCGACCGGTGGCGCGTACGAGGGTTCGAAGCGCTCCTCGGGAACCCGGTCGCCGGAGTGGAGCATGCGCGGCGTCGGGGCGACACCGTAAGCGCGGGATGCGGGGTCGAGCGCCTGCGCATCGGCGAGGCGGTTGCCCGAGACGTAGCGGACCGGGGCCGGCGCGGCCGGGCGCGCTTCCGGCCCGCTTCCCAGCATGTACTCGATGAAGCCCCCGCCATAGGCGCCGGGCCGGGCCGATCCCTGCGACTGCGCCTGTGCCCCCTGCCCCGCCAGTCCCACCGTCAGGCAGGCCACGGCCACGCACCAATCGAACCGCATGCTCGTCAACGCTCCAAGCCTCGGTCGAACCCGTCCGCGGGTCCGACATGCCCGGAGGATCGGGGCCCCGAACGAGGACCCGGTGAAGGAACATGGTGAATCGTTCAGCCCGGTGCGGCTTCGAACAGTTCCTCGGATTCAGCGTGAACGGCCGGTAAAGGTTGCTGGCCGGTTGCGACGTTCAAGAAATCGCAATGAGTTGGCGGCATCGTCACCGGGCTTCACTCTTTCCGGCTGATCGCGACCGATGACTCTCAAACGTTACCGCATCGAGGAAAGCCTCGGGCTCGCAGGTCCCGCCGTGGCCAACGAAGCCGCCGTCTCGTCGGAGGCGGTAACCCTGAACAACAAGCGCCTCGAGGAGATCCTCTCGGCGATCCAGGATCTTCGGAAGGTCACGCAGACGAGCACCGTCGAGACGATCGACGCCTGCCGGCGCGAGCTCAACGAAGCCTTCGCGATGCGGTCCGAACTCGACATCATGAAGGATGCGATCACCCGCACCAAGCAGGAGATCGCGACGCTCTACCGCTCGGAGAATACCGGCAAGGGCATGCGCCGCGTGGCGGGCGAGCTCGACGCCGTCGTCGACTCCACCGAGCGCGCCACCAGCACGATCCTGGGCGCGATCGAGGAAATCGAGACCAACGCCAGCATGCTGCGCGCCATGACCACCACCATGGCGGGACGCGAGAACATCGACGCGATCCTCGACCGCGTCGTGGTCGCCTTCGAGGCCTGCAACTTCCAGGACCTCACCGGCCAGCGCATCAACAAGATCGTCGGCGTGCTGAAGTTCATCGAGGAGCACCTCGACCGGATGATCGAGGCCTGGGGCGGCCTCGACAGCTTCAGCGAGCTGCTGGGCGCCCATCCCGCCAAGATCGACATCGACGACGAGAGCTCGCTCCTCAACGGGCCGAAGCTCGATGACGATATCGGCCACGTCGACCAGGGCGACATCGACGCGCTCTTCGACTGAGGCGACGGGGCCTCGTCGCCCCGCCCGCCGCCTGGATCGCCCCTTCCCTCGCCCCTTCCCTCGCCTCTCCCCGAGGCTTAAGTCAGCGGCATGAGCCGCGCGCCCGCGAAAGACCACGCCTCGAAAGATCTGCCGCCTGACGGCTTCGACGACCAGGACGGCCTGCAGGATGGGTTCTCGCAGGACGGGTTCCCGCAGGACGGCGGCCGGGAGGACGACGCCGAGGAGGCGCTCGACCTCGCCCAGGCCGACGACGCCCCCGAGATCGACTTCGATTTCGAGGAGGGCGCGGTCAAGGCCGGCACCGAGGTGATCCGGCGGTTCTGGACGACCCTACCGACCTCGCCCGGCGTCTACCGGATGTTCGACGACAAGGGCGACGTGCTCTACGTCGGCAAGGCCAAGAACCTCAAGGCGCGGGTCGGCTCCTACGCGCGGGGCCAGGCCCATTCCAACCGCATCGCCCGCATGATCTCGCAGACGGCGGCGATGGAGTTCGTCACCACCGCCACCGAGACCGAGGCGCTGCTCCTCGAGGCCAACCTCATCAAGCAGCTGAAGCCGCGCTTCAACGTGCTGATGCGGGACGACAAGTCGTTTCCCTACATCCTCGTCACGGCGGATTCGG
This sequence comes from Methylobacterium sp. V23, assembly GCF_002917135.1. Taxonomy (NCBI): domain Bacteria; kingdom Pseudomonadati; phylum Pseudomonadota; class Alphaproteobacteria; order Hyphomicrobiales; family Methylobacteriaceae; genus Methylobacterium; species Methylobacterium sp. V23. The sequence goes on from NZ_PDHT01000067.1 coordinate 3,639, forward strand.
AAGCGCCGCAGATCATCAAGCACCGCGGCGCCCGGCGCCGGAAGGGCAGCTATTACGGCCCCTTCGCCAGCGTCTGGGCGGTGAACCGCACGGTGAACGCCCTGCAGCGGGCCTTTCTCCTGCGCACCTGCACGGACAGCTACTACGAGAACCGCACCCGGCCCTGCCTGCTCTACCAGATCAAGCGCTGCTCCGGGCCCTGCACGGGCGAGATCGACCTCGCCGATTATCGCGCGCTCGCCGACAACGCGAAGAGCTTCCTCGCGGGCAAGTCGAACGCCGTGAAGGACCGCATGCGCGAGGAGATGCAGGACGCCTCCGAGAAGATGGAGTTCGAGCGCGCGGCCCGGTTCCGCGACCGCATCGCCGCCCTGTCGGCGATCCAGGGGACGCAGGGCGTGAACACCCAGGGCGTCGAGGAGGCCGACGTCTTCGCCCTCGACGAGCAGGCGGGCCAGTTCTGCATCGAGGTGTTCTTCTTCCGCAACTTCCAGAACTGGGGCAACCGCGCCTACTTCCCCAAGGCCGACCGCACCATGACGCCGGACGAGGTCCTGGCCTCGTTCATCGGGCAGTTCTACGACGACAAGCCGGCGCCGCGCAGCGTCCTGGTCTCGCACGCCATCGAGGATGCGGAACTCCTGGCCGCCGCCCTGTCGAGCCGCACGGAGTACCGGGTCGAGATTCACCAGCCCCAGCGCGGCGAGCGCAAGAACCTCGTCGAGTACGCCCAGCGCAACGCCAAGGAGGCGCTGGGCCGGCGCCTCGCCGACACCGCCTCGCAGGGCAAGCTCCTGGTCGCCCTCGGCCAGTCCTTCGGGCTCTCCGGCACGCCCCGGCGGATCGAGGTCTACGACAACTCGCACATCATGGGCACGAACGCCGTCGGCGGCATGATCGTCGCCGGGCCGACGGGCTTTGCCAAGCAGCATTACCGCACCTTCAACATCAAGTCGGAGGAGCTGACCCCGGGCGACGATTATGGGATGATGCGCGAGGTGCTGCAGCGCCGCTTCAAGCGCCTCGTCAAGGAGAACCCGCGCACCGCCCGGGAGGCCGCGATCGCGGCAAGCGAGGGCGGGGCCGAGGCGCCGGTGCCGGAGGCGCCGCCGGAGAGCGACACCCTGCCGGCCTGGCCCGACCTCGTGCTGATCGACGGCGGCAAGGGGCAGCTGGACGCTGCCCGGACCGCCCTGGAGGAGATCGGCGTCACCGACGTCGCCCTGGTGGGCATCGCCAAGGGCCGCGACCGCGACGCCGGGCGCGAGACGTTCTTCGTGCCCGGGCGCCCCCCCTTCAAGCTGCCGCCGCGCGATCCGACCCTGTACTTCGTGCAGCGCCTGCGCGACGAGGCGCACCGCTTCGCCATCGGCAGCCACCGGGCCAAGCGCAAGCGCGAGATGGTGCGGAACCCCCTCGACGAGATCGCGGGAATCGGCCCCAGCCGCAAGCGCGCGCTGCTGCACCACTTCGGCACCGTGAAGGCGATCCAGCGCGCGGCGTTCGAGGATCTGGCGAAGACCCCGGGGGTCAACGCCGCCACGGCGCGCGCCGTCTACGACTTCTTTCACACCCATGCGTGACGAGATCGGCGGGTCCGAGCGGTTGACCCCCACCGCCGCACATGGTTTCACGCCTGCGATGAATCCCGTCCTCACCCGCCGCCGGTCGCCAGCCTGGACGCTCGCGAACTGCCTGACCTACGGGCGGCTCGTGGCGGTGCCGGTCGTGGTCGCGCTGCTGTACTGGCCCACCGAGCCCAGCGCGCGCTTCGGCGCCCTGGCGGTCTACATCCTGGCGGCGATCACCGACTACCTCGACGGCTACGTGGCGCGGACCTACGACCAGAGCTCGGCCCTCGGGCGGATGCTCGATCCCATCGCGGACAAGCTGCTGGTGGCCGCCTGCCTGCTCATGCTGGCCGCGGACAACACCATCGTGGGCTGGACCCTCTGGGCCGCCATCGTGATCCTGTGCCGGGAGATCCTGGTCTCGGGCCTGCGCGAGTATCTCGCCGAGCTGAAGGTCGGCGTTCCGGTGAGCAAGGTCGCCAAGTGGAAGACCACCGTGCAGCTGATCGCGATCGGCTTCCTGGTCGCCGGTCCGGCCGGGGAAACGATCCTGCCGGGCACGATCCAGACCGGAACCGTCCTCCTCTGGATCGCCGCCGCGCTGACGCTCTATACCGGCTGGGACTACCTGCGCGCCGGCATCAAGCACGTCATCGACGACCCGCGCTGAGGGACACCACGCGATGAAGCTCGTCTATTTCGCCTGGGTGCGCGAGCGCGTCGGCAAGGCCGAGGAGACCGTCGACCTCCCCGCCGGGATCGTCACGGTCGCGGATCTCATCGACTGGCTGCGCGGCCGGGGCGAGGAATACGCCTACGCCTTCGAGACCACCGGCATCGTCCGCGCGGCGATCGACCGGGTCCATGCCAAGCCGGACGCACCGATCGCCGGTGCCGCCGAGATCGCGTTCTTCCCGCCGATGACCGGAGGCTGATCCGGCCCTCGGTCGACCGGACGGAGACCCGTATCCGCCGAGCCCGCCCGACGCTTGAGCGAAACCGGGCCTGGATTCAGCGCTGGCCCAGGGCCGCGGTGAAGGCCGCGAGGTTGTGGCGCATCATCGCCACGTAGGTCGGCGCGGGCCCGTCCGGCCCGGACAAAGCGTCGGAGAAGACCTTGCCGCCGATCACGGCACCGCTCTCGCGGGCGATCTGCTGCATCAGGCGCGGATCGCTGATGTTCTCCAGGAAGACGGCCGGGATCTTCTCCTGGCGAATCTGGCGGATGATCCGGGCGACGTCGCGCGGGCTCGCCTCGCTGTCGGTGGACACGCCCTGGGGGGCGATGAAGGTGAGGCCGTAGGCGGCGGTGAAGTACCCGAACGCGTCGTGGGTGGTGATGATCCGGCGCTGGGCCTTCGGGATCGCAGCGATCCCCGTCCGGACCTCGCCCTCGAGGGCGTCGAGGGAGGCGACATAGGCCTTCGCGTTGTCGGCATAGGCCGCGGCATGGTCCGGGTCGATCCGCACCAGGGCATCCCGGATGTTGCCGACGTAGATCCGCGCATTGGCGATGCTCTGCCAGGCATGGGGATCGTCGTGGTGGCCGTGCGCGTGACCAGGCCCGTCATGCCCGTGGCCGTCATCCTCGGCCTCGATCGGCTTGACCCCGGCGGAGGCGACGATCACCGGCGCCTTGGTGCCGGAGGCCTTGATCAGCCGGTCGATCCATCCCTCGAGCCCCAGGCCGTTGACCACGACGAGCCTGGCATCCGCCAGGGTCCGGGCGTCGCTCGGCGCCGGTGCATAGCCGTGGGCATCCGCGTTGGGCTGCACCAGGGAGGTCACGGCGACATGGTCCCCGCCGACCTGGGCCACCAGGTCGGCCAGGATCGAGAAGGTCGCGACGGCACGCAGCTTCGTCTCCGCCGCCGAGACCGGACCGACCAGGCCGAGCAGGAGCACGAGGGCGGCAGGCAGGCCGAAACGCGGGCGCGGGAACAGGAGCCGGAGCGGCATCGGAGACGATCCTTTCGGTAAGCTCCCTCGCTCTACTGTAACATTATCACATTTCCTAGCCGGGCCGCGGAGCGTTCCCCCGTGGCTTTCGCTTGATCTCGCCGGCGGGCGGACGCAAACACCCCCGCAGTCGCGGCCCCTGCGCCGACTGGCGGGCATGACACGGAAAGAGCGGACCAGATGGCGCGACGGGCGCTTCCCAAGAGCGACATCCTTCCCCTCCTCGGCCGGGTCTGGCGGGAATGGCTGCGTCCGCACCGGGCGACCCTCGCGCTGGTTCTGGTGCTCATCGCCATCGTGGGAGCGGCGACGGGCCTGTACCCGACCCTGATCAAGCTCGCCTTCGACGCCTTCGACCGCAAGGATATGGGCGCCCTCGCCTACGGCCCGGTGATCGTCATCGCGATCACGTCGATCCGCGGCTTCGCGCTGTTCGGCCAGAACGTCCTGACCAACCGGGTCGTCACCCGGGTCGAGGCCGACATGCAGGCCGCCCTCTACGGACACCTCATCGACTCCGATCTCGCCCAGCTCGGGCGCGAGAGCCCGGCCGCCTTCACCCAGCGCTTCACCACGGATTTCGCCTTCATCAAGGAGGCCCTGACCCGCATCTCGACGGTGCTCCTGCGCGACATCGCCATGCTGATCGCCCTGGTGGCGGCCCTGGTCTGGATGGATCCGATCCTCACCCTGGTGGCGGGCGTGGTGGTGCCGTTCGTCGCCGGCCCGATCGGCCGGGTCGGCAAGAAGCTGCGCCGGGTCTCGACCGCGACGCAGGAGCGGATGGGCCTCACCGCCAGCCTGATCACCGAGAGCCTGCAGGGGGCCCGCATCGCCAAGACCTACGCCTTGGAGGGCTACCTCAAGGGCCGGGCGCGGGGCGCCTTCGACGAGGTGCGCCGCCTCAAGATGAAGGCCGCCAACGCCCGCGGGCGCCTCGATCCGCTCCTCGAGATCGGCGGCGGCTTCGCGGTGGCCGCAGTGCTGGCCCTGGTCGGCCAGCGCGTGACCTCGGGCGACCGCACCGTGGGCGACTTCACCGGCTACGTCACCGCGCTGCTCCTGGCCTCGCAGCCGATCCGCACCCTGGGCACCCTCAACGCGATCCTTCAGGAAGCCGGCGCCGCCCTGCAGCGCTACTTCGCCCTCATGGACGAGGCGCCGCAGATCCGCGACCTGCCGGGCGCGCCCCCGCTGCAGGTGGCGGGGGGCGAGATCCGCTTCACCAGCGTGCAGTTCCGCTACCGCGCCGACGCGCCGGCCCTGGAGGGCATCGACCTCACCGTCCCGGCCGGGGCGACGGTGGCCCTGGTCGGGCGTTCGGGTTCGGGCAAGTCCTCCCTCCTCAACCTCGTGCCGCGCCTCTACGACGTGACCGAGGGCGCGGTGCGCATCGACGGGCAGGACATCCGCAGCGTCTCCCTCGCCTCCCTGCGCGCGGCGGTGGCCGTGGTCTCGCAGGACGTGGTCCTGTTCGACGACACCATCGCGGCCAATATCGGCTTCGGCCGGCCGGGAGCGACCCGTGCCGAGATCGAAGCGGCGGCCGAGGCGGCGGCGGCCCACGGCTTCATCAGTCGCCTGCCGGAGGGCTACGACTTCCCGGTCGGGCCCTCGGGCGGCCGCCTCTCGGGGGGCGAGCGCCAGCGCATCTCCCTGGCCCGCGCCTTCCTCAAGGACGCCCCGATCCTCCTCCTCGACGAGGCGACGAGCGCCCTCGATTCCGAGTCGGAGCGCCTGGTCCAGGACGCGCTCCTGCGCCTGATGCGGGGCCGCACCACCCTGGTCATCGCGCACCGCCTCTCCACCGTACGCGATGCCGACTGCATCGTCGTGATGGAGGCCGGGCGGATCATCGAGACGGGACGCCACGAGGCGCTGGTGACGGCGGGCGACGCCTATGCCCGGCTGCACCGGATGCAGCTCTCCGGCGACGCCGAGGACGCCGTCGTACCGGCCTGACGGGACCGATCCGCCCGCCGCGCGTTGAGCCGGCCGGAGCGGGACTCGGACGTCGATGCGCACAGAGCCTTTCGGAACCACGGCGGACGGCGCAGCCGTGACGCGCCATACCCTTACGCGGGGCGACCTGCGGGTGCAGGTGCTCGATTACGGTGGGATCGTCAGCCGGATCGACGTTCCGGACCGCAGGGGCCGCGTGGCCAACGTCGTCCTCGGGGCCGCCGACCTCGCCGGCTACGTCGCGAGCGACGCGCATTTCGGGGCCCTGATCGGGCGCTACGCCAACCGGATCGCAGGCGGGCGCTTCAGCCTCGACGGAGCGGTCCATCAGCTGCCCCGCAACCAGGGCCGCAACACCATGCATGGCGGGCCGGAGGGCTTCGACCGGCGGGTCTGGCGGGTCGAGGCCGCCGACGCGGCCAGCCTCACCCTGGCCTACCGGTCCGCCGACGGCGAACAGGGCTTCCCGGGCAACCTCGACGTCACCGTGACCTACCGCCTGGGAGACGACGGCAGCCTGGCCATCGCGTATGCGGCGGTCACCGACCGGCCGACGATCGTCAACCTGACCAACCACAGCTACTTCAACCTCGCCGGCGAGGACGCGGGCAGCGCCCTCGGGCACATGGTCACCCTCGCGGCGGATGCGGTGCTGGAGACGGATGCCGAGCAGATCCCCACGGGCAGGATCCTGCCCGTGGCCGGGACGCCCTTCGACTTCCGGACGCCGACGGCGCTCGGGGCGCGCATCCGGACGGCGCACCCGCAGCTCGCCCTCGCTCACGGCTACGACCACACCTACGCGCTCGGCGGCGACGGGACCCTGCGCGCGGTGGCGCAGGCGGTCGATCCGGCGAGCGGGCGCAGCCTCACCGTGGCGACGACGCAGCCGGGGCTGCAGCTCTACACCGCGAACATGCTCGATGGCACGGTGACGGGCTCGGGCGGCGGGCTCTACCGCGCGGGCGATGCCGTCTGCTTCGAGGCCCAGGGCTTCCCGGACGCCCCAAACCACCCGGCCTTTCCCAGCACCGTCCTGCGACCGGACGCGCCGTTCCGGGCGACCACGACCTATCGGTTCGGCACCGTTCCATAGGGCGGCCGTCCGGCGCCGCGGCACTGCTCAGCCGTGATGCGCGTCCGGCTCGACCAGGATCTCGCGCTTCCCGGCATGGTTGGCCGGGCCGACGATGCCCTCGATCTCCATCTTCTCCATCAAGGAGGCGGCGCGGTTGTAGCCGATCTGCAGGCGGCGCTGGATGTAGGAGGTCGAGGCCTTCTTGTCCCGCAGCACCACCTGCACCGCCTGGTCGTAGAGGTCGCCGCCGGACTCGCCGAAGCTGCCCTGGTCGAAGACCGCGCCGTCCAGCTCGATCTCGTCGGCGCCGCCCTTTCCGCCCGCCGCACCGTCCTCCTCCGCCGTGACGGCCTCGAGGTAGGACGGCCGGCCCTGGCGCTTGAGGTGGGCGACCA
>NZ_PDHT01000068.1:0-9739 GCF_002917135.1 Methylobacterium sp. V23
TCTACGTCATTGATGCGGCCGACTCGGCCGTGTTCGAGCGCGTCAACGCGGGCTTCGACACGGTCCTGACCGACCGGGGCACCTACAACCCCTCTATGAACGTGGAAGGGGTGATCTACACCGGCACGGGCAACTTCCAGAGCTTGGGTCAGGGCGTGGATGGGTTGACCATCGGTGGGGCTGGCAACGACACGCTGGATGGGGGGCCTGGTGCCGACACGCTGAAGGGTGGGGTTGGCAACGACTCGCTGGTAGGTGGGATTGGCAACGACGTGCTTTGGGGTGGGACGGGCAACGATACACTCGATGGTGGAGCAGGCGCAGATGTGTTCGCTTTTCGGAGCACCGATGGGCGTGAGAACGACTTGATCCTGGCGTTTCGTCCGGGTGAGGACCGGCTTGATCTGCGGCGCTTGGGTGTTCTGAGCTACGAGGCGGCGCAGGCTGCGACCAGCACGGCCGCGGACGGCTCGGCCGTGATCACGGTGGGCGAGCACAGCATCAAGCTGCAGAGCACCAAGACAAGCCTGCTCAGCGCGCACGACTTCATCCTCGACCCGCTCACCGCTGTGGCTGCACCCAACAACCTCATGCTGTCTGAGACGAGTGTGGCCGAGAACAGCACGCCCGGTACGGTGGTAGCCAGCCTGATCGGCGGCGATCCAGATCCTACCGCAGCGCTCACCTACACGCTCTTGAGTGATGCGGGCGGACGCTTTGCCGTTGCGGGCCGGCAGCTCGTGGTGGCGGGTGGGCTCGACTACGAAGCCTCGCAGGCGCATCAGGTGCTGGTGCGGGTCACCAACGAAGCCGGACTGAGCTTCGACAAGCTGCTGGACATCGGGGTGGTGAACCTCAACGAGGTCTCGGATACACCTAGTTCACCGTCAGGTCGCAGCCTGATTGGCACCTCGGGCGCGGACACACTGGTGGGGAGCACGGGCGCGGACACGCTCTCGGGTGGCCTTGGCAATGATCGGCTAGACGGCGGAGCCGGGAACGATCGCCTGGACGGCGGTGGTGGCGCGGACGTGCTGATCGGCGGCAGTGGTGCGGACAGCTTGATCGGCGGTGCTGGGGTGGATACGGCGCACTACGGCGCGGCCGCGGCTGGAGTTGGCCTCGACATGCTGAGCCCTACCTGGAACAGTGCCTATGGAGACGCACGGGGCGACAGCTTCAGCCTCGTTGAAGGTGTTGAAGGCTCAGCCTTTGCCGACGTGATCCTGGCCACAGCTGATGCCAACCGTCTGGTGGGCAACGCCGGCAACGATCGGCTGGATGGCCGAGGCGGCAACGACATCCTCCTGGGTGGGGACGGGGCTGACACGCTGATCGGTGGCTCGGGCAACGACAACCTGAACGGGCAAGCTGGCAATGACGTGTTCGACTTCTCAGCTGGCTCAGGGCGTGACGTGGTGACGGGGTTTGCGGCAGGCTCTGGGTTGGGCGACGTGATCCAGTTCCACGGCCAGTTCACGAGCTTTGCTCAGGTGCTGACAGCTGCTCATGAGGTCAGCAACGTCACCTCGCCCTTAGGGGCAGCGTTCACCGGCACGGTGATCACCAGCGGTGCTGACGAGATCTGGCTGGCCAACATCAAGCTCGCCCAACTCGCCGCCAACGACTTTGCCCTTGTGTGAGATCAACGCTGAGCACACAACCGCAGAAGCCTCGCTCCTCACCGGCTTAGCTCGAATTTGGCCCTTCATGCGGCATGTCAGAGGGCATAGGCTCAGGGCGCGGGTATGCGGAAGCGGGGTTTTGTTCGGGGCGTCGACACGGTGATGCCGCCAAAGGCCGCTCGCGCCAGATCGCATAACGCACGGCGGCGAGGGCATCGGCGAAGGTCGGACGCGGTTTGGGGTACCACGCGGCGGCTGCCACGCAGCGGCGTTGGCAGACTGAGAGCCGTGTGGCGAGCAACGTGACGATCGAGAACAGAGCGAGAAGGCAGGGCGTGGTGCGAGCGATCGCTTTGTCGGACCACTGCCGCTCTCGTCTCGACGCCGAGATGGCACGGGTTTTCTGGAAGGTGACCTCAACGCACCAGCGACGCACGAACCAGGACACGATCTGCGCTGGAGCTTGTGATACGTCCGTGCAGAGCAGGGCCGGGGGCCGAAGCCCGCGTCGGGATCGCGGATGAGCCCGAGAGCGGATCGGCACGACGGGCATTCGACGGTGCCGCCACGCCGCGGTGTCCGAGTCGATCTCGATCACCCGCTCGCCTGCCCCGTACCAGCCCCGCACCACGACGTTGTGCCAGAGCGTACCCTTGGCCACGAGGGTCTGGGCGAGCGGGGGCAACCGCGCACCCTTCGTGAGCGGGCGTCCGATCGTGCCGGGCGGACGCGGTGGGGCTGGATCGTAGAGCGCTGCATCCAGCCGCAGACGGGGGATCGCCGTGACACCGCCGCGACGCCTTGCGTCGACGAACAGCAGAGCCGAGAAGCCGCGGTCACCAACCAGCATCAGGTCGCGGCCCGGCAGCCAGCGACGGGCTTGGAGGACGAGCTGGCGTCCGACGTCGAGCAAGGACTTGTCGTCGGCCCCGCCCGCTGCAACAAAACAATATGCTCGTAAAAATACAATTTACTCTATCGGTTATTACGCGCATCAGCCAGGAAGTACTAGGAACTTTGTACCATGACATGCGATTCGGAAACACGGCTCGTGAAATCACGCAGTGCTAAATTGAATATTAAGATTTCTCTCAGTGCAGCAATTTGGATCTTGATGATATTTTCTTTTTCCTTACCAATTAAATCTCAGGACTATTATATAGCAAAACAGAGTTTGGTTGCATGCAAGTCAAGATTTGACTGGGAGGCTATTACAAAGAAGCAGGCAGCTGGAGATAAATTCGGTGCACAACAGCTGTCCAATCAGCTTATAGCAATCAGAAAATGCACCATATTATCAGAAGGAGTTCCTCTATTTGCAGCAATCAAATCATACGAGGGGAACATCTGTTTCCGGCCTGCAAACCAAGTCGCCTGCTATTGGGCCAACGCTCGAGAAATGAAGTGAGGCCTAGTAATTTTGTAGAGCGCGACTAAGGTCGCCTGTCTGCAGATCTGCCCGTGACGATTGGTGCTGCTCGTTAATGAAACGGCCCTCACACCAACGCCGACGTGCGAAAGTAGTAGGGTCCAAAACCACCACACGGAGGCGTCTGCAACAGGGGTTAGCACCATCGGCCTAATTTGGCTAAGAACGCCTTTCAGAGCCTGTTTGAGAGGGTTTCTTTTAGGCTGGGTTCTTGAGGGGGTTGGTGGCCATCAGGCTGGCGACGCAGGCGAGGCGACCCGTTGCGACGTCAAGGCGACCGGCGCGCTCGCGGTGTAGGCCGAGCCCTCGCTAAGCCCGGAGGCGTGCGCGGCCTCGGCCACGCGCCGGCCCTCGACTAGGATCCGGTTCACCAGCAGGGCTCGACCATGAACCGTCATACGGGCATGCTGATGGGTGTTCATCCGGGGTGCCGGTCAGGCGCCGCATCCTCAAAGCCGAGGCCGAGGAAGCGCATGAACGAAAGCCGATCCCGGCTCTGGAACTCTGTGGCGGTGTCCGATAGCGTATAGAACGTCTGCAGGACCAAGATCTTGAACATCAGCACCGGATTGTAGTGCGGGCGACCACCCTTCGACCCATCGGACCGCTTCAAGGCGGTCGACAACTTCGGCCGGAACGCCTCGAAGTCGATCAGGGCCGCAAGCTTCACCAGCGGGTCGCCGTTCTCGGATAGCAGCTGATAGCGCTCATCCGGATCGACGAACCCTGGCTGTCTCATCCGAGCCTTCCCAACCCCGACAGCATCAGGGAATCACGACAACGCCTCCCACGAAAGAGGTATTTCTGGGTGTCCGCTGGTGTTGCTACGGCATGGCGGCTTCGGCGTTGACCGATGAAGAACCTATGATGCCTTGACCGTTGTACGTCGATCTGTGCGAGCGTGTTGTGGCGACCGTCGCCGGGGGCGCCTCCGTTCATTGGGTGGCGGCGCGGTTTGCGCTCGAGGGTCACCTTGCACCCAAGTCAACACACGGCAACGACAGGCTGCCAGCGAATGAGGCGCCCGCGGGTCTGATCCTCTCCTTTGACGAGGCGACGTCTGATCGTTTCCTGCACGAGTTGCGTGCCGCCCTCGCCGATCAGGGCGTACAGACCAGCGGGAGCGGGCTATCGCGTTTCATCGCTCGCCACGGCATCGCCCGCAAAGAGGGGGGGGGGGCTGTGAGCAGGAGCGGGTGGACATGAGGGCGTTGCGCAAAGCGTGGTTCGAGGCTCACCTATGACGTTCAGCGACAAATCGCGGGGTAACAACAAGCACCAAGTGACCTTTGCAGGTATGATCCTGCGCTAAGATCGTTTGCACGGCATTGGATTTTTTAGCTCTAACAAGGCTGCGAAAGACATTGCAACAAAAAGGGCCCATATCAGATTGTTTCTTGCAAGTACGTGTGACTCAGTTAGGTTTGCCAAGAGAAATAGAACTAAGAAACACAGTGGTAATATGACAATCGTTTTATCAGGATTCTTTATGACCAGACGAACGGACTTATATATAGAAGCAAGATAAGAAAAGAACAATAACAAGAGTAGTAAAAAACCGCCGTTTAGGAGCGTTTCTATAGCTCCGTTGTGAGAATAGTGCGGAGAGTACCTCAGTTTTTCTGCTATGTACCGCACATAAAGGTCATCGGGGTCCCAAAATACCTCATGGCCATAGCCTAGCCAAAAACGTTCATTCACGCGCGAGATCGCCAAGTCCCAAAGTGGAAATCGGCCAGACATCTGCGGATTTTTATCAAGCATTGCAAATAAATCAGCTAAGAAGTTGTCAGTAAATACCGATAGACAGATGAGAGGTAGGAAAACCAAGCAAATCAGTATGGAGGTCCAAGCTAAATTCGGAAAAATTTGGCAAATTTTCATAACAAGAATTATGAATACGCACATAAAGAGTATAAGTATGGCTGTGGTAGATCTCGCTTCATACAGAGATAGCATTGAAAGAAAAAAACCGGCTATATACAACCACCTCATTCTGTCTTTAAAGGTCAAAATAGCAAATAGTAATACCAGGGCGTGCATGGACGAGTACGCTCCAAGCATGTTTTTGTGTGGTGTCAATCCACGCCAAGCTCCTGCATAGACTCCTGTCGCTTCCCAGGAGGCGTCCATGACGCCTACACTTGGAAGCAGCAACGAAACAAGCACATGGACAATTGCCATTAGGGAAGCCGCATTGGCAAGAAGTCGTATTAAATCTCTCAAAGGGAAAACGCTGCCCAGGTAGAGGCCAAACAAGCTGCACCCTGCCACTGCAACGCTTCTTTGTAAGGTTATTGCCGGGGCCTGCGACCACAAAATGCTGAGAAACGGGTAACATAATAGCAGCGCCATTAGTGGATACGCCATCAAGGCTATAGTTATTTGCCTAAAAGACTTGAGGCAAAAAATGAATACAGTAAAATAGGTTATTAAAAATGCAACATATACTGCTGGACTTCTCTCGGCCGCAGCTGCGGATCCTGCATTACCAGAAAACATCACCTGGAAAAGATCAGTTCCGAACGCGCAACAAAACCCCACCAGGACAAACCTCTGTAAGGTTCCTACGCGAGGATATGGAGAATGGGACCTTTCGGTAGCTAAATTGAGCTCTGGTCGTACCAACGGTTGTGCGATTATAGTAGCCATGATTAGCCTGACTTTAAGAGTGATTTTACTTGATCCCTCGGTAGCTAGGAAGCTGCCTGCGCAGATTTGTCCGAACTTTGACTCTCATCAGTGATGTCAATGCGCTGATATTTAACACGACAACATCTAAACTTCAAAGTTATAGTTATACAAACAAGTAAATAGAAAATCCTCTAACTAGTCCCGACATAGAATTCTGCTAATCTTCCCCCTGCATACAGAGTGGCATGGACATCATTGATGTTTCAGCAAAGATATGGCGCAGCGCGCGGCCAAACTTCGTTAGGCCGTAACCTTGCTAAGTGCGCAGCCTCCCTGCGGCGAAAAACTTACTCCTTTCGCCCTTATCCATATGCGTATAGCTGGGCAGGAACGACGCTCATCAATCCAGTATATGAGATCCGACTCATGGACAATCGGTCATCTTTCTCATCCTGGTGTAGCAGCAGGCTGTCATCGCCGAAGAGGGTTGTCTCTGCAGAAAGTGAATCGCATTCGGTCAGGGGGGAGGGGGGCGGCAATAAATGACTAGCTTGTATTTTGTTTGTCTGATAAAGTCATCGGTTATACCGTGAAATCCTTTAATGTATTGATTATGATTCATCTGGAGATATCCGGGCTGTATCTTAAAGAATGATGCCGGCTTCTATATTGTCAACGTAAAAATTGGTTCTCAGTAGTGTAGTCTACGACTATGCGCTATTATAGGTAAAGTTTCTAGGTGTGCTATCTGCCAATTGAAATTGCCGGCCTTCTGGCATCACTGACGCACTCTGGCGTCTGACGTGCGTCGTTCGGAATGCGGGTGGCGAGTAGTGGCCTGATGCGCTTGTCTCCAAAGCGACCATGGAGCAGCTTGGTCGGGCTGGACGCGCCGGAATGCCAGCCGCGGTGCGATGCGGCGGATCTCATGAACCGAACAGTGGATCAGCGGGCGTGCAGGCTCGGCCGGGCAGGGATATTTCAAGTCGGCGGGCTGGCCTGATGGCTGATCGCCGCCTTTGAAGCATCAGCCGAACAGCCTGAAACGAATATTGGGCTGGAGGGTTAGTCGGTGAAGGGGAGTGCCGACGTTTTAAGCCTTGTCGTCGATCTGCGTGAACGCGTCGTGGGTGCTGTCGGAGCCGGAGCCTTTCGGCATCAGGCAACGGAGCGCTTCGGTGTTAGCCTGTTGCAGATGTGCGTGCGCTAGCGGACCAGAAGATCCCACGTGCGGTGAAGAACCAGGACCGAAGAGCAGGCTTCGCTCTTCACCGCGACAAGCCGCATCGAGGGACGCGTCACCGCTTCACAGATGGCGGCCGCGTCGGCTGCGTCCGTCTTGCCGCGCTTCACATAAGGCTTTACGTAAGACGGCGGCATCAGCCGGACGTCATGCCCCAGTTCTTAAAGCCTGCGCCCCTAGTCGTGAGCGCCTCCGCAAGCTTCCATGCCGATCAGACAGCGCGGCTGCCTCTCGTAAAACGCGAGCAGCTGGCTTCGACGGACTTGGCGACTCGCGAGAACACGACCGTTCTTATCGACACCATGAATCTGAAAAACGCTCTTCGTAAGGTCGAGATCGACCGTGACAAGCTCGGACATGAGTGGCTCCTCAGCTTGAGGCGACAACATCCTGACTATGCCCCAGCGCAACGCTGGGAGCGGGAGCCATCTACACCATCGACTGAGATGGCCTTCGCCAAGCTAAAAGCCCTTCTCTGCACCGAAGCGGCTCGCACCGTCGCGGATTTGTGAGGCGCCATCAAGCACGCGTCGACACGCTTTCAACCAAACGGATGCCGCAACTACCTTGCAGCCGCTGAATACGACGCAACCTGATCGGATGCTGCTTTAGAACAAAGGTCATCAACACCAGACTGACGTGCCGATGCGGGCCATGCAGGGAGCAGCTCTTACTAGGAGCGCGCCCGAGCTCGACCTTGAGGTTTCGAGCGTGTCCTCGCTGGTATGATCTCGACTTTGGCCATTTCGACAAGCCGCAGAGCACGCTGGGTGACGAAGCGTGCGCGATGGATAGGCTGTTAGTGTCCCTCGCCAGAGACGCCTCATGCCGCACCTGGCCGCCCGCTTCGCCGGGATCATCCTGTCGTTCGCTCCGCTATTCATCCATCGGTCGTGGCGGCACGCTCAGACCCTGCTGTTCGGTCCGATTCTTTGTCCGGGTCGGCGCACGGTGGCGAGCGTGCTGCAGACCAAGGGCCGGGGACGCGATCGCCATTTCGTGAACACGCACCGGGTGCTCAGCTGCGCCGCATGGTCTTCCCGCTTAGCAGTCCCCGTCATGCTTCGGCTGCTCCTCGAGGCCTTCGTTCCACGCGGTCCCGTGGTGCTGGCGCTCGACGATACGATCCACCGGCGCTGGAGACGGCGCATCCAGGCCCGCGGGATCCACCGTGATCCGGTGCGTTCGTCCGGTGCTCATTGTGGGCCGGCCGAATCTGGGCATTGCCTTTTCTGACCGCTTTAGTCCCCTCCGAGCGCGCCTGCCGCGAACGAGGCTATCGGCACAAGACCCTGCTCGATGTCGGACGGTAAACGGCCTTGCAGGTGCGGCGCTGGCTGCCAGGGCGCGACCTCGGGCTAGTGGGTGACAGCGCCTTCTCGGCCTTGCTGTTTCTTGACGCCTTACGCCGCGGCGGCATCACCGCATCACCCGCCTGCGCCTTGATGCAGCGCTCTACGATCCAGCGTCTCCGAGACTTCCGGGTACAGTCGGGCGCCCGCGCAAGAAAGATGCGCGGCGACCAACTCTGTCCAGGATCCTGACCCACCCGCACACCATCTGGCAGCAAGTAAGAGTATCGGGCTAGTACGGCATGGGAGAGCGCAGTATCGAGATCGCCTCTGCCACCGCCGACTGGCATCATTCCGGTCTACCAGGAGTGCCGATCCACTGGGGTCTGATCCGCGATCTCGAGAACCGCTTCGAGCCGCAAGGGCTACTCTGCAACGACCCCGCACGAGATCCGCCACAGATTGTGATGTGATTCGTCCGGCGCTAACAGGTCGCGGTCACGTGTACAGGGAGCGTGGGCTCATCTAGGCATCGAGACGAAAGCAGCAATGGTCCGACAAACTCATCGCTCGTACGACCCCTTGCCTGCTCACCCTATTCTGCATCACCACCCGGCTAACAGCACGTGAGCAGCGGAAGGTCGCGGTAACAGCGTGATACCCCAAACCGCAGCCCACTTCCTCCGATGCTCTCGCCGCCGTCCGCTGTACGATCTGGTACGAAGAGAGGTTGTCGACGTACACCCCGCAGACCTAATTGCAAGAAACATCGGTTCCACCTGCCACCAGCCTGAGCCTACGCCCTCTGCCAAGCAGCTTGATTGGCCAAAGTCGAGCTGAGTGGCTAATCAACCGCTCCCATGGCACGATTGGGGCGTAGGCTAAGAATCAAGTCGTACATTAAGCTTGGCAGGGGTAGCGGATAGAATCATGAGTAGCCGTTAGTTCTGGAAACATCCCGCGCGCTGTATGTGGGCTCGTCAGGCGTGCACCTCCGTGGCTGGGATCCGATCGCGAGACACGCCGGCCTGACCGAGCGACGGGTCCTGCGGTGGACTACTCACCTCATTGTGCTTGGCGCTGCAGCTCCGTATGAGAGAGGGGTTAAGCAAACGTTATACTCATCCGAAGGCAATGCGGCGCCCTAGGCGATGCTGGAGCTGATCAGTGACCAATTCGACGCCGCCCCGCCCTGGCATGGTGCTCAGCTTCGAAGACGAGTTCGCTCGCGCCAGCCTCAACGGGGTAGGCAGCCCTGGCTACATGACCACGCTGCCAACCGGGGAACGCAACCAGAGCCAGTTTGGCCAGACCCAGCTCTGGGTCGATGCCGACTACGTCGCCAAGACGGGCGTCAAGCCGGGCATCGATCCGTTCAGCATCGTCGCCGATCCAAGTGACCCTGCTGACGGCGTGCTCACCATTACGGCCCAGCCCACGCCCAGCCAGTACGCCAACGACATCCCGACCCCCTACGTCTCGGGCCACATCAACACCGCCAACGCCTTCGAGTACC
>NZ_PDHT01000069.1:0-8654 GCF_002917135.1 Methylobacterium sp. V23
CCGCATGGCTTCGCGCGCCGCCCCAGAGCCGTCGAGCCATCTTCCCGATGTGCTATGGGTCGGAGTTCGTCGCAAAGGCTGTGCAAGCCTGGATCACCGCAGTCGGCAGCAAAACCGCCTACATCACGCCAGGCTCACCCTGGGAGAATGGGTACGTCGAGAGCTTCAACGCGCGTCTGCGTGACGAACTCCTGAATGGCGAGATCTTCTACACACTCAAGGAGGCGCAGATCGTCATCGAAAGCTGGAGCCGTCACTACAACGGCGTGCGCCCCCATGCCTCGCTGGGATACCGGCCGTCGGCACCAGAGGTGTTCGTGCCAGCGTTCACCGCTTGGCCAGCAGCGCTCGTCCAACCAGCTCCGCCGGCCAAGCTACCCGTGGTGGAATGGCCTACCGCGCACTAACTTTACTTATGGACCACCGCGTGGGGGCCGATCACATCGCGCGAGGGCGCGAGCTATCCGCGGGAGTGGGAATCGGCGCGCGCCGGCACGGAAATCTCCGTCCGGTTCGCCGTGGATTTCATCTGTGCGAACATGAGAGCCTAAATGCAGGTAAAGGCCCGGAAGTTCAAGTCGTCCTGAAATGAGAACTGGGGACGACTGTGGATAAGTCGTGAAAGCTGTGGCCGTTAGTTCGGCTGGACGATCTGCGCCCTGGTCGTCGATAGCGCGGGAGAACCGCAAATGGCGACGTGCAAGCGCTTGCGCCTTTCGGCTTGGCTTGAAATCGTCAACCCGACCCGCAACATCCACGGACAATATGTGGTACGATTGCGCAGGTAGCCGTAGGGTTGGGAGGAGATCATGAGCGACCCCATTCGTAAGACCTGGGATTCTCGCGAGTTCGGACCCGCCTTCGGGGAGGTGGCTCATTTTGCTTTGACCCAGGGGCAGGTCGTCGTTCACGTGCCGGGCCTTGAAGACGTGGTCATTGTTGCCAAGCGCAAGCTCGACAATATGCGTCCCACTCCCCAACAATTCGTCCGGGAGAACAAGGTCAGCGATGAGGCAGCGGACCTGTTGGATGAGATGATGGGACGAGGTCGTTCGGATACCCCTGCACCTTTCGGTATCTGACCCCCTCGTGGCTTTCCTTGTAGACAACGACATTCTGAGCCAGCTCAATCGCACGACCCCCATTAGGGAGGTTGTCGATTGGTTCGAGAGCCTTCAACCCGATGAATTCTATCTCGCTCAGATAACGATCTTCGAGCAGTTCAGGGGTATCGAACTCGTCAAACAAAAGAGCACTGTAGTTGCTGAAACACTTAGATTGTGGTGGGAGCCTTTCCTGGAGACGGTTAGGCCTGAGAACATCGTTGCTTCCAATGTCGAGGCTCTTCGGATCCAAGCGCAACTGTACGCTGAGCCTAAGCTTCGGAATTTTCATTTGCCACATCCGATCCAACCGGGAAAATCTGGGGTCGGCGAGCCTGATAGACCTAAGGTGAAGACGGGTGGGGATCTAATCTTAGCAGCGACTTCAATTGCCAGTGGTATCCCGATTGCCACTCTGAACGTCGCGGACTTCATGGAGATCCAAGATTGCGTCAACCTTCCTGGCCTGTACGATCCGAAGGCAGATAAATGGTTTGTGAAGCCGACGTCGCAGTCTTCAGCGAAGCCTCGTCCAGTGGACGTGGAAACCTTCGCCAAGTCTCTTGGGAAACTAAGCTGGAATTACCCGTACTCAAAAATCATTTCGGAAGGTCAGAGCGAGATCTTCCGTGAGATGATCGCTGTCATGTCCGCTGAGTCAGGCTTGTCCCAAAACCCCGAGACGACCCGCCTTTTGTTGGCGTCACCGGATAGGGCTGCGCTAAAGCGATTCGCACGTAGGGTTTCACGTGCCCTCGATCTCGCGGCGGCCGAAGGCTTGATGACCGCGATGGACGAAGCATCCGTCGAATTGGAGGAGCCGAAGCCCGAAAGCAATGGGCCAACCTTCTAAGTCCAGTCTCGGTGAAGATCCTTACCGCCTGCACCAAGGCTCCTGAATGCGGCGAAGAGGTTCCGGACCTGGGTCACGAAGCGTCGGGAGGTGACCGCCTTACGTAGCCGTGGGAGATGAGCCGCCTCTGGATGGCCTCCCGCGTCCGGGACAGCCTGGCTGCCGCGATACCGTCCCTGATGGCGTTCCGCAGGGCCTTCGATAGGTCTTCCCCGGCTTCATCAGTACCGCGCAGGATACCCCCGGCACAGCGCGTAGCGCTTGCCTGGGGAGGAATGCGCGGCCGAACCCGACGCTTGACAGGCTTGGCCGAACCGTCAAGAACATATCGCGAACATCGCGTGGTCGGGGCGTATGGCGTACGGCAAGGGCAGCCGCGGGAAGGACGACAAGCGCATGGTCGCCCTTGGCGCCATGCCCGTCGACGCGGACTGGCTCGGCCTGCGGCGGGAATGGATCCACGCCTCCAACGCCATCGCCTCCGCCGTCCGGCCAACGCTCCTCGACGAGATGCCGACAGGCAAGGAGGTAGACCGGCTCATGCTCGCCGCCCAGGCCGAGCTCAAGGGACGGATCAACTCCGTCTGGGCCGAGAAGGCCAGGATCTCCGCAAAGACCGCCGTCATCGAGCGGCACAGGCGCGGGCAAGCCAACCTGTTCGGAAGGCTGAGGCACGTCGGCACCGTCGGCGACGTGCCATGCGGGGACGGCACCCGCCGCCTCGTCAACCTGCCCGAGGAATGGTCGCGACGGCTCTCCGATGCCGACGTCGGCGCGCTCAAGGCGCTGGCGGACTCCCTCGACTTCGCCGGGGCCATGTCCTTGCTGCGCAAGGTTCGGGACGGACGCTCCAACCTGCCGCCCCTCCACGCGGAGGCGCTGATGGCCATGGTCGCCGTGGTGGAGGAGAGGTTCCGCCATCCCGAGTGGGGAAGGGACGCCGAGGCGGTCGTCCAACTCCACCTCGACTACCGCTGCCTGCCCAAGGGTGAGTCCGGGTCGAACAAGGAAGCCTGGACGGCCCTGCAGGATCGGATGACGAACGCCGTGCGGAGCGTGGCGCGCGGCGGTGAGCCCGTCGCCATCCCGCTGCTCGTGGCCGCGCCGGTGGCGCGCGGGCCGTGCAAGCTCGTCCGGGCCGTCGTGAGGCAGGCCCCGCTCAAGCACCTCCTCCGGAACGAGGATGTGGACGCGTTCGCGATGGGCTCGCTGTGCCTGGAGATCGGCCCCTGCTCCGTGACCGTGAAGGGCGTGCTCTCGCACAGGCCGAAGGTGCGTCCGCTGGAGGCGGCCACGCACCTCCTCGGGCGGGACTACGGCTACCGCAACACCGCCGCCTTCGCCGTGGTCCGCAAGGACGGTCCCGTCGACCCCGGACTGCTGGCCGCGTCCGCGGAGTGGGGCAAGGAGGAGGCAAAGGCCTACCTGGAGACGCACGCGCATGACGGCGAGCCCGTCGAGACCGCGCTTATGGACGGGGGCGACTTCCTGAAGGCGGTCGCCGGCCATGCCCTGCGGGTCGACGCGCTCCGCTCCGAGATCGACCGCGCCTATCCGCGCATCCACGCGCTCAAGGCCAACGTCAACGCCCGCCTCGGCGCGGAGCCGGACTCCCTCGTCGACCTGGGGATGGTCACCGAGGACCGCCATCTCGCCGGGTGGACCAGGCGCCTCGCCAGGCTGCTCGCCTACGTGGGCCGGCTCAAGCTGGAACGGCGGGGCGTGTACCGCACGGTGGAGGGTCTGAAGCGGAGTTGGTTCGGGCACGTCTCGGGGATCGAGATGAGGCTCGCGCTGAAGTGGGACGCGGCCGTTGTGCGCGAGGACCTGACGGTGGTGGCGGAGGAAAAGGGCTCGCCCGGGTACAAGGGACGGACCTTCAGCAGGATGATGAACGACGGCGCGAAGGGGCAGTACATCCGCCGCGCTTCGAACAAGCTGAGATGGAACGGGGTTCGGGAAGTGGTGGTGCCGTCCTATTGGACGAGTTGCACGGACGTGAGGAACGGGGTGGTCGACAGGGCGCAACGGCGCGGGTCCGTCTTCGAGGCGAAGGCGGACGGACGCAGGGGCGATTCCGACCTGCACGCGGCGCTGACGCTGGCGCTGTGGCCGATCCTGCGTCCGCTCGCGGCGCCACGCGTGGCGCTGGCTGCCTGAGCCCCTCGTGACAAGAACGTACCGTCGGCGAGGGATGCGTCCGGAGCCTTCGGGAAGCCCCCACCACAGCGCCTGGCGCTTGGTGGGGGAGGTTTCACGGAGGTAAGCGCGCTCGACGTCCGTCACGTCGCCGTCCTCGTTTGGGGGGTCTTGGTTCGCCTTCTGCATCGCAGCCTCGTATTGGAACGAAACAAGAACAAACGATGAGCGCGATTCGGTCAACATGGTTCCTTGGGGAGGTCCTGGAGCGTGGGAAAGTGCGCCTTGTCGGGCTGCGGGCAGCGGGAAGCGCATCCCGCGTCCTGCATCCCAGACGGCACTGTTGGTTAACCGTGTTCGCGGCAGGATCCCTTGTTTTCGAGGGGGTTGGGATGCCGGACAAGGATAAGGTGTGGTACGCGGCGAACGAGGTCCGCCGCTCCGGTGAACGTGTGAGCCAGCGGAACGTGATCAAGGTTCTGCAGCGACGTGGTCGGGGTGGGACCTCGCGAGAGGTGGGACCGCACCTGCTGACGTGGATGGTGAAGTACGGCTACGACGCGCGACTTGAGGTCAACGACATCCCGGATAGGTTGAAGGGCGACTTGGTCGGGTTCGTGCGTGGGGTCTGGGAAGAGGCGATGATCGAGGCGACGGGGCGCCTTGAGGCTGAGCGGGCCCGTACGGCCGTGGAGTGCCAGGCGGCGCGGACCTTGATGGACGAGGCCTACGGCGAGGCTGAGGTGGCCACGCGGCAGAACGAGGTGCTTCGGGCGCGGGTGGCCGAGTTGGAGGCTGAGGTGGAGCCCCTACGGGCCGCCAGGACCAAGCTGGAGGGGGATGTGGTCACCCTGCGGAAGCAGGTTTCGGACGTTGAGGCGGCGGAGTTCTGGGACCGTGTGATGCGCGCGATCCAGGGGGTGCTGCCCCAGAACGAATGGGTCGCGGACAAGGACGTGCTTCGGCTGCTTCCGGAAACGCTGGCCAAGGAGGCGGACAAGTCGGGACGTCCGCTGACGCGGGGGAGGCTCAACCGGAAGATGGTGGTCCGGGTCACGCACGGGAAGTATTTCGAGCTCGACGAGCAGGAGGGCGGTGGAAAGCGGTACCGCCGTGCGCCCGGCTGATGCCAACGGTCGGCCGTGCCCGCGGCTCTAAGGTTCGATGAAGTACGGCAGGATCTGACGCCGCCGCACCACGGCGGTCTCGCCTTTGAAGATCCTGTTCGACTTGCCCACCCCGTGCCGGATCACGACGACCTGGAACGTCTCGGTCCGGTCACGAGCCTCGCCGGACTTCCTGAACGAGACCTCGTGCGGCAGTCCATGGCATCCGGCGGCTCCGTTCCCGTGCGGGTCATGCAGGCAGCGAACCTCCGACACGCGGGCATTCGGGATCCGGTGCTTGTCGGCACCCAGGACTTCGATGAGCAGAAGCGCCAGGAACCGGTTCAGCGCATAGCACTCGGTGAAGAACGCCCTGCTGTGGAGGAGTTGGACGTTCGGCGCCCGTGGGGCGACGACGGCGTTGATGTAGGCGGTGATGTCGGCCCAGCAGGCGGCGGAGGCCTTGAGCTTCGCGATGGCGTCCGTGTGGGCACGGTCCAACCGCAGGAGGACTGCATCGTCACGCTTCCTGGGTTCGTTCCAGGACATGGCACGCTGCGCGACGTCCTCGGCCTGGCCGATCTCGGCGAAGACAGTTTCGAAGAGTTCGAGATGCGAGTCCGTCGCCAGGAGCAGGCCGTCGAAGAACTTTCCGGTGCCGAGGCCTGTCATGATCCTGATGAAGTCCTGCAGAGCGCCGTCGCCACCGCCCGAGATCAATACCCTGGGGGCGGATGCGCAGCCGCAATCAGGATCCTCGAAGCGGTCAGACTCCCAGAAGCTGAAGCCCGTGTAAGTCTTGACGCAGCAGTCCTCGACGTCGCGTCCCGCACAGGCCAACACGGCGCCGAAGGGCGTATTGGAGCCTATGGGGACCTTCGAACCGTCCTTCATGATCCTTTGGAGCGTCACCCAGACGCGGTACTCATCATCGACGTTCGGAGCGAAGCCGTCGTCGCCGAAATCGGCGCATGCGCTCCAATGGAACTTCGGAGCCGGCGAGCCGGCATCCTCCACTCCCTTGAGCGACCGATTCATCTCCAGCGCCCATTTACGAGCGACCTCGTCTGCCTTGGCGGACTGCCAGGGAAGAGGCATTGCGGCGCCGGCCCAGGGAAATTCGGCGCGGTCCCAGTGGGCCGCCGGCCAATCGTAGAGCGTCGGCTCAACATCCCGGGAATCGCAACGGAATAGCGCGAACGTTTGACTGGGGGCCGTATCTACGACCTCGACCGGAATGCCTCGTTTGGCCGCGTGGAGGGCGGCCGTCATCCCAGTTGGCCCGGCCCCGATGACCAGCAGGGGACGTCTGGCTGAAATCAGGCTTTTGTCGGCGGCGCGTTGCACGATGAGGCAGGCCCGGACCATCTGATCACGGATGCTCCCGGGCGTGAACTCGCCTCCTATCTCGAAGCATGGGCCAGCGACGGCATGCGCCGCCAGCACGGGATCTTCCATCATCCGTACGGACTACGTCCGATTTGAAAGGCTGCGGAACCACCCCTGAACCTGTTCGGGGCTCAGCGACGGGTTCCTGTAAATGTCGCCTTGCCGCTTCGGAGGGTCAGGTTGTTCATCCGGAACCGACAGCCGCTCTTTCGAGAAATCAAATTCATCTTCGAAGACGGGGACCAGATTTCTCGCGGTCTCGATACGGTCGGCTCTGTCTTGCTCCCAGAAAGAAGCCGGAACAGGTAGGTCATACGCCCCCGCTTCGAACAAGGCTTCCCTCGTTTCCCGCGACAAGGTGGTCCTCGCGACGAACAAAGAGAAATACTTTGGACCGGCTTCCTCGATAGCCGCCCTCAAGCCTCGCAGCTCCGCGACGACGTCATGGGCGTCCATGCTCGCGAGCCGCGCCGGATCAAGGCTGTCGATGACGGCCAATTGGTCGACGACCGGAAGGAAGCCGAGACTGTCCCCGAGGGCCAGCCAATTGGGATCGACGTCTGCATGCTCGCGGACCTGCGCCTTCTCTTCCTCGATGTCGGCGAGCCAGCCTGAAATTTTGGTCGGAAGAGGTTCGGCGACGCGAACGGCCTCACGCCCAAGTCCGGGTATCCGAGCCGCGGTTTCGAGCAGCTGTTCGCGCCGAGGGGATCCTTCGACAATTGAGGCCGATATGCCATCTTGGACCAACTGCGAGACCAGCCGTAATAGATCCTCCCTATCAGGCGATGCGGCGAATGGAGGACGCACAGGGTTTGTGACGTCGGTCATGTCCTGCTGCCGCCCGAGCAGTTCATCCAAAAGTCGCACGAGCGCGCGCGCGTCGTCGGCCTCACCGGCGTCACGGGCCAATCCCGTCTCACGCGTAGAGGGTGCAATCGATTTCGGAGCGGTCTGCTGGAAGTCCATACTCCCGGGACGAGCCATCTTGTCCATTCCACCATGGAGCGCCGCCGCTTGGATGGGTGCTACGCTCAGCAGTGATAGTAGGACTCCATAAGGGCGAGCGGTAGCCCCACCTCTTGCGTCATTGGGGATGGCACCGTGAGGCAGGTCGCATGCGCATTCGCGGAACGTAGAGTTTGCTCTAAGACCTTGCCGCGCAGGGCCATGAGGGCGGCTTCGATGGGCCCCAGGTCTTGCCGGTCATAATCCCCCATCCCTTGCTTGGTGAACCGAAGACTTTCGAGGTCCAGCACGTTCACGGTCATGCCCCTGACCTGACCGGTACTTTGGACCGAGCCAATTGAGAGGCTACTGCATGGTGGCGGCCATGGGTAGCCGGAAGGCCAGATCCGGGTAGCTGACGGGCGCAGGCGGCCGATAGCCCAGCGACGAATGCGGTCGGAGGCGGTTGTAGGTGGTTTGCCAGAGACCGATCACGATTTGCGCTTCCTTCAGCGAGTAGAAGATCTCCTGGTTTAGACACTCGTCACGAAGCTTGCCGTTGAAGCTCTCGCAATAGCCATTCTCCCACGGGGATCCTGGCGCGATGTACTGGATCTGCGAGCCAGCTTTGGCGACCCACTTGCGCAACGCCTTTGCGATCATCTCAGGACCATTGTCGCAGCGGATGTTCTCCGGGATGCCGTGCAGGCACATCGCGTCGGCCAGCGCCTCGATCACACCGAGGCTGTTGATGCGCCGCGCCACCTTCAGCGCCAGGCAGGCCCGGCTGTGCTCGTCGATCAGCGTCAGGATGCGCAAGCTGCGGCCATCGTGCGTCTGGGCTTGCACGAAGTCGAAGCTCCAGACGTGATTGCGGTGAAGTGGTCGTAGCCGCACGCAGGAGCCGTCGTTCAGCCACAGGCGGCTGCGGGGTCTATGTCGGCTGGGGACCTTCAGCCCCTCGCGACGCCAGATGCGCTGAACCCGGTCTTTGCCTACCTGCCAACCGGCTGCCTGTAGCAGCGCGGTGACGCGGCGATAGCCGTAGCGTCCATACTCGGACGCCAGGGCGATGATGGCCTGGGTCAGCTCATCCTCATCGGTCAGTACGGTGGG
>NZ_PDHT01000007.1:0-196307 GCF_002917135.1 Methylobacterium sp. V23
AGAGGGTGACGACCGGGCCGGGGCGCACCGCCAGGATGTCGCCGCGCACGCCGAAATCCTGGACCGTCTGCTGCAGGTTGAGGGCGTTCTGCTCCAGCACGTCGGCATCGACCTCCTCGGTGCCGGTGGCCGGCGGCTCGGCCAGGAGGTCGAGGGCGGGGTGCTCGTAGTCGGCGTTCTCCACGAAGGACATCGGCACGTGCCGGCCAGCCGGGATGAGGAGCGGGCGCTCGGGCAGGATCGCGCGCGGCATGTGCACGGCCGGAACCTCCGGCGCGGCGACGGCCTCCGCCTCGGGGGCAGGCGCCCCGGCCTCGACCGCGAGGGCTTCCTCAACCGCGAGAGCCTCCTCGACCGGGTCGGTCGACGCGACCGCCTCGCTCGACGCCACGGGCGCGGAGACCTCGATCTCGGGCTCGGGGGCGGACAGGCCCTTGGGGTTGCGCAGCAGCACCGGACGCGTCGGGATCGGGGTCGGCACGAAGGCGGGCTCGGCCGCCCGGGGCGCCGCCGGTACAAGGGCCGGCATGCCTGAAGCCGGAACGCCGGAAGCCGAGACGGTGGAAACCGGGACAAAGGGAGCCGGGACGAAGGGCGCGACGGGCACGAACTGCATCGCCCCCGGCAGGGCAGGGGAGGGGGCCGCGGCCGCCATCGGCGCAGCGGCCTCGGCGCCGACAGGGGCGGCCGGACGGCCGGCGCGGATCGCCGCGCGGGCCGCCATGGCGTGGAGGGGAGCCGGACGGGCCGGCGCGGCCCCCGGAACCGCATTGTCCTGGCCCTCGACCGGGCACGGCGGGCCGAAGGTCTCGAACCGCACGAGGTGTTCCAGGCGGTAGCCGGCCCGGGCCGGGGCCGTCTCGGCGGTCACGGACGCGTCGGCCGGGGCAGGGGCCTCGGACGCGATCACCGCCTCGACGACGTCGAAGGCCGAGCGCGCGGGCGTGTTGCTCGCGGGGGTGTCGATCGCGGACACCGGCAGCGGCGCGGGCTCGGCCTGGATCGCCGACCAGGCGTCGAGGGCCGCGCCGTCGCGCCCGTCGAACCAGGCATGGACCTCGGACCAGTCCGGCACGTCCGACCAGTCGCGATCGTCGGGGATCACGGCCGCCTCGACAGGCACGATGCTTCCGGAGGCGGTCTCGGCCAGGGTGGTCTCGGCCAAGGTGGTCTCGGCCAGGGTGGTCTCAACCAAGCCGGTCTCGGCCAAGCCGGTCTCGGCGTGAGACGGTTCGGCCGGAGACATCTCGGCCGAGACGGCCTCGACGGGCGCGGGCTCCGGCGCGAGCGCGGCGGGCGCCTCCGCGTTGGGGCGGCCCTGGCGACGGTCGGGGCTGCGGAAGAAGCGCACGCCGGGGGGGGCGACGAAGGGCTGGCGCCACAGGGGCTCGGGCACCTGGGCGGCCAGGGCCTCGGCCTCGGCCTGCGCCGCGAGGGCGGCCTGCGCCCGCGCCTCGGCCTCGAGCCGGAGCGCCTCCTCCTCGGCCTGGAGGCGCAGGGCCTCGGCCTCGGCCTCCGCATGGGCCTGGGCGCGGGCGGCACGCTCGGCATCCAGCGCCCGCTGGCGGCGCTCGTGCAGCACCGGGTCGGGGGTGCGGGTGTAGCGCACGGCCGGGCCGGCCGTCTCCGCCGCGACGGAGGCCGGGGCCTCGCCCGCCTCGGGCATGATCGCGGAAGGGCGGCGCGGGGTCCGGATCAGGACGCGGGGCGCGGGGGCGTCGGCCTCCATCAGGCCGTCATCGAACCCGGCCGTGGGGGCGGCGCGGCGCGGGATCATGTCGAGGGTGGCGCGGTCGTCGAAGACCTGGGCGGGCCAGGCCTGGATCGCGGGGGCGGGCCGGAAGGCGAGGCCGACCTCGTTGCGGCCGACCAGGGCCTGCGGGCTCGTCATCCAGCTCGGAGCCGGGCGGGTGGCCGCCACCGTGTAGTCCGGCCGCTGCGGCGGGCCGGCGAGGCGGCGGGACAGGGTCGCCCGCAGATTCATCAACCGGTGCGCCAGGGCGCCGATCGACAGGCCGAGGCGGTCGCCGCCGCGAACGGGGCGCGAAGGATCACGATGGGAGTAGGGGAGCCGTCCCGATGCGCGCATGATTGGCCGGATGTACTCAAAACGGGTCCGCCGCCGGGAGCGGCGCGGTTCAGCGCTGAGTTAGGGGCATCGTCGTTAACAGACGCTTGATCCGACCCCGCGACCGTGGCCCGATCGCCTCGACCCAGGCGCTTAAAACCGTGCCCGCCGGCCCCGGAGCCTCCTGGCCCCTGCCCTTCGCTTGCCCTTCTCTTGCCCTTCTCTTGCCCTTCGCCTGCCCTGCACCAGTCCATCGCATGCCCTTAAGCCTTGCGCTGGAGGCGGATGGCCACAGGCGTTAAGGTGCGGCGCGACCAGCCCGGAGCCCCGCCCCTTGCCCAGTCCCTCGGCGACCACCCCCGCCCCGGCCGATCCCGGCTTCCGCTCCCTCTACCGGCACGGCTTCGCCCGGGTCGCCGCCTGCACCACCCGCAGCCACCCGGCCGACCCGGCCCGCAACGCGGAAGGCATCCTCGCCCTCGCCCGCTCGTGCGATCGCGCCGGGGCCGCCGTGGCGGTGTTCCCGGAGCTCTGTGTCTCGGCCTATGCCATCGAGGACCTGTTCCTGCAGGTGACGGTGCTGGAGGCCGTGGAGGCGGCGGTGGCGCGCCTCGTGGCGAATTCGGCCGCGCTCCAGCCCGTCCTCGTCGTCGGCGCGCCCCTGCGCTGGGGCCACCGGCTCTACAACTGCGCCCTGGCCATCCACCGCGGCCGGCTCCTCGGGGTGGTGCCGAAAAGCTTCCTGCCGACCTACCGGGAGTTCTACGAGAAGCGCCACTTCGCCTCCGGCGCCGGGATCGCGGGCGAGACCATCCGGGTCGCCGGCCTGGAGGCGCCCTTCGGCACCGACCTGCTGTTCGCCGCCGCGGACGTGCCGAACCTGGTGCTCGGCCTCGAGGTCTGCGAGGACCTCTGGGTGCCCGCCTCCCCCGGCACCGACGCGGCGCTGGCCGGCGCCACCGTGCTCGCCAACCTGTCGGGCAGCCCGATCACGGTGGGCCGGGCGGAATCCCGGGCGATGCTGTCGCGGGCCGCCTCGATGCGCTGCCTCTGCGCCTACGTCTACGCCGCCGCCGGCACCGGCGAATCCACCACCGACCTGTCCTGGGACGGGCAGACCAGCATCGACGAGAACGGGGAGCGTCTCGCCGAGGGGCCGCGGTTCTCCTCCGAGCCCGTGATGACCCTGGCCGACATCGATCTCGGCCGCCTCGCCCAGGAGCGGCTCCAGATGGGCAGCTTCGACGATTCGGGCCGGGCCGTGCCCCGCGGGCCCACCTATCGCCGGGTGGCCTTCCGGCTCGATCCGCCGGCGGCCGACCTCGGGCTGAAGCGCGCGGTCGAGCGCTTCCCCTTCGTGCCCGCCGATCCGGCCCGCCTCGCCCAGGATTGCTACGAGGCCTACAACATCCAGGTGGCGGGCCTCGCCCAGCGCCTGGAGGCGACGGGGACGAAGAAGGTCGTCATCGGCGTCTCGGGCGGACTCGATTCGACCCACGCCCTCATCGTGGTGGCCAAGGCGCTCGACCGCCTCGGCCTGCCCCGGTCGAACATCCTGGCCTACACCCTGCCGGGCTTCGCCACCTCGGAGGGCACCAAGGCCAACGCCCACGCGCTGATGGAGGCGCTCGGCACCACCGCCCGCGAGATCGACATCCGCGAGGCCGCCACCGTAATGCTCAAGGGGATGGACCACCCGTTCGGGCGCGGCGAGCCGGTCTACGACGTCACCTTCGAGAACGTGCAGGCGGGCCTGCGCACGGACTACCTGTTCCGGCTCGCCAACCAGAACGGCGCTCTCGTCATCGGCACGGGCGACCTGTCGGAGCTGGCCCTCGGCTGGTGCACCTACGGCGTCGGCGACCAGATGAGCCATTACGGCGTCAATGCCGGCGTGCCCAAGACCCTGATCCAGCACCTGATCCGCTGGGTCATCGCCTCGGGCCAGTTCGCGCCGGATGTCGGCGTCACCCTGCGGGCGATCCTCGCCACCGAGATCTCGCCCGAACTGGTGCCGGTGGAAGCGGGCGCGGCGCCGCAGAGCACCCAAGGGGTGATCGGCCCCTACGCGCTGCAGGATTTCAACCTGTTCTACACCCTGCGCTACGGCTTCCCGCCCTCGAAGATCGCCTTCCTGGCCCTGCACGCCTGGGGCGACGCGGGCGCCGGCTCCTGGCCGCCGGACTTCCCCGACTCCGAGCGCGGCGCCTACGACCTGGGAGAGATCCGGCGCTGGCTCGCGGTGTTCCTGAAGCGGTTCTTCGGCTTCAGCCAGTTCAAGCGCTCCGCCCTGCCCAACGGACCCAAGGTCTCGGCCGGGGGCTCCCTGTCTCCGCGCGGCGACTGGCGCGCGCCCTCCGATGGAAGCGCCGCGCCCTGGCTCGAAGACCTGGCCCGTAACGTTCCGGAGACCTAATCGACACAGTGCTGTCCGATTGCCTGCTTAGGGCGTAGCTTGGGTGGGCGAATCGGAGGTTGACCGATGCAGAATTACAACGTTTTCTGCCTCAGGAGCGTCGAGGGCCTGTGCTGCGCCGTGCCGGAGAGCCGCGCCGTGCCGCCCTTCCTCGGGAACGACCGCTGGGCCTTCGGCGGCAAGCTCGAGGTGGCCGGCGACGCCCCCGCCGATTTCGACGACCGCGCGGCCGAGACCGCCGTACGCTTCAACGGCTTCTACCTGTTCCAGACCATGGACAGCCGCTTCCACTGACCCGATGGGCGAACGCGGCGTCAGGTCCGACGCCGGGCGCGCCGTCGCGCATCGCGGCGATCATTCCTTAAGGGCCCCCGTGCCAGGGTGCCCCGCGTGTGACGCGGAGTCGGAGACCGACCCAGGGTGGAGCAGCACGGCATGTCGGAGCATCGCAGGGAGTCGCGCCTGAGGACCTTCCTCAAGGGCCGGATCATCTTCAACAAGGGTGCCTCGACCATGGACTGCCTGGTCCGGGACCTGTCCGCCTCCGGCGCCCGGCTCGCCCTGACCGAGACCACGACGCTGCCCGAGAGCTTCGACCTCTACATTCCGCAGAAGGACCGGACCTACCGCGCCACCCTGTGCTGGCGCCGGGCGGACGGCATCGGCATCACCTTCGTGGACGAGGCCGCGCCGGCGCCGGTCCCCGTGCCCGTCCCCGCCGCGGCGGCTCCGCCCCCGGCGGACGAGGCCGCCGCGATGCTCGCCCTGGTGCGCCGGATCAGCGAACTCGAGGCCGAGAACGCCGCCCTGCGCCGGCTCCTCGCCAACCCGCCGGTGAGCGGCGCCGCCTGACTCAGCCGGCCGCGAGGGCGGCCCGGATGCGGGCGGCGTGCTCCGCCAGGACCGCCCGGTCCGCCATGCCGCCGGTGTGGCGCTGAAGCGGCACGCCCTCGAAGCGCGGCACGATGTGGACGTGCAGGTGGAACACCGTCTGCCCCCCCGCCGGCTCGTTGTACTGGAACACCGTCAGCCCCTCGGCCGCGAAGGCCGCCTTCACCGCCCGGGCGACGCGCTGCACCGTCCTGGCCAGGGCCGCGAGAGAATCCGGGTCGGCGTCGAGGAGGCCGCGGGCCGGAGCCTTGGGGATCACCAGGGTGTGGCCGTCCCCCTGGGGCATCACGTCCATGAAGGCGAGGGTGTCGGCATCCTCGTAGACCCGCTCGGCGGGGATCTCCCCGCGCAGGATCTTGGCGAAGATGTTGTCGGGATCGTAGGCGGGCGTTGGGCGCGTCTCGGTCAAGGCAGCCGGCTCCGGGTCTGGGGCGTGCGTTTCGGCGCGCACGATGCACAGGCCGACGCGCCGCGTCCACCGTCCCGGGCGCCTCCGGGCCGGCCCCTCGCCGCCGCGTAGCGCCGCGACGGGACCGCGCCGGCCCGCCCTTGACCTTCCCACGATGGGAAGCCCCATCTGAGGCAAACGCCGCGCCGCTCACCCCGGCGCACCCCGGCATGGACCGGCCGCGCACCGCTTCGGACGCGCCGTCCACGCCCCGGACCGCATCCCGTGGCGGCAGGCCTCGCCACCGGATCCGCACGGAGTTTCCGATGTCCAACCCCACCCAGACGACGCACCCGACCGGCACCCGGACCGCCATCCTGTTCCGCATGGTGATGCCGGAGCACACCTGTCCCTACGGCCTGAAGGCCAAGGACCTCCTGGAGCGCCGGGGCTTCACGGTCGAGGACCATTGGCTGACGACCCGCGCGGAGACCGACCGCTTCAAGGACGAGCAGGGGGTCAAGAGCACGCCGCAGACCTTCATCGACGGCCGGCGGGTCGGCGGGTTCGACGACCTGCAGCGGCATTTCGGACAAACCGTCCCCGACCCGGACGCGACCCGCTACACGCCGGTCGTGGCGGTGTTCGCGATGACGGCGCTGATGGGGCTGGCGGCGAGCTACGCCGTGTTCGGCACGCCCTTCACGGCCCGGGCGGTGGAGTGGTTCATCGCCTTCAGCATGTGCGTGCTCGCGATCCTGAAGCTGCAGGACGTGGAGACGTTCTCGTCGATGTTCCTGGGCTACGATCTCCTGGCCCGGCGCTGGGTGCGCTACGCCTACGCCTATCCCTTCCTCGAAGGCCTGGCGGGCATCCTGATGGTCGCCGGAGCCTGGAACGGGATCTCGATCCCGGTGGCCCTCTTCATCGGCAGCGTCGGCGCCGTCTCCGTGTTCAAGGCGGTGTATCTCGACCGGCGCGAGATCAAGTGCGCCTGCGTCGGCGGGTCGGGCAAGGTGCCCCTCGGCTTCGTCTCGCTCACCGAGAACCTGATGATGGTGGGCATGGCCCTCTGGATGCTCACCCGAGCGATGTGACCCGCGGGCCGAACGAAGGGGTTCCGGGGACCGGCGGGCGCCAGCACGAACGCGGCGCCCCGATCATCCGGATGGGGCGAGCGGAGGGGCGAACCTTCCGGGCGCCCCGTGCGTTGCCTGCGCTTTGCCCCCCACCGGCGACGCATGGCCGGACGCGCGGCCCGCAGCGGCGCCCGTCGGGACCGCGCCGTCCGCCCCAGAAGCCCGAGAGATCCGTCCCGCATGGCCCACGAGAGCACCAGCGCCATCTATACCGCGGCCGGGGCCAACCTCGCCATCGCGGCGGCCAAGTTCGTCGGCGCCTTCCTCACCGGCAGCTCGGCGATGCTGGCCGAGGGCGTCCACTCGGTGGTCGACACCACCAACCAGATCCTGCTCCTCATCGGCATGAAGCGGTCCCGGCGTCCGGCCACGGCGAAGCACCCGTTCGGCTACGGCCGCGAGGTGTACTTCTACGCCTTCATCGTCGCGCTGTTCATCTTCCTGGGCGGCGGCGCCTTCGCGGTCTACGAGGGCATCCACAAGCTCCAGCATCCCGAGCCCTCGGCGGACGCCGTGGTCTGGGGCTACCCCGTCTCGGGCTTCTGGGTGAACGTGGCGATCCTGGGCTTCTCGGTGATGGCCGAGGGCTATTCCTGCTTCGTGGCCATGAAGGCGTTCTGGGCGGAGAAGGGCCAGCGGCCGCCGCTCGCCGCCATCCGCCGGAGCAAGGACCCGGCCCTGTTCACCGTGCTGGCCGAGGACGTGGCCGCCCTGATGGGCCTCGTGGTGGCGCTGGCCGGCGTGATCCTGGCCCGGCTCCTCGACATGCCCGCCCTCGACGGCTGGTCCTCCATCGGCATCGGCGTGATCCTGATCGGGATGGCGGCCCTCCTGATGATCGAGACTCACGGCCTCCTGATCGGCGAGGCCGCCGATCCGGAGCTCGTGGCGGCGATTCGCGCCGTGGTGCGCGACGAGGCGGGCGTCCACCACGTCAACACCGTGCTGACCCAGCATCTCGGCCCGTCCGACGTCCTGGTGAACATCAGCCTCGACATGGACGACGACCTCAGCGCCGGTGAGATCGAGGCGATGGTCGCCCGGGTCGAGACCCGGCTGAAGGCGCACAGCCCCGACGTGACGCGGGTGTTCATCGAGGTCCAGGCCCGGGCGACGACGGCTCCGGACGCCCTCGGCGGCGCCCCGGCCTCGGCCAACGCCTGACGCGGACCGTCAGCCGCCGTCCGACGGGTCTACCGCGATCAGCGCCCGGATCTGCGTGGCGCGGATCTCGATCGAGAAGGGCTTGGTTACCACCGCCATGCCGGGGGCGAGCAGGCCGCGGTTGCGGACGGCGTTCTCGGCATCGCCGGTGATGAACAGCACCGTCAGGCCCGGGCGCAGCGCGGATTGCAGCACCGGGAGGCCGGACGCCCTGTCGCCAGCCTCGACGGGGGTGCAGCCGAGGTCCTCGAGGATGTTGTGCGCCCGCATCCGCCCTTGAGGCTGGCGTACCGGTCCGGGTCGTAGACCGTCGCGCTGGCGCAAACCCGCATGGCCTCCGATCGAGGGCTGCGTACGGCCCAATCGTCCGACATCACCGGCCCGTCGATCAGCCCCAGCTCTTTCCGACGGCATGCCGGACGGCATCGGAGATCACCGTGTCGAACGCGACCATGTCCCGCGCGGCATCGACCGATCGCAGCAGGGTCGCGAGCGACAGGACGTCCTCCGAAGGCTTCGGATGCGACATCTCGATGGGGGCAACCCCCAGGCGGTCGAGGAGCGCGGTATAATACTCGTTGGTATAGTCGCTGTGCCCCACGACCTTGATCCGCGAGATGATCTCCATGGCGACGATGGAGTTGCCGGGCCCGAACGGGTCACTGGGCGAGCGTGTTCCGAACTGCCGGCAGAGCGGGTTGTACAGGAAGCGGTAGCACGGCTCGGGCAGCATCCGCAGGAAGCGCTTGATGTTTCGGCTGTTCGACAGATCGTACTCCGCCGCGAAGCGGACGGATTCCAGGAGCGCGCCCAGGCGCCAGTTTTGCGCGGGATCGTCCGCGACCGCCTTCTTCGCTTGAAGCCACCGCATGCGGGCGGCCATCTCCACGAAGGGGTCCTGCACCAGGACGCCGCTGACGCAGTTGTCGTCCTGGAAGAACACCTCGTAACGCGGAAAGATCACGGCCCCCGTGATGAGCGACGACGTCAGCCAGGGGCCCTGCATGATGCTCTGCACGACCTCTTCCGAGAGCCGGTCGACGTTGAAGTAGCTGTACTGGAAGAGGTCGAACAGGTTCTGCTCGACGAAGGTGTTCTTCTGCACGGTCGTGGTGATGTTGATCAGCTTCGCGGGCAGGAAAACCTTCTCGCGAAGGGACCGGAAGATCAGAATGTTCGTGTCGGCATCGAAGATTTCGATCCGATTCGCGGAGAAGAGCTCCGGCAACTCATTCTCGGTGATCATGTAGACGCATTGACCGGTCGAGTGCCAGCCATGCGCGCGAATGTTATCGTCCGTGATCCAGGCCGACAGCTCCAAGGTCCGGCGCCCGTCGACGGAGATGAAGACTTTGCTGATTGCGCGCGGATTGTCGGGCGCCAGCCAGAAGTGTATCCCTCCGCTCACTTCCTTGTTGACGAAAAATCTCATCGTTGGGTCCTAAGGAACACCTGCGCGGATCGCTCGACCGGCAGGCCTGACACAAGCCTGGATTGAGGAAGACACGGCGACGTCGAAACGCCGCGCAGCGGACCGTCGCGCCGCACCGGATGCGCCGCACTGGATGCCTGGGCTCGCCCGTCCGATCGATCAAGGGGCCCGGGTCCCGGGTCCCGCGGCAAAAACAGACATCCCGCTCGGAAGATCCGCACCTCGACGCGCCCATGCCGACACCGGGGCTTGGATCACGGCCGGGCCCGAACCCTGACCCCACCCGGGCGCGCCCGGGTGCGGGGCCTGGGACCGGAAGGCGGATCAGGAAACCCTGCCGTCGTTTCGCATCCCCCCGGCCCCATGAACGGACCCGCCGCCGGACGGCCCCCCGACCCACCTCGGCATCGAGGGCCGCGTTCTCGCACACCCTGGATTCTCTCGTCCAGCGCCTTCGGGTCTCAGGGAGAAATCCGGGCGGCCGAGCGCGCCCTTTGGGCGGGGTTCGCACGCGCACGGCCCCGTAGAGCTTGCGGCTCCGCAGGGGAGGGCGCGGCGGACGCCCCGCTCAGGCGAGTTCGAGCTCGAGGGCGACGTCGGTCAGGTAGTAGGCGATGCGGCGGCGCGCCTCCGGATCGGCGCAGGCGACGCTGAAGCCGACGGTGAGGGTCTGGCCCGCGTAGCGACGCAGGACCGATTCCGCCATCAGGGCGGCCTCCCGCTCGGCCATCGCGGTCAGGACGCGGCGCCCGTCACGGGTCTCCAGGGTCACGCGGTAGGTCGGGGCGTTCATCATGGATCAGTCCCTGCGCGTGGGAACGGTGACATCGACCGGATCCGCGCACGGTCCTAGCAACGGCGGAGACGGCAAGACCGATCCCCATCGATCGATCCACGGCACGGCAAACGGTGATGCAAGGTTCGAACCTGCGGCCCCGCCCCCGGTTCACGACATCTCGATCCCGTGAAGACGGGGCGGCGCCAGGCGCCGAGACGGACGGGCCGGGCAACACGCCGCCTCGGGGGCCGCGCTGATGCCCGACGCTCCGGCCCCCGCCAGCATCGCCCCCGCCAGCATCGCCCCCGCCCGGGTCCAGCCCGAGCGACGGGCGGGCCGCGCGTAAGGGGCGGCTTCGCGCCGGTGACGCCCCGGGGATGACGGCTCAGGCGGCCGTCGCCCCGCGCGCCTCCATCCCGAGGGAGCCGACCAGGAAGGCCCGAGCCCGGCTGACGCGGCTCTTCATGGTGCCGACCTGACAGCCGATCAGCGCGGCGGCGGCCTCGTAGGTCATCCCCTGGGCCGCCACGAGCACCAGCGCCTCCCGCTGGGCGGGCGGCAGCTTGCCGAGATGCTGCCAGACCCGGCGCAGGTCGCTGCTCGCCTCCTGCGCGGCCGGCGCCACCACCTTCGCGGCGAAGGCACCGTCCGCATCCTCGACCTCGCGCTTCCGCTTGCGGCACTCGGTGTAGAACTGGTTGCGCAGGATGGTGCAGAGCCAGGCCTTGAGGTTGCTGCCGGGCTCGAAGCGGTGCCGGTTCGCCCAGGCCTTCAGCAGCGTCTCCTGCACGAGGTCGTCGGCCGCGTTCGGCGCGACGGCGAGCGACAGGGCGAAGGCGCGCAGGCCGGGCAGGGCGTCGAGCAGTCCGGCGCGGAAGTCCGCGGCGGCGGGCGGATGGACCTCCAGCCGGGCGATCAGGTCGAGCAAGGCCGTCGGAGGCGCCTCGGCCAGAACCGTGGCGTAGAAGACCTTCAGCTCGGATCCGAGATGCAGCCGCACCCCCTCGGGCATGGCCCGGACTGGAGCCGCAGCGTCTGCCTCCCCGTTCGCCGCTGCCGATCGCCCCGTGCCTGCAGTCATGCCGTATCCCCACCTCCCCGGATCGCACCGCAAGCCGGGACGATCCGGCAACTCGGTCGGGAGCTTCTGGCATACCAAGGCTGAACGTCGGCTAACGAACTCTTCACCCGATCGTCACCTGCCCGGGCCGGACGGGCCGGTATCGGGGCCGGGACGGCCGCCTGGTCCCGCCGGTCGGCCGGCTGTTCGCGCTCCGATGCCTGTCGGGTCAAGCGGTTCCGGGGCCTGTCGGATTGGGCCAGGACTTTCCTAACCTTGGCCACGGATCGCGCCCACCGGGCTGGGGATGACGCCGACGGGTCCGGCGCATTCCGGCCGGCGGGACGGCGCGGGGCCCGACGCGGCCGGTCCGAACGCCCCGTCGCCGAGCCTCCGCCCCGAGTCTCCGCTGCCGAGCCTCCGCCGCGGCGGCTGGCCCTTTCAGGAGGCGGGCGCCGGCTCCGCCAGGGCGGCCGCGACGGCGGCCTCCAGGGCCTCCGGCTTGGTGGAGGGCGCGTAGCGGGCGATCACCCGGCCATCGCGCCCGACGAGGAACTTGGTGAAGTTCCACTTGATGGCGCGGCTGCCGAGGAGGCCGGGCTTCGCCTGCGTCAGGTGCGCGAAGACCGGGTCGGCCGCGGGGCCGTTCACCGCGACCTTGGCGAGGACCGGGAAGCTGACATCGTAGGTCAGGCTGCAGAACCGGGCGATCTCGGCCGCATCCCCCGGCTCCTGGGCGCCGAACTGGTTGCAGGGAAAGCCCAGCACCACGAGCCCGTCCGTCCGGTGCTTCTGCGCCAAGGCCTCCAGCCCGGCATATTGCGGCGTGAACCCGCATTTCGAGGCGGTGTTGACGATCAGGATCACCTGCCCCCGATGCTGGGCCAGGGGGTAGGGCGCCCCGTCGGCTGCCCTCGGAATCAGGTCGTGCAGGCTGTTCATGGACATCGACCGTGCGGCGTGCGGAAGGGGCCCTCTCCTAAGACCCCGCCGCCCCGGTTCGCAAGCGCCGTCGCCGGGATGCCGCGGATCGTCCCCGCCGCCGGCATTCCCGCTGCACCGGCGTGTACCGATGCGGCGATCCACGCCCTCGAGGACGCCCAAACTCCTCGCCCGCACGCGCTCAGTCGCCGTTCAGGCCTCAACACCACACCTTTCGATTGCAGATCGATCGGAGCTGCTCGCATAACGACAGCGGCGACGACAGCGGCACCGGCCCCGGCGACGCCGGCACCGCGCACGCCTGCGGGCGCGGCGGCACGGCCCTCGTCCGCCGAGGCGGGGCGCGGCGCATCGACGACGGGTGGGCGTCCGGAAACCGCCGCCCCCAGGGCGGCGGGCGCGGCGGCGGCGGTCGATCTGAGCGCGGCCGCGCAGCGGCAGATCGCCCAGAGGGGCACGGGGGCCGCCGGTCGTGTCCGGTCCCTTGATGAAATCGTCCAGGCGCGCACGAAGGCCCTGGCCGGTACGCTGACGGAGCGCCTGACCCGTCTCGGGGTACCGGAGGACGAGCCCATCGTGCTGCGCCTCGACGATCTCGGCCAGGTCAAAACCGACAGCCCCCACCGGGAGGGCATCGAGACACTGTTCCGTGAGCCCCCCGAGATGAGACAGGCGTTCCGGGACGTCGCTGCACGCAACGCCATGCAGGCAGCCCAGACGGCCCTCGAGGCCTTCGCCGCCGAGACGAAGGCGGCCTGGGACGACGCGGCGCGCTCTGCGGCCTCCGGGCGCTACACAACCCGGCTGAAGACGTCGCAGGCGTTGGCGGGGACGATGACGCTGAGTGACGGCGACCTGCACGCGGCGAGCGTGGCGTTCATGGACGCCGCCGTGGGCGACGGGGCTCCGGCCCGGGCCAGCCGACGGGCCGAACAGGTCGCCGCGAAGCGGGTGTCGCTGACGGCCTGAGCCATCGGCCGGCCGGGGAAACCCGGATCCGCTTCGGGGTCAGCGAGCCGGAGCCGATCCGGCGCCGGCCCGCAGATCCGCATCGGCGCACGATTCACCCGTCCGGAGGCGATGCGGGCCCTCATCGGGCTCGTCGCGCGCAGTCCGTGCGGGGACCCGCCGGGTCCTGCCGTCGGGTCCTGCCGGCGGACATGGTCACCATCCGGCCCGACCACGCCCCGCGATTCCGGCTGGAACCGCGGGGGTGATCCCGGCGGTCCGCTCCTCAGGCTGCGGAACGCCGCTCCACGAGGCGGGCGAGGAAGGCCGAGCCGAGGGGAATGATGCTGTCGTCGAAGTCGAAGCTCGCATTGTGCAGGCCGGGGCCGGGCGTCGAGCCGATCCAGGCATAGGCGCCGGGCACCCGCGCGACCATGTCGGCGAAGTCCTCGCTGCCCATGCGCGGCTTCGACTGGTCGTCGACGCCCTCGGGGCCGAACAGCTCGCGGGCGATGTCGGCGGCGGCGGCGGCGTGCTGGGGGCTGTTCATCAGCACCGAGAACACGTCGCGGATGTCGACGTCGATGGTGGCGCCGTAAGCCGTCGCGATACCCGCGGCGATCTCCCGGATGCGGGTGGTGACGAGGGTGCGCAGGTCCGCGTCGAAGGTCCGCACCGTGCCGGTGATGTGCGCGCCCTCCGGGATGACGTTGTAGGCGGCGCCCGCGTGGAACTGCGTCACCGACAGGACCGCGCTCTTGAGCGGGTCGGCGTTGCGCGAGACGATCGACTGCAGCGCCTGGACCAGGGTGGAGCCCACCACGATGGGGTCGATGCCCTGCTGCGGCTGGGCCGCGTGGGCGCCGCGCCCGGTGATGCGAATGTCGAAGAAGTCCGCCGCCGCCATGGCCGGGCCGGGGCGCAGCTTGATCTTGCCGTGCGGGCCGTTGGGCTGGTTGTGAATGGCGTAGATCTCGTCGCAGGGGAATTTTTCGAACAGGCCGTCGGCGATCATCGCGCGGGCGCCGCCCTGGCCCTCCTCGGCCGGCTGGAACACGAACAGGGCGGTGCCGTCGAAGTCCCGGGTCTCGGCGAGGTAGCGCGCGGCGCCGAGCAGCATCGTGGTGTGGCCGTCATGGCCGCAGGCGTGCATCTTGCCCGGCACCGTCGAGCGGTAGGGCAGGTTGGTCTCCTCCTCGATCGGCAGGGCGTCCATGTCGGCGCGCAGGCCGATGCGCCGGCCGGAGCCGGTGCGGCCCTCGAGCACGCCCACCACCCCGGTGCCGCCGATGCCGCGATGGACGGCGATGCCGTAGCGGGCCAGCTCCGCGGCGACGATGCCGGAGGTGCGGACCTCCTCGAAGCCGAGTTCCGGATGGGCGTGGAAATCGCGGCGGATCGCCACGAGATCGTCGGCGAAGGTCTTGATGCGGTCGATGGGGCTCACGGATCGTCCTTGGGCTCTCGCGCCTCTCGGGGGCGGGCTGGGCTGGGTCGGAGGGGCGTCCTCAACCGGAAGGATTCGCCTCCGGCGCGGCCCCAGGCAAGTCGGATGCCGTTTCGTCGGACGCTTCGGGCCAAGATCCAGGCACGATTTCCCGCCGGAAGGGGGTCATCGTGTCCAGAACTTCGGCGGCCTCGAGCACGTGTTCGCGCTCGCGCGTCAGGTAATCGGCCACCGCCCGGCGCAGGGCCGGGTCGGCGATGTCGTGAGCCGAGTGCATGAGGACTGGGCGGTAGCCGCGGGCGAGCTTGTGCTCCCCTTGCGCGCCCGCCTCCACGCGCTTCAATCCGTGGGCGATGGCGAAGTCGATGGCCTGATAGTAGCAGACCTCGAAATGCAGGAACGGGTGGTCCTCGATGCAGCCCCAGTTGCGGCCGTAGAGGGCGACGTCGCCGATGAGGTTGATGGCGCCGGCCACGTAGCGGCCCTCGCGCTTGGCCATCACCAGCAGCACCCGCTCGGGCATGCGCTCGCCCAGGAGCCCGAAGAACGCCCGGTTCAGGTAGGGCCGGCCCCACTTGCGCGCGCCGGTATCGGCGTAGAATTCGTAGAAGGCGTCCCAGTGGGCGGGGGTCAGGTCGGCACCGGTGACGTGCTCGATGGTCAGGCCGGTCGCCAGGGCGTCGCGGCGCTCGCGCCGGATCGCCTTGCGCTTGCGGGAGGCCAGCGCCCCGAGGAAATCCTCGAAGGTGGCGTAGCCGGCATTGTCCCAGTGGAACTGCTGGTCGACGCGCTGGAGGAAACCCAACGCCCCGGCCTGGGCCCACTCGCGCTCCTGCATGAAGGTGACGTGGATCGAGGAGGCCTTGGTCTCGGCGCGCAGGGCGCGCAGGCCGGCGACGATCGCGGAGGCCGCCGCGTTCACGTCCTGCCCCGGCGCGATGAGGAAGCGCGGGCCGGTGACGGGGGTGAAGGGCACGCTGACCTGGAGCTTCGGGTAGTAGCTCCCGCCCGCCCGCTCGTAGGCGTCGGCCCAGCCGTGGTCGAAGACGTACTCGCCCTGGCTGTGGGACTTCAGGTAGCAGGGCGCCACGCCCACCAGCCGTCCCTCGCGCTCCACCGCCACGTGCAGGGGCAGCCAGCCGGTCTTGCGCGAGACGCAGCCCGAATCCTCCAGGGACGACAGGAAAGCGTGCGAGGTGAAGGGGTTGTGGGTCTCGTCGCCCCCCGCCAGGGTCTCGGCCGAGGTGGCGCAGGCATCCCACTCGGCCGCCGCGATCCCGGTCAGCCCCGGCACCGCCCGCACCTGCAGTTCCGTCACGGTCTCGGCCGGAGCGTCGGCTCCGTCGCCGGCCTCGGATGCGTCGCCGGACCCGGATTCATGGCCGGACCGATCTGTCTCGCCGGGTTTCATCATCGCCGGGCAATCTAGTCCCCGGGGGCGGGCGGGCCAAGGGCGGCCCGGCGCCCCGCACCGTCGCAGGGGGTCGACCGGGGCCCTACGGACGGAACCCCTCGAACACCATCTGGTCGGCATGGGCCTCGGCATGGCGGCGCTGGTCCGGGTTGCGCACGGTCCAGGTCATCACCGGGCGCCGGCCCAGGAGCCGGCACAGGACGGTGGGCGCGCAGGGCAGGTCGTCCACCCGCCAGGACAGGAAGTCCGGCCGGGTCTCGTCGAAGTGCAGCAGGTCGGAGAGGGCGCGCCGCAGGCTCGGGGGCAGCGTCGCGTAGGCGGGGTCGTCCTGGCGCGTCTCGGCAACGATGCCGCGCGGGAGCCCGGGCGCCAGCGTCCGCAGGGCGGTGACGATGTGCGGATCGAAGGATTTCAGCGCCACCGGGCCGTCATAGGCGACCGCGAGGGCGGCCACGCGCTCGGCGAGCCGCAGGTCGCCGCTGTAGCGCGACTTCACCTCGATCACGAGGGGCGTGCGCCCGCCGATCCGGGCGAGGAAGTCCGGCAGGGTCGGGATGCGCTCGGCACTCCCCGCCACCGCCAGGGCGGCGAGGGCGGCGGCGGGCCGCGTGCCGACCGTCTCCCCGGCCGCGGTCAGGCGGCCCAGGGTCTCGTCGTGGAACACCATCGCCTCGCCGTCGGCGCTGAGCTGCACGTCGCACTCGATGGCGTAGCCGTCCCGGATGGCCGCCTCGGCGGCAGCCCCCGTGTTCTCCGGTACGCCGGCGGCGCGGTCGTGCAGGCCGCGATGGGCGATGGGCCGGGCGATGAGCCAGTCGGGGGCGTTGGGACCCGTCACCGGGCTCACTTGACCTCGAACATCGCCTCGACCTCGACGGCCGCGTCGAGGGGCAGCTCGGCGACGCCGACGGTGGAGCGGGCGTGGCGGCCGCGGTCGCCCAGGATCTCCACCATGAGGTCGGAGGCGCCGTTCATGATGCCGGCGAGTCCCGCGAAGGTCGGGACCGCGTTGATGAAGCCGCCGAGGCGGACGCACTGCACGACACCGCGATCGAGATCGCCCACCGCCGCCTGAAGCTGGGCCAGCACGTTGAGGGCGCAGAGCCGGGCCGCGGCGACGCCGTCCTCGGCCGAGACCTCGGCCCCGAGCTTGCCCTTGTGTGCGTCGGCGATTCGGCCGTCGGCCCCGAAGCAGATCTGCCCGGAGATCACCACGAGGTTGCCGCTGCGCACGAACGGCACGTAGTTCGCGACGGGGGCCGCGGCCTTGGGCAGGGTCAGGCCGAGGGCCTCCAGGCGTTCCGTGACGGTGCTCATGCTGCGTCGTTCCTCTGCTGGGCGGCCGCGGGTCGTCCGGCCGGCGTGCCGCGGCTCTGAGCACTTCCGGGGGCGGGGTGCAAGGCATGGTACGAGGCATGGCTGAAGGCAGGCCGCGCAGCGCGCGCGCAACAGCCTAATTGGCAGGCATGTCAGGACTGTGAACCCGGTCTGTCGTTGACAGAATTGGGCATTTCTCTAGTAATCGCGCGCGTGCCGCCCCATCCGAGGCGGCACTTTCATTTGGTGCGGTCGCGTTCCTCGCGTGCCCGCGAGACACACGGGAAGACGGGATCGTGACATCCGCCCTTCTGCCGACCTATGCCCGGGCTCCCATCGCCTTCGAACGCGGCGAGGGTGCATGGCTCGAGGCGCGCAGCGGCGAGCGATACCTCGACTTCGGCGCCGGTATCGCGGTGAACGCCCTGGGCCACGCCCATCCGCACCTCGTCCAGGCCCTGACCGCGCAGGCGCAGAAGCTCTGGCACACCTCGAACCTGTTCGAGATCCCGGAGGGTGAGCGGCTGGGCCGGCGCCTCGTGGACGCGACCTTCGCGGACGTGGCCTTCTTCGCCAATTCGGGCGCCGAGGCCAACGAGGCCGCCATCAAGATGGCGCGCAAGTACCACGCCGCCGACGGCCATCCAGAGCGCTTCCGGATCATCACCGTCGAGGGCGCCTTCCACGGCCGGACGCTCGCCACCATCGCGGCCGGCGGCCAGCAGAAGTACATCGAGGGCTTCGGCCCGAAGGTCGACGGCTTCGACCAGGTGCCCTTCGGCGACCACGAGGCCCTGCGGGCCGCC
Source organism: Methylobacterium sp. V23 (assembly GCF_002917135.1). Lineage (NCBI taxonomy): Bacteria > Pseudomonadati > Pseudomonadota > Alphaproteobacteria > Hyphomicrobiales > Methylobacteriaceae > Methylobacterium > Methylobacterium sp. V23. Next base: position 18,211 of record NZ_PDHT01000007.1, read on the forward strand.
ATCGGCCCGGAGACGGCCGCGATCCTGATCGAGCCGATCCAGGGGGAGGGCGGCGTGCGCCCGGTGCCGCCGCAATGCCTGCGCGGCCTGCGCGAACTCTGCGACGCGCACGGCATCCTGCTGATCATGGACGAGGTCCAGACCGGGGTCGGGCGCACGGGCAAGCTGTTCGCGCACGAGTGGTCAGGGGCGGCCCCCGACATCATGAGCGCGGCCAAGGGCATCGGCGGCGGCTTCCCCCTCGGCGTCTGCCTCGCCACGGCGGACGCCGCGCGCGGCATGACGGCGGGCAGCCACGGCACCACCTTTGGCGGCAACCCCCTGGCCATGGCGGTGGGCAACGCCGTCCTCGACGTGGTGCTGGCCGACGGCTTCCTCGACCACGTCCAGCGCATGGGCCTGATCCTGAAGCAGCGCCTCGCCGCCCTGCAGGACCGGCATCCGGCCGTCATCGCGGACATCCGCGGCGAAGGCCTGATGCTCGGCCTCAAGCTCCACGTGCTGAACACCGAGTTCGCCGCCGCCGCCCGCGACGCGCACCTGCTGGTGATCCCGGCGGGGGACAACGTGGTGCGCCTGCTGCCGCCGCTGATCATCACCGAAGCCGACGTGGCGGAGGCGGTCACCCGCCTCGACACGGCGGCCGGCCGGCTCGGAACGCGCCTGCGCGGCGCCGCCGAGTAGCCGCGGGGAGTCGGACACGTCACCGGACGGCCGCACGACCCGGCCGCGCGGCCGGACCCGCCCCGACCGAAACTGCCCAGACCGAAACTGCCCAGACCGAAACTGCCCAGACCGGATTTGCCCAGACCGGGACCACGCACACGAAGAACGGACCGATGACCACGACACTGAACGGGACCGGCCACGGAACCCGCCACTTCCTCGACCTCAAGGATTTCTCGGCCGAGCAGCTGCGCACGGTGCTGGACGCCGCCGCCCGCATCAAGGCGCACCGCCGCAAGGGCACCCTGGCCGAGGACCGCCCCCTCATCGGCAAGACCCTGGCGATGGTGTTCGACCGGCCCTCGACCCGGACCCGGGTGTCGTTCGACGTCGGCATGCGCGAGCTCGGCGGCGAGACCCTGATGCTGACCGGCAGCGAGATGCAGCTCGGCCGGGGCGAGACCGTGGGCGACACCGCGCGGGTGCTCTCGCGCTACGTCGACGCGATCATGATCCGCATCCTGGACCACGGCCTGATGCTGGAGCTGGCCGAGTACGCCACCGTGCCGGTGATCAACGCCCTGACCAAGGTCTCGCACCCGTGCCAGATCATGGCCGACCTCCTGACCTTCGAGGAGCATCGCGGGCCGATCCGGGGCCGCACCGTGGCCTGGTCGGGGGACGCCAACAACGTGCTCGCCTCCTGGGTGCACGCCGCCGCGCGCTTCGACTTCACCCTCAACATCGCGGCCCCGCCGGAGCTGTCGACGCCCCAGCCGCTCCTCGACTGGGCGAAGGCGCAGGGCGCCACCGTCAACGTCACCACCGACGCCTACGAGGCGGTGGACGGGGCGGATGCGGTGGTCACCGATTGCTGGGTCTCCATGGGCGACGAGGACGACCAGCACCGGCACAACCTGCTGGTGCCCTACCGGGTCGATGCCCGCCTGATGGCGGCCGCGGCCCAGGACGCGATCTTCATGCACTGCCTGCCGGCCCATCGCGGCGAGGAGGTCACCGCCGAGGTGATCGACGGGCCGCAATCGGTGATCTTCGACGAGGCCGAGAACCGCCTCCACGCCCAGAAGGGCATCCTCGCCTGGTGCCTGCAGGCCCACGGCCTCTGACGGCCGCGACCGCCCCGGGGACGAGCGGCCGCCCGAAGACCTGGTGGGGGAAGACCTGCTGGGGGGGGGGGAACCTGCTGCGGGACCACCCGTGCACGGGCCGCATCCCGGCCCCGTCGCGCCGCCGCGCCCGGATGCCTATATAGGGACCATCCTTCCCTGAGGGTTGGGCGCGGACGCGCAACGAGCGCGGCCGTTCCGACCGGTGCGCCGCCGACACCGTTCGGCGATCTCATGACCCTGCCCCCGAGGGTCACGTGGTTCATGGCCCAGCCCTCGCGTTCGTCGAGCCCGATCGGAGCTGCCATGACTTCTGGAATGCCTGCTGGAACGACCGCCGGATCCGTCCCCCCGCTCCTCATCGAGGGCGACGACGACGTGGTGCTGCCCTTCGCCGTCGAGGCCCTCGACGTGCGCGGCCGCGTGGTCCGCCTCGGCCCGTCCGTCGACACCATCCTGCGCCGGCACGGCTATCCCGACGCGGTGGCGCGCCTCCTCGGCGAGGCGGCGGCGCTCACCGTGCTCCTCGGCTCGTCCCTGAAGTTCGAGGGCCGCTTCCAGCTCCAGACCAAGACCGACGGCCCGGTCGAGATGATCGTGGTGGACTTCGAGGCGCCCGACCGCCTGCGCGCCACCGCGCGCTTCGACACCGCACGGGTGGACGCCCTCGGCGCCGGCCCGCTCCGGGACCAGGACCTGATCGGGCAGGGGCACCTGGCCATGACCATCGATCAGGGTCCCACCAGCAGCCGCTACCAGGGCGTCGTCGCCCTGGAGGGCCAGAGCCTGGAGGAGGCGGCGCACCAGTACTTCCGCCAGTCTGAGCAGATTCCGACCCAGGTCCGCCTCGCGGTGGCCGAGCAGTATGCCGGCGGCGCCCGCACCTACCGGGCCGGCGGTCTCCTGGTTCAGTTCCTGCCGCAATCCATCGACCGGGCGCGGCTCGCCGACCTGCCCCCGGGCGACATTCCCGAGGGCCACGTCCATCTCGACGCGAACGGGGTGCCGGAGGACGATGCCTGGGTCGAGGCCCGCAGCCTCGTCTCCACCATCGAGGACCACGAGCTCGTCGACCCGGAGGTCTCGGCCGAGCGCCTGCTGTACCGCCTGTTCCACGAGCGCGGCGTGCGGGTGTTCGAGGCGCAAGGGGTGCGCGAGCAGTGTCGCTGCTCGCCCGAGCGGGTGATGGGCATGATCACCTCGTTCTCGCCTCAGGAGCGCCGGGACATGATCGCCGATGACGGCCGCATCGGCATCACCTGCGAGTTCTGCTCGCGACGCTACGACCTCGATCCGGCGGCGGTGGAAGCCGAAGTCACGGCCCAGTCGGGCAACTGATCCAGGGCTGCCGCGACAGATGTCGCGGCAGCATTGCCAAGCTTGACTGTTGTAGATTACAAGACGCTGCAAATTCTCGTCCCTACAGCCGGGATTTGTATTTGAACCGTTTCTGAGGTTTCGACGTTTGGGGTTTCTCAAGAGTGCTCAACAAGAGCTCAGGAGGAACGTCGATGAAGAAATTTGTGGTCGGCAAGAACCTGATCGGCAAGCGTCTGGTCAGCAAGCATCTGGTCAGCAAGAATTTCGTCGTTGGTCTGACGGCACTGCTGATGACGACCTCGGCCTACGCCCAGGGTGCGGGCCAGGCCGGCACCGCCGGCGGCAGCGAGGCCGGGGGCCGTGGCGGGGCCGCCGTACGCAGCCAGGGCGGCGAGGGCGCTGCGGGCGGCGCCCGCAGCGAAATGGGCGGACGGGCCGAGGCCGGCGGACGCCGCGAGGGCGGCCGCGGCGACACGGCGGCCCGAGACTCCCAGGGTCAAGCGTCCCAGAACCAAGCGTCCCAGGGCCGGGATTCGCAGAACAAGGATTCGCAGTCCCGCAGCGCGGACCGGGGCGACCGGGATGGCGTGCGCGGCGACCGGGCGACCCGGACCTCGTCCCGCCAGGATTCCTCGTCCCGAGAAGACCGGGTCGGCGGCCGCGAGCAGCGCGACCGGATCTCGGTCAGCAGCCGCAGCGAGTCGCGCAGCGAGCGCTTCGAGGGCGGGCGCCGCTCGGGCCGCTTCGTCTTCATCGGCGGCCAGCGCGTGGTCTACGGCTCGCCGGAATACCGGCGCCTCGTCACCGTCGAGCATCGCGGCGGCGACCGCGTGGTCGAGCGCTCGCGCCGGCGCTACGTCACCATCCGGGGCCAGCGCGTCCTCTACGGCTCGCCCCAGTACCGGCGCCTCGTGCGCGTCGAGGAGACGACCACCCGCCGTCCCGGCACCCGCTACGTGGTCGTGCGCGGCCAGCGCGTGGTCTACGGCTCGCCCGAGTATCGCCGCCTGACGGTGACCGAGCGGCGGGGCGGCACCGTCGGCGCCCGCTTCGAGGAGCACGGCTTCCGCGGCAAGGCCGTCTCCTCCCGTACCGACGAGCGGCGCGATACGCGCAACGTCCGCGCGAGCCAAAGCGAGTCGCGGGAGGGCATCCGCAACGCCGAGACCCGCCAGCAGGGGGGCCGCACCGGCGCCGAGGCCGAGCGCAGCATGAACCGCGACCGTGGGACCGAGGGCTCGGGGATCCGCAACGCGGCCGACCGCTCGGGGGGCGCCGAGCGCGGCACCCTGAACACCGGCAGCCGGACCGGCGGCGCCGAGCGCGGCCTGAATGCCGGCGCGCAGGGCGGCAAGGCCGGCAACACGGGTGGGGGCAGCATGGGTGGCGGTAACATGGGTGGCGGCGAGCGCACCGGCGGGCAGGGCGGCGCGGGCCGCAACTGATCGCCGAGCCGATCGCCAAGCTGATCGCCAAGCCGATCGCCTGATGGGAAACGGCGCCGGGCCTCTTCGCGGAGGTTCGGCGCCGCGCGTCGCGCTCAGGCCTTCAGGACCGGATCGGCGATGTCGCCGCCGCCCCGGCGGGCGAGGTAGGCGGGCTGGAACAGGCACATCCGCACCGCGTCGCGGTACTTGCCGTTGACGAAGAACTCGTCCTTCAGGATGCCCTCGGGCTCGAAGCCGCAGCGCTCGTAGATCCGCACCGCGCGGGCGTTGTCCTTGTCCACGTGCAGGTAGAGCTTGTGGATGTTGAGGACGCTGAAGGCATAGTCCATGGCGATGCGCGTGGCCCGCGGGGCGTAGCCCTGGCCCTGGAAGGCCGGGTGGATCGCGATCTGGAATTCGCAGCGCCGGTGCAGGTGGTTGATCTCCACGAGCTCCACGAGGCCGGCGGGGGCCCCCTCCGAATTGGCGATGATGAAGCGCCGCTCGGTCTGGTTGTGAATGTTGCGCTCGTAGAGCTGCGCCAGTTCGGCGAAGGACTCGTAGGCCTCCTCGAACCAGTAGCGCATGATGCTGTCGTTGTTGTTGAGCTGATGCACGAACATCAGGTCCTCGCGCTCCAGCGGGCGCAGCTTCACCGGCCCGTCCGCCGCGATGGTGCGGGACGTGAAGGCCGTCACAGGGTCACGCACGCCGCCGCGAGGCGGTCCATGAAGGCCTCGCCGGCCTTGAGCGCCGCGAGCGTGATGTACTCGTCCGGCTGGTGGGCCTGGTCGATGGAGCCGGGGCCGCAGACCACGGTGGGGATGCCGGCGACCTGGAAGCGCCCGGCCTCCGTGGCGTAGGGCACCGAGATCGTGTGGTTGCGCTCCGCCACCCGGAGCGCCAGCCGCTCGGCGGCCGAGCCGGGCTCCGGCGCGAGGCCCGGCACCGCGACCTCCTCCAGCGTCTCGATCCGCCCGTAATCGCCGTAGCGGTTGAGCCGGTCGCGCAGCACGCTGCGCACCTTGGCCTCGAACAGGGCCGGGATCTCGCCCATGTCGAGGTCGGGCAGGCCGCGGAACTCCCAGTGGAAGGTGCAGACCTTGGGCAGGATGTTGCGGGCCGTGCCGCCCGCGATGGTGCCGACATGCACGGTGGTGGCGGGCGGGTCGAAGCGGCCCGAGGCGTCGCCCCGGGCGATCATCGCGTCGGCGATCCGGTTCAGCTCGGAGACCAGGTCGGCCGCCGCCATCACGGCATTGGCCCCGAGCATCGGCTTGGCCGAGTGCGCCTCGTGCCCGTGCACGGTGGTGAGGTAGGTGACGATGCTCTTGTGCGCGTCGGCCACCTCGAGGTCGGTGGGCTCGCCGACGATCACCGCGGCCGGGCGCGGCAGGTCGGCCCCGAAACGCGCGATGGTGTCGGTCACACCCAGGCAGGTGGTCTCCTCGTCGTAGGACAGGAGGATGTGGATCGGGCGCTTGAGGTCGGCGGCCTGGAAGCGCGGGATCGCCGCCAGGGCGAGGGCGCAGAAGCCCTTCATGTCGACGGCGCCGCGCCCGTAGGCGCGCCCGTCCGCCACCCGCAGGGTGAAGGGGTCGGCACTCCAGGCCTGCCCCGTCACCGGCACCACGTCGGTATGGCCGGAGAGCACGATGCCGCCGTCGACCATCGGGCCGATGGTGGCGAACAGGGCCGCCTTGTCGCCGCTGGCGTTGGGCACGCGGACGAAGGGCACCCCGAGCCCGTCGAGGGCGGCCGCCACGCTGTCGATCAGCGCGAGGTTCGATTTCGAACTCTCGGTGTCGAAGGCCACGAGCCGCGCCAGCCAGTCGAGGGTCTCCGGACGCGGGCCTTCGGTGGACATGGCCCTAGTGCACGCTGCGGCGGACGTGGGGCGAATCGAGCGAGAAGGCCGGGATCTCCGCCTCGAAGCTCTCGCCGCCATGGGTCGCCATGGTGTAGCTGCCGGCCATCAGGCCGTCGGGCGTGGTGAGCGGGCAGCCGCTGGTGTAGCTGAACGATTCGCCCGGCTCGAGCACCGGCTGCTTGCCGACCACGCCGGCGCCGCGGACCTCCTGGGTCTCGCCGCGTCCGTCGACGATGCGCCAGTGGCGGGAGCGCAGCTGCACCTGCTCGGGGCCGTTGTTCACGATCTCGACCGTGTAGGCGAAGAAGTAGCGGCTCTCGGCCGGCGACGATTCTTCCTCGACGAAGCGTGGCATCACGGTCACGCTGATTCCGCGCGTCTGAGCCTTGTACATCCTCGTCATGCCTCCCTGGCCGGACCTGAACCCCGAGCGCGCTGCGTCCGCGACAAGCACAGGGCGTCGTGGTACGGCCCTCGCAAAACCGCGTCAATCGTGGCGAATGCGGGGCTGCCCGCGCAAGATCGAGGTCCGTGTCCCGTGGTCGAGGAGACCGTTTCGCGCCTGTCCGTCCGGTCCGCCGGCCGGGCCCTCCTCGCCAGCCTCGCCCTCGCGGGCCTGACCGTCGCCTTCGCCTGGGCGGCGCCCGAGCGCAACGGCTGGGCCGCCCTGGCCCTGGCCGTGGCGCTGGCCCTCGACGGGCTGGCGCAGGCGGCGGGGGCCTGGCTGGCCCGCCGCGGGGGCGGGGCGCCGCGGATCGCCGGCCTGCCCTCCGTGGTGCTGGCCTTCGGACCGGCCGCCGGCCTCGGCGCGGTCCTGTTCGGCGTCGCCCTGGCGGTCTGGCCGGCCGGCTTTCCGATCCTCGCCAGCGCCCTGGCGGGGCTGGTCGCCATGGGGGCCATCGCCCGCCTCGCCCTCGCCTGGATCGTGCTGCGGATCGACCGGGACCCGGAGGTTTAACCGGACCTTAGGCGATCCGGCCGCATTTCGTGCAGGATGCGGCGTTCCCGCCCCGGCCGCCGGGGCGGTGCCCGATGGACCAGCGGGTGGTGCGAGCGGATGCCGGACGGGATTGAGGACGGGGCGGGACGCCACCAGCACGGGATTCTGGCCGCGAGCGGGATCCAGGCCCTGACGCGCGCGGGCGCGATCCGGCCCGACACGCCCTACGCTCCCGACCAGATCCAGCCCGCGAGCCTCGACCTGCGCCTGGGCGCCCGGGTGTTCCGCGTGCGCACCAGCTTCCTGCCCGGCACCCGCACGGTCTCCGCCTGCATCGCCGCCTTCGCGCTGCACGAGATGGACCTGCGCCACGGGGCCGTGCTGGAAACCGGCTGCGTCTACATCGCCGAGCTGCAGGAGCACCTGGCCCTGCCGGGCGACCTCGCGGCCAGCGCCAACCCGAAGAGCTCCACCGGCCGCATCGACGTCTTCACCCGGGTCATCACCGACCGGGGCGCCGCCTTCGACCAGGTCGAGCCCGGCTATCACGGGCCGCTCTATGCCGAGATCTCGCCCCGCACCTTCCCGGTGAAGGTCCGCACCGGCTCGCGCCTGTCGCAGATCCGGTTCCGGCGCGGCGAGCCCCGCCTCACGGACACCGCGCTCGCGGCCCTGCACGCGGCCTCGCCCCTGGTCGACGCCCCGAACCCGAGCTTCCAGGGCGGCATCGGCGTCTCCATCGACCTCTCGGGCTTCTCGGGCCTCATCGGCTACCGCGCCCGGCGTCACACCGGCCTCGTCGACGTCGACGCCCCGGGCACGCACCGGGCGGCGGATTTCTGGGAGCCCCTGCACGCCGACCCGTCCAGGGCCCTGATCCTCGACCCGGGCCAGTTCTACATCCTGGCCTCGAAGGAGGCTGTGCAGGTACCGCCCGACTTCGCCGCCGAGATGGTGCCGTTCGATCCCCTGGTGGGCGAGTTCCGGGTCCACTATGCCGGCTTCTTCGATCCGGGCTTCGGCTTCGCCGCCGCCGGCGGGGCGGGGGCCCGCGCCGTCCTCGAGGTGCGCTCGCGCGACGTGCCGTTCCTGCTCGAGGACGGCCAGATCGTCGGCCGCCTCGTCTACGAGCGCATGGCCGAGCGCCCCGCCACCCTGTACGGGGCGGGCGCCGGCTCGAACTACCAGGCCCAGGGGCTGAAGCTCTCCAAGCACTTCGTCTGACGCGCGGCCCGCGCGCCGACGGCCGGCCCTTCGCCGGTCAGGGCGGGCCTCCCCCCGCGACCGATCCAGCTGCAATTCGAATGGCACCGATCGGAACTATGCGTTTCCCCGATGCCGGGACGCGTGGCACGGTCCCGGGGCTCCATCGCCGATGGAGCGCGCGCCGATCCCGGATCGGGGGCTCGCCGCGATCCCCTTGCGCCGTTCGAGAAGCCCCCGTCAGCCTCGGCCCTCGCCGCGACCCAGCCGTCCCCGTCCGCCGCGCCGTCGCTCGGGCCGCGGGCAAGGGGAAGGGGAAGGAGGGTCGCGCGCCCGACGCCGGTCCGCATCTCCTTCGACGCGTCCCCCATCGACACGGAGACCCCCATGAAGGCCGTCGGTTTTCACACCTCCCTGCCCATCGGCGATCCCCAGGCGCTGGTCGATCTCGCGCAGCCCCGGCCGGTGCCGCGCCCCCGCGACCTGCTCGTCCGCGTGCAGGCGGTCTCGGTCAACCCGGTCGACGTGAAGGTCCGCGGCCGGGTGACGCCGGCGCCGGGGGCGCCGCACATCCTCGGCTACGACGCGGCCGGCCTCGTCGAGGCGGTCGGCCCGGAGGTCCGCCTGTTCAAGCCGGGGGACGCGGTGTTCTATGCCGGTGCCCTCGACCGGCCAGGCACCAACGCGGAGTTCCACGCGGTGGACGAGCGCCTCGTCGGGCCGGCGCCGCGGACGCTGACGCCGTCGCAGGCCGCCGCCCTGCCGCTGACCGCGCTCACCGCCTGGGAGCTGCTGTTCGACCGCCTGCGCGTCCCCTACGGCGCGATGGCGGGCGGCGACGCGCTCCTCATCATCAACGGCGCCGGCGGCGTCGGCTCGATCCTCACCCAGATCGCCGCCCGGCTCACCGGCCTCACCGTCATCGCCACGGCCTCGCGCCCCGAGACCGAGGCCTGGTGCCAGGCCATGGGCGCGCACCACGTCATCGACCACCGCAAGCCGATCGATCGGGAGCTGGCGCGCATCGGCCTGCCCCAGGTGCGCTACGTGGCCAGCCTGAGCGGCAGCGACCAGCACCGCGACGCCATCGTGGCGGCCCTGGCCCCGCAGGGCGCCCTGGCGCTGATCGACGATCCGGAGACGTTCGACATCGTGCCGTTCAAGCGCAAGAGCCTGTCGGTGCACTGGGAGCTGATGTTCACCCGCAGCCTCTTCGGCACGCCGGACATGGACCAGCAGCACCGCATCCTCACCGAGGTGTCGCGCCTCGTGGATGCCGGTCTCCTGCGCAGCACCCTGCGGGAGGAGATGGGCGCGATCACCGCCGAGGCCCTGCGCCGGGCGCACGCCGCCCAGGAGAGCGGGCGCAGCATCGGCAAGACGGTGCTGGCCGGCTTCTGAAGCCGGTCCGGGGCCGTTCAGGCGATCCTGAGGGCCCAGATCAGGGACAGGCTGACGAGCAGGAGGACGACGAGCGAGCCGGTCACCGCCAGGGTGACCCGGCCGCCGACCCGGGCCAGGACCCGCACGTCGACGCCGAGGCCCAGGGCCGCCATCGACACCACGGTGAGCAGGCCGGCGAGGCGCGTCACCGGCTGGGAGGCCGCGTCGGGGACGAGCCCGACCGAGCGCAGGGTCGCGAGGGCCAGGAAGCCCAGGATGAACCAGGGCACGATCTTGAAGAAGCCGAGGCGCCCGGGCCGGCCCTTGGCCGAAGAGCCCTCCGCCGGCAGGTGCGGCGCGATGAAGGAGAAGGCCACCACCACGGGCCCGAGCATCAGGACGCGGACGAGCTTGACCAGGGTGCCGACCTGGGTCGCCAGGATGCCCACCGGCACCGTGGCGGCGAGCACCTGCGGCACCGCGTAGACCGTGAGGCCCGCCAGGGTGCCGTACTGGTGCTCGGACAGGCCGGCGAGGGGGATGAACAGGGGCAGGCCCAGCACCATCAGCACGCCGAGCACCGCCGTGAAGGCGATGGCGGCCACCACGTCCTTGCTGTCGGCCCCGATCACCGGCGCCACCGCGGCGATGGCGGAGTTGCCGCAGATGGCGTTGCCGCAGGCCACCAGGATCGCCATGCGGGGCGGCAGGCCGAGCACCCGGCAGATGGCGTAGCTGGCCACGATCGCCAGCACCACCGTGGCGACGATGCCGACGAGGAGGCTCGTGCCGGAGGCGACGATCGCCCCGAGGCTGATCGAGGCGCCGAGCAGGGTGACGGCGAGCTCCAGCACCTGCTTGGCCGAGAAGGCGATTCCGGCCCGGAAGCGCTCGCCCGGGCTCCACAGGGTGCGAAGGGCGATCCCCAGCAGGATCGCGATGACCAGGGCCTCGACGTAGGGGTGGCCGGTGGCGCGCTCCTCCAGGGCCTGCACGGCCAGGGCCGCCGCCGTGACGGCGAGACAGACGAGGAGGCCGGGCACCAGCGAGGCGATCCGGCCGCCGGCGGCCTCCGGCTTGCCCGCGCCGGCGGGGGCCGTCGTGATGCTCTTGGTGCTCATGCTGCCTTTCCGCGAGGCAATCGGAAGGAAATTCTGCCCCGGGCTCGGCGGCGAGAACAATGCTCTCCCGTGGCGAAAATCTTCGCAAAACCCATCCATTGATTGGGCAGGGTCAAAGCGCGACATTCACCCCTATGAGCAACCGTTCCGACAGCCCGGCGATGGCCTACGATCCCTTCGGCGAGCCCGTCGAGATCGCGTGCCAGGGCGCCCCCAACGCGGGCGACCGTCGGGCGCGCAGCGTCGCCGTGATCGGCTTCTGGCTGATCGCCGCGACCCTGACGGCGAGCCGCGTCTACCTGGCCGACGAGCCGGTGGCGCAGATGGTCGCGAACGCTCATGCGCAGGTTGCCGCCTTCATCACCGCCATCCTGTAAGGGTCCGGCGCCGCTCGGAGCGGCGCCCGTCATCGTGTCCGAGGCCTAGTACGCCGCCGCGAGGTATTCCGCGATGGCCTTGCCATCCGCCTCGTCGACCGGCGCGTGATAGACCTTGCGCATCTTCGTCACCTCGCTGGTCCAGAAGGCCGCCCCCTGGGCCGGCGGCTGCATCGCGATGTAGTCGACCGCGTGGCAGCTCTGGCAATGGGCCTCGGCCGCCGCGAGGCCGGCCTCGTGACCGGGCGCCGGGCGCAGCTGCGCGGTCGGCTCCGGCAGGTCGTAGGTCCGGGGTGCGGCGGCGGCCGGGAGGCTCGCGAAAACGTATCCGGCCAAGACACATCCGGCCAAAACACATCCCACCCGGACATATCCCCTCAGGAGGCCGGTGGCGGCCCGTGCCGCCGCGGGAGAACGCACGGTCATCCTGATTCTCCTCATGCCGCCCGCACCCGGACGGTCTCGACCCCGTTGCGCATGTAGCCCGGCGGATTCCAGCGCGACTCCATCGGCTGGGTGGCGCCGTCCTGCCCCGTCGCCCGGACCCGGAGGGCGTGCATCCCCGCGGGGAGATCGACCGACAGGGTCCAGGGCCGGAACGAATAGCGCCCGAGATCCGGGCCGAGGCTCGCCTCGGTCCAGCTCTGCCCGTCATCGGTGGAAACCGCCACCGCCCGGATGCCCGAGCCGCCGTCGAAGGCGATGCCGCGCAACGCCGTGCGCCCGGCCGGGATCGCGGCCCCGTCGGCGAGGTTGGTGACGAAGGAGCGGATGACGAAGCGGTTGATCGGCACGGTGGCCTTGGGGGTCTGGCCGGGCTCGACGCAGGCGCAGGGATTGTCCGGGATGCGGTAGGCCGCGCGCATCCAGAAGCCCTCGTAGGGCTTGTCCGTCACCGTGATGGCGTTGAGGTGCTTGACCCAGTAGGTGCCGTAGAAGCCCGGCACCACGAGGCGTAACGGATAGCCGTTGAGCCAGGGCAGGTCCTCGCCGTTCATGGCCCAGGCCAGCATCACCTCGCCGTCGCGGGCATGGTCGATGCCCAGCGCCTTGGCGAAGTCGGGGGTCTCGGGTAGGACCGGGCCGTCGAGCCCCTCGAAGACGACCTGCACCGCCCCGGCCTTCACGCCCGCCCGGTCGAGCACGGCCTTCAGGGGGACGCCGGTCCAGCGGGCATTGCCCATGGCGCCGTTGGCGAGCTGCCCGCCCGCGACCCGCGGCGCGACGAAGCCGCGCGAATTGCCCGAGCACTGGTTGACCGCGACGATCTCGGCCCCCGGCATCGCCTTCAGCTCGGCCAGCGACAGCGCGACCGGCCCGTCGACATGGCCCGACACCGTCAGGCGGAAGGCCTCGGGATCGATGGTGGTCGGGATGTCGGCCAGGTGGTAGCGGACGAAGAAGGCATCGTTCGGCGTGATCACCCCCTCGTCGAACACCCCGAAGGGCGTCTCGAGCTGCGGCGGCCGCGCCGTCATCTGCAGCAGCGGGCGCTTGCCCGGATAGGCCACGAGGGGGCGCTCGCCGTTGCCGAAGGGCAGGGTGACGGACTCGCCGGCCCGGGCCGCCCAGGGCGCGAGGGCGGCCCCGGACGCCGCGAGCAGGCCGGCCCCGGCCTGCCGGAGGAGCGTTCTGCGATCGGTCTCGGTCATCCCGGTCATCTCCCGTCCGGCTGAAGGCGTCCGCGCGGTCAGCGCAGGACGGAGGCGTAGTGGATGTCCTCGGTGAGGCAGGTCGACAGGCGCCACTCCACCGGCCGGTCCTCGAGATCGACGGCGACGCGGTCGACCTCGAGCACCGGAATCCCCGCCGGCACCCCCAGCAGGGGCGCCTTGTCGGGGCCCAGGGCGATCGCCTTCAGGCGCTCGTGCGCGGTGGCGATCGTGATGCCGAACCGGGTCGCGTAGAGGCTGTAGAGCGTGTTCGGGAGCTCCATCGCGGCCAGGCCGGGGAACAGGCTCGACGGGACGGCGATCGTCTCGACGAGGCAGATCCGTCCGTCGAGGGCGCGCACCCGCTCCAGCCGCACCACGCGCGCGTTGCGCAGGAGGGCGAGCCGGTCGCGCTCGTCGATGGTGGCCGCGGCCTCGGCGATCGCGACGACGCGGCTGGTCGGGGTGCCGGCGACCGCTCCGTCGGGGCGCAGCTTGAAGAAGCGGAAGACGCTCTGCTTGTCGTCGTGCTCGGCCACGAAGGTGCCGCGGCCCTGGCGGCGCACCAGCAGGCTGTCGGCGGTGAGCGCGTCGAGGGCCTTGCGGACCGTGCCCTGGCTGACGCCGAGCTCGGCCGCCAGCACCCCCTCGCTGGGCAGGATCTGGCCCGGCTGCCAGACGGCGTCGGCGAGGCGGCGCAGGAGCGTGTCGTAGACCTGCCGATAGAGCGGCCGGAAACCCACCGCATTCCCACCTGTGCGTTCCATGTCGGTGCGCCGCTGCTCCCCGGGCGTGGGCGGAGGAAAGGAGAGGTTTCCCAGCACGGTGTCCCGTCCCTCGTTAAGGCCGAGCCCGGCTCCGGGCAATCGGTCGATCCGCAGGGCCGGCGGCCGGGGGCGGGTCCCGCTCGGGAGCGCGGCCTTCATCGTCAGAGCGCCGCGATCTCGGCCACGAGGGCGTCCGGGACGCTGAGCCCCTCGGCCTCGGCCCGGGCCCGGAGGGCGAGGCGACGGGCCCCGGGCAGGCGGGCCCCGTCCTGCACCTCGATGGAGCCGGCGAGTTCCGCGAACCGGGCCAGCGCCCCGGGGCCGAAGGCATCCGCCGCGAGGGCGATGACGAGCTGCCCGGTGCCCGGCGGATCGCCCTCGGCGTCGAGGAACGAACTCGCCTCGCCGGCGAAGCGCCCGCCGGTCAGGCCGGCGGCGAGGAGTTCCACCATCAGGGCCAGCGCCGTGCCCTTGGCGTCGCCGAGGGGCACCATGGTGCCCTTCAGGGCCGCGGCCGGATCGGTGGTCGGCGCGCCCGCGGCATCGAGGGCCCAGCCCTCGGGGATGGCCTCGCCGCGCTGGCGGGCGGCCATGATCGCGCCGCGGGCGACCTTCGAGAGGGACAGGTCGACCACGATCGGCGGGCGGCCGGGCAGGGGGCAGGCGAAGGCGAGGGGGTTCGTCCCGAACACCGCCCGGGATCCGCCCCAGGGCGCCATGGCGGCGGGGGTGTTGGCCAGCAGGATCGCCATGAGCCCGGCCTCGGCCAGGGCCTCGACGGGGCGGCCGGCCGCGCCGCAATGGTGCGAGCGCCGGAGGCCGGCCGCCGCGACGCCCTGCTCCCGGACCATCGCCGGCAGTTGCTCCACCACGGCGTCGAGGGCCGGGTAGGCGAAGCCGTGGGCGGCGTCGACGGCGAGGAGGCCGGGTCGGGGCCGCGTCACCGCGACCGCGGCGTCGCCCACCACCTTGCCGGCCCGGACCTGGGCCGCATAGGAGGCCACCCGCGAGAGCCCGTGGCCCTTCAGGCCATCGGCCTCGGCCCCGACCAGGGCGCGGGCGACGCTGTCGGCGGCGGGCGGGCGGGTGCCGCAGCGGACCAGGGCCTCGCTGACGAGGGCGTGGGCGGCGGCGAGGCTCAGGGTGGTCATGGCGGTTCAGTCCTCGGCGAGGTGGCGGCGCACGGCCTGGGCCGTGACGCGGGACACGCGCACGTTCGATTCCCGGGTCACCCCGGCGATGTGCGGTGTCAGGATGAGGTTGGGCAGGTCGCGGAAGAGGGCGCCCGCGGCGGCATCGAGGGGTTCGTGCGGGAAGACGTCGAGGGCGGCCCCGCCGAGATGCCCGGCCCTGAGCGCCGCCGCAACCGCGGCGCCGTCGACCACCTCGCCCCGGGCGGCGTTGATCAGCACCGCCCCGGCGGGCATCCGGGCGAGGACGCCCGCATCGATCATCCCCCGGGTCTCGGGCGTGAGCGGCACGTGCAGGGAGAGGACGTCGCTGTCGGCGATGAGCCCGTCGCGATCGGCGCGCACCACCGGACCGCCGTCCGGCCGCCAGGCCGGGTCGTCGGCCGGCAGGAAGGGGTCGTAGGCCGAGACCCGCATCCCGAGGGCGAGGGCGCGACGGGCGGTCTCGCGGGCGATGGCACCGAAGCCGACGAGGCCGAGGCGCTTGCCCGAGATCTCCCGGCCCATCAGGGCGTTGCGCGGCCAGGTCCCGGCCGCCATCGCGGCGCTGGCCCCGTAGGCGCCGCGCAGGAGCAGCATGGCGGTGCCGATGACGTACTCGGCCACCGCGACGTCGTTGGCGCCGGTGGCGGGATAGACGGCGACGCCGCGGGCCCGGCACGCGTCAAGGTCGATGTTGTCGAGGCCGACGCCGAGGCGACCGACCACCTTCAGGTCGGGGGCGGCGGCCAGCAGCGCCGCGTTCACCTGGGTGCGGTTGCGGACCACGAGGGCGTCCGCATCGGCCAGGGCCGCCCGCAGGTCCTCGGGCCGGTCCACCAGGGCCGGGTCGTAATGTGTGGCGAACCCGCCGAGCTCGGCCGCGATGGCGGCCTCGTCCATGAACTCGGCGATCACGACCTTCGGCACGCGGCCGGTCCGGGTCGGGGGTGGGGTCAGGTCTGGGGGCGTCATATCTGGGGGCGTCATGGCACTGGGCCTCCGGTTTGCGGGGACGCGGCGCGTCAGGTGGCGGGGAGCGCGGCGGCCATCGTCCGGTGGCGGGCCGGGCTCGGGGCGCTGGGGGCGGGCGCCTCCTCGAACGCCTCGTCCGGCTCGTCGAGGCTGTCGAGGTCGGGCTGGATGCGCCCGTCGAGGACCGCGCGGGCATGGGCGAGGTCGATCTTGCCCTCCCAGCGGGCGATCACCAGGGTCGCCACCATGTTGCCGATGGCGTTGGTGATGCAGCGCAGCTCGTTGAGGATGCGGTCGACGCCGATGATCAGCGCGATGCCGGCGACGGGCAGGAGCTGGGACGCCTGCAGGGTGGCGGCGAGCACGAACAGGATGGCCCCGGCGACGCCCGCGACCCCCTTCGAGGTCACCAGCGCGATGGCGAGGATCCCGAGTTCCTGCTCCCAGGTGAGCGGGATGTTGAGTGCCTGGGCGATGAAGCCGATCGCCATGGTGAGGTAGATGCACGAGCCGTCCATGTTGAAGGACAGGCCGGCCGGCATCACCAGGCCGGTGACGCCCTTCTCGACGGAGAGACCGCCGAGCTTGGCCATCAGGCGCGGCAGGACAGATTCCGTGCTGGTCGTGCCGAGCAGGATGAACATCTCCTCGCGGACGTAGAGGAACAGCTTCCACAGGCTCAAGCCCACGTAGAACCGCATCACGCCGCCGAGGAACAGCACGATGAACACGAAGAAGGTCAGGTAGAGGGACAGGATCAGCATGCCGTACTGGGCCAGGATGCCGAGGCCGAACTTGCCGATGGTGAAGGCCATGGCGCCGAACGCCCCGATGGGGGCGAAGCGCATGATGATGCCCACGACCTTCATCAGGATATCGCCGAAGGCGTGGATGACCTTGAGCGGGAACTGCCCCTTCGGCCCCATGGCGGCGAGGCCCATCCCCACCAGCACGGAGAAGAACATCACCTGCAGGAGGTCGCCCTTGGCGAAGGCGTCCACGGCGCTGTGCGGGATGATGTTGGCGATGATCTCCATCACGCTCTGGGCGTGGGCCTTGCCGGCGATCGTGGCGACGCTCTTGGCGTCCAGGCTCTCCACCGTGGCGTTGATGCCGTCGCCCGGCCGCAGCAGGTTGACGAAGAGCAGGCCGGCGCCGAGGGCCACGGTGGTCGAGACCTCGAAATACACGAGGGTCTTCAGGCCCATCCGGCCGACGCTCTTCATGTCGCCCACATGGGCGATGCCGACCACCACCGTGCAGAAGATCACCGGCCCGACGACCATCTTGATCAGGTTGATGAACATGTCGCCGAGGATCTTCAGGCCGACGGCGAAGCCGGGGGCCAGCACGCCCACGACGATGCCGAGGGCGATGCCGATCAGGACCTGACCGTAGATCGATCGCAAGAAACGTATGGGCGCGGATCGTATCGGCGCTGATTGCATTGGCGTTCCTCCCACGCGCGCTTCGAACGGGATGCGCCGCTCTGCGGTCTTCATCCCTTCGCGAAAATTCCGCCTTCGCGAAAAATTCCGCCTTCGCAGAAACCCCGATGGCGTCGGGGCGGGACGCCGCGTTCCGGGCCGGAACGCGGCGGGAGAGGCCGCCGGTCAGGCGCTCCGGTACAGCTTCGTCATCACGAACTCGCGGTGGCCGAGGGATTCGGCGGCCGTGAGCCGTCCGTTCGCGGTCCGCACCACCATGTCGATCAGGGCGTCGCCGGCCTGCGGGATGGTCATCTCCCGGGTGAGCACGCCCGAGACGTCGACGTCGATGTGCTCGCCCATGGTGCGCACCGTGCGCGGGTTGCCGGTGATCTTGATCACCGGGACGATCGGGTTGCCGATGACGTTGCCCTGGCCGGTGGGGAAGGTGTGGACCACGTAGCCCGCCGCCGCCATCAGGGTCACGCACTCGGCCGCCGCCGAGGAGGTGTCCATGTAGTAGAGGCCCGGCCCCCTGGCGGGGGACTCGGCCGGCTGCAGCGCGTCGATGTAGCGGCAGTCGTGGCCGATCTTCTCGAGGTTGCCGAGCGCCTTCTCCTCGATGGTGCTCAGGCCGCCGAGGATGTTGCCCTTGGTCGGCTGGGAATCCGAGAGATCGTCGGTCTTGTGGGCCTCGATGACGTCGTCCTGGTAGGACTTCCACATAGCGAACCACTTGTCGCCGATCTCCGGCGTGGCGGCGCGCTCGCGGCAGAGGTGCTCGGCCCCGGTGATCTCCGAGGTCTCGCCGAACACGCCGTAGATCCCCTGCGGGATCAGCTTGTCGTAGAGGTTGCCCACGGTGGGGCAGGAGGACAGGCCGGTGGTGGTGTCGGACTCGCCGCACTTGGTCGAGATCCAGAGGTCCGAGATCGGGCATTCCTCGCGGGGCAGCTCGGTCGCCCACTGCACGAAGCGCTTGGCCTGGTAGCTCGCCTTGGCGATGGTGGCGATGTCGCCGTGCCCCTCGATGCCGAAGCCGACCACGGGCTTGCCGGTCTTGGCGATGCCCTCGACGATCCGGTTGGTCCACTGGTCCTCGATGCCGATCACCACCACGGCGGCGACGTTCGGGTTGGAGCCGATGCCGATCAGGGTGCGGAAGTGGAGCTCGAGATCCTCGCCGAACTGCAGGCGGCCGTAGGCGTGGGGCAGGGCCATCGTGCCCTTGACGGTGTTGGCGACCGCCTCGCAGGAGGCGTTCGAGAGATCGTCCAGGGGCAGGAGGACGACGTGGTTGCGCACGCCGACGCGGCCGTTCTCGCGGCGCCAGCCCATGAAGGTGGCGGCCTTGACGTCCGCCGAGGGGCGGGCGGCGCCGAGGGCGCCGGTGGCGAACTGGTCGGGGGCTCCGCCGACGAAGGGGGAGGTGGTCTCGGGGGCGTTCATGATCGTCTCTCCGGGCATCGCGACCTCACCAGCGCTTCGTCTTGAGGTTCTGGACATGGACGTGTTCGCCCTTGGCGACGTCCTTGATGATCTTGCCGATGTCCTGGCCGTACTTGATGGCCGTGTCGCCGGCCTTCAGGTCGGTGAGCGCCACCTTGTGGCCGATCGGGATGTCGTGGCGGACATGCACCGCGAAGGTCGAATCGTTTTCGGTGATGACGCCGAACGCATCGGTGTCGGCACCGAGGCCCTCGATGACCGCGACCGCGACGTTGTCCAGCGGGCTGTGGGCGAGAAGGTGCGGCTTCGTCCGCCCCTCGCCCGATCCGGCGTGGCTGTTCATTCCGAGATCCTCCTTGGTGAAGCCGTCGGCTCTTTGCGGCGACTGAGTCTTATATAAGACATGAGATTTTCCGGCGTCAATCCGGAAGGCGCCCCCCTCGTGTCAGCGGACGCGTCCGGAGCGATCCCGCCCGGGGAAACGCGCCGCCGGCCATCCGCTTCCCCCGAGCGGACCATCGCCTGCATCGACACCGGCTTGATCCCCGCATAATCTTATATAAGACATAAATACTCACGTTCCGCGGTCCGGCCGGTCCGCCTCCCGACGATCCCCGCAGACCGAGACGCCGCGTGAGCGAGACCCTCCAGATCGTCCTGTGCCTTGCCTGCGCCGGCCTCATCTCCGGCCTGACGGGCTTCGCCTTCGCCCTGGTGGCCTCCGGCACCCTGCTGTCGATCCGGGCGCCCGTCGAGGCGACCGCCCTGGTGCTGACCTGCAGCATCCTCTCGCAGGCCCTGTCGGTGATGCGGCTGCGGACCCTGCCGCCGCGGGCGACGGCCCTGGCGATGATCGGCCCCGGACTCCTCGGGGCGCCGATCGGCATCTACCTCCTCAACGATCTCAATCCCGCCCTGATCAAGGTGCTGATCGGGGTCTTCCTGATCCTCTACAGCGCCGGGGTGGCGCTGCTGCGCAGCGACTTCCGGGTGCCGTTCGGCAATGCCTGGAGCGACGGCGCCGTGGGCTTCCTCGGCGGTATCCTCGGTGGCATCGCCGGGCTGTCGGGCGCGCTTCCCACCGCCTGGAGCCTGGTGCGTGGCTGGGAACCGCGCATGCAGCGGGCGGTCTACCAGAGCTTCACCCTGGTCCTGCAGGTCTGGTCCCTGGCGATCCTGGCCGTGCTCAACCCGTTCCCGCCCGAGTTGCTGGGCGACCTCGCCCTCGGCCTCCCCATCGTCCTCGTCAGCGTGCTGGCCGGGCTGTCGCTGTTCGCGCAGATCGACCAGCGCCGGTTCCGCGCCCTCGTCCTGGCGCTGCTCGCCGCCATCGGCATCACCACCACCGCCCTGGCGCTCCCCGGCCTGCTGCCCTGAGGCGCCGCCGGGCCTGGCCCCGGAGAGGGGGGAGAAGACCGAATACCAGGTTGTCGGGACGCTTGATTTCGCGCGGCGTTTCTTCAGCTCGCCGCGAGGCGTTTCTTCCTGAAGCGTTCGCGATCCCCGGGCGGTCTCCGCGAAACGATCCAGCCGCCGCCGGATGCGCGGTCCGCACGCCGGGGCTTCGACGACGGCCCGTCCGCCCGCCCAAGGTTGCGCGCATCACGCAAAATTGTTGACGTGATGCGCGTTATGCGCAGAATGATGCGATTCGACACGATCGGCACCCGATGACGATCGACGCATCATCTTCAAAAGCGAAAAAATTGCGCGAAACGCGCACGGAGGAAACGCGCATGCAGATCCCGATCAAGCGGGCCATCGAGGCGGTGCCCGGCGGCATGATGGTGGTGCCGCTCCTGGCCGGCGCCCTGATCGCCACCTTCTTTCCCGGCACCCCGAAGCTGTTCGGCTCGTTCACCGGCGCGCTCTTCTCCGGCGCCCTGACGATCCTGGCGGTCTTCTACGTCTGCATGGGCGCCAGCATCGACTTCCGCGCGACGCCCTACATCATGAAGAAGGGCGGCACCCTGCTGATCGTGAAGGTCGGCATCGCCATCCTGCTCGGGCTGATCTTCGGTCAGGTCCTCGGCGAGGCGCCCGTCGCGGCCGGCATGTTCGCGGGCCTCTCCACCCTGGCGGTGGTCGCCGCCATGAACGACACCAACGGGGGCCTCTACATGGCGCTGATGGGCCAGTACGGCCGCCCTCGCGACGTCGGGGCCTACACCGTGATGTCCCTGGAGAGCGGGCCGTTCCTCACGATGGTGACCCTCGGGGTCGCCGGACTCTCGGCCTTTCCCTGGCAGACCCTGGTGGGCGCGATCCTGCCGCTCCTCGTCGGCATGATCATCGGCAACCTCGACCGGGAGATGCGCGCCTTCCTCAGCCGGGCGATTCCCGTGATGATCCCGTTCTTCGCCTTCGCCCTCGGGGCCGGCCTCGACCTGAGCAAGGTCTGGCAGGCGGGCCTGCTCGGTCTCGCCATGGGCGTCGCCGTGGTGATCGTCACCGGCATCCCGCTGTTCTTCGCCGACCGGCTCACAGGCGGGACCGGCGTCGCCGGGATCGCGGCGGCCTCGACGGCGGGCAACGCCGCCGCCGTGCCGGCGATCGTCGCCTCGGCCAATCCGGCCTATGCCGACGCCGCCGGGCCGGCGACGATCCTGGTGGCGGCCTGCGTCGTGGTCACGGCGATCCTCGTGCCGATCGCCACCGCCTGGGCCTCCCGGCGCTTCGGCGGCGCGGCCGACGTCGAGATCGAAAGCGAGGCCGGGAGCCCGGAGGTCGCGGCGCCCGCGCCGCCCGTCGCCGGCCGCTGACATGACCGCCGCCGATTCGGCCCGCCGCTGGCTCATCCTGGCCGACGACCTGACGGGGGCGGCCGATTGCGCCATCGCCTTCGGGCGACGCGGCCTCGACGCGGCGGTGACTTGGGGGGACGCCGCGGGCGTCGCCGACCGGGACCTCGCGGTGCTGGCCTACGATGCCGACAGCCGCGGCCTGTCCGGGGAAGCGGCGGCGGCGCGGCACGCCGACCTGCTGGGACGCTGGTTCGAACCGGACCGGGTCCTGTTCAAGAAGATCGATTCGACCCTCCGGGGCCAGCCCGCCGCCGAGACCGCCGCCACCATGGCGGTCCTGGCGGCCCGGACCGGCTCCGCCTTCGGGATCTGCGCCCCGGCCTTCCCGGCCACCGGCCGGACCACCCTGGAGGGCCGGGTCCGGGTGGACGGCCGCCCCCTCGAGGCGGCGGAGGTCTGGCGCCGCGACCACACCTACGCGAGTGCCGACCTCGGGACCGTCCTCGCCAGCGCGGGGATCCGCAGCGAGACGGTGCCGCTGGCGGCCGTCCGCGGACCCGGCCTCGCCGCCGACCTCGCCCGGATCGCCGCCGCGGGTCCGGCCGTCGCGGTCTGCGATGCCGAGACCGAGGCCGACCTCGGCCGGATCGCGGCCGCGGGCTTGTCCGTGGCGCCGGCCCCGTTCTTCATCGGCAGCGCGGGCCTCGCGCATGCGCTCGCCGGCCTCCCGACGGCGCCGGCGATCCCGCCCCGGTCGCACCCGCCGAGCCGCTTCGGCAGCCTGATCGTGGTCGGCTCGCTGGCGGCCGCCAGCCGCGCGGCCGCCCGCAGGCTTGCCGGATGCGACGGCGTCACCCACCTGCCCGTGGACTCCGAGACGCTGCTCGACGACGGACCGGGCCGTGCCGCCTTCGCCGGGCGCGTCGCCGCCATCCTCGAGGCCGGCGGCGACGCCCTGGTGGAGATCACCACCGCGGGCGAGCCCGACATGGCCCTCGGCCCGCGCCTGGCCCGGGGCCTCGCCGAGGCCCTCGACCCGGTGGCGGGCCGGATCGGGGCCGTGGCGGCCACCGGCGGCGAGACCGCCGCGGCGCTGCTGGCGCGCCTCGGCGTCGACGGCATCCGCCTCGTCGACGAGATCGAGCCGGGGGTCTCCCTCGGCCTGACCCTGGGACGGCTCACCGTGCCGGTCGCCACCAAGGCCGGCGCGTTCGGCGACGCCGACTCCCTCATCCGCATTCGCGCGCGCCTGCGCGCCGCCCGAACCGAAGGACGCTTCTCATGACCGGCCCCAGCTCCACCCGCCCGACCCTGGCGATCACCATGGGCGATCCCGCCGGCATCGGGCCGGAGATCATCATGAAGGCCCTGGCCCATGCCGACGTCCAGGCGACGTGCCGGCCCCTGGTCATCGGCGACGCCGAGCGCCTGCGGCAGGCCGGCCGGATCGTCAGCTCCGGCCTGACGGTCGATTCCCTGTCCGCGGCCGGGGAGGCGGACTTCGACGGCGGCGCGGTGCAGTGCCTCGACCTCAAGGTCGTGCCGGCCGACCTGCCGTTCGGGCAAGTCTCGCCGGTCGCCGGGGAGGCGGCCTACCGCTACATCGAGAAAGCCGTGGCGGTGGTGCAGGCCGGGCAGGCCCAGGGCATCTGCACGGCCCCCCTGTCGAAGGAGGCGCTCCACGCCGCGGGTCACAAGTTCCCCGGCCACACCGAGCTCCTCGCCCATCTCACGGGCACGCCGGAGGTCTCGATGATGCTGGTCTCGCCCAAGCTGCGGGTGATCCACGTCACAACCCATATCGGCCTCATCGACGCCATCGCGAAGATCGAGCCCGGCCTCGTCGAGCGCGTCATCGCCCGCGGCCACGCCGTCCTGGTGAAGGCGGGCATCGCCGATCCGAAGATCGGCGTCTGCGCCATCAATCCCCATGCGGGCGAGAACGGCCTGTTCGGGCGCGGCGAGGAGGCGGAGAAGATCACCCCGGCCATCGCGGCCTGCCAGGCGAAGGGCTGGGACGTGCGCGGGCCGCTGCCCGCCGACACGCTGTTCTTCCTGGCCGGGCGCGGCGACTACGACATGGTGGTGGCCATGTACCACGATCAGGGACACGGCCCGATCAAGGTCCTGGGGCTCGAGGCGGGGGTGAACATCACCGTGGGCCTGCCGGTGATTCGCACCTCCGTCGACCACGGCACGGCCTTCGACATCGCCGGCAAGGGGATCGCGGACGAGCGCAGCCTGATCGAGGCCCTGCGCCAGGCGGTCGACCTGGCGCCGAAATCGACCGCCGCCTGACACCGCGCCCCGCCCGCGCCGCGGCCGCCGATCCGGGTGAAACGCCCTGGCCAGCGGCCGCGACCTCGGCCATGACGAGGGACCGAAGCCGGGAGAGCCACGAACCCATGTCGATGCGCAGCCAGGAGCGTCGGGCGTTGCTGCTGGAGGCGCTGAGCGTCGGCGAGATCGACGTCGACGATGTCGCGGCCCGCCTGAAGGTCTCCGCCTCGACGGTCCGGCGCGACCTTCAGCACCTCTCCGCCACCCGGGCGGTACGCCGGACCTATGGCGGGGCGATCCTGACGCGCCATCCGCCCGAGACCACCCTGACCGAGCGGCTCGCGGTGAACGGCGCCGAGAAGCGGGCGATCGCCCGCGCCGCCCTCGACCTCGTGGCGGACGGGGACACGCTGATCCTCGATGCCGGCTCGACGGTGGCGGCCTTCGGCCAGCTCCTCGCCAAGCGGCGGCTGCGGATCATCACCAACAACCTCGCGCTGCTGCCCTTCCTGGCCGAGGCCCCGGAGCTCGACCTCGTCGTGCTCGGGGGGGCCCTGCGGGCCACCAGCATGAGCACCGTCGGCCCCCTCGCCATCGAGGCCCTGCGCCTGATGACGGCGGACCGGGCGATCGTCAGCGCCGACGGCGTCGTGGCCGGGCGCGGCCTGTGCGAGGCGAGCCTCGATCAGGTCGCCCTCAAGTCCCTGATGATGCGCCAGGCGCGCGAGGTGATCGTGCTGGCCAATGCGGGCAAGCTCGGCCGCGCCGAGCAGACCGCCTGGGCCCCCCTTCCGCGCGACTGGACCCTGGTGACGGATTCGGCCGAGCCACGCGAGCAGCTGCGGCGCCTGGCCGAGGCCGGCGCCCGGATCCACGTGGCGACCGACCGGGACGCTTGAGGCGCGCACCGGCTACCGCCGGGCCGTCCGCCCGGGCTAGGATCGCCCGCTCCTGAGCCGGAGGCCGGACCCGTGCGGCGACGCCTGATGAAGTTCCTCCACACGATGGGCTCGACCGGCCTGCTGGGCGCGATGGCGGCCCTCGTCGTCATGCTCGGCGTGGCGCCGCCGCCGAGCGCCCTCGACGGCTACGCCGCGGCGCGGGCCGCCATGGGGGCGGTCGCCACCTGGATCGTCCTGCCGAGCCTGGCGCTGACCCTGGTCTCCGGCCTGCTGGCCATGACCCTGAACCGCGGCTTCCTCAACGCGGGCTGGGCCTGGCTGAAGCTCGCCACCGGCGTGCTGATGTTCGAGGGCGTGCTCGTCTACGTGCAGGGACCGATGCGCCAGGAGGCGGAGCAGAGCGCCCTGGCGCTGGCGGGACGGGTCGATCCCGCCACCCTGGCGGCCACCCTCGGGCCGGAGCGCAACACGCTCTGGGTGTTGCTGGCGGTGGCCACCGCGAACGTCGTCCTCGGCATCTGGCGGCCGCGTCTCTTGCGCCTGCCCCGCTAAGGGGATCGCGGCCGGGCCACGACCCGATCCTGGCGCCCGGCTGGCAAGCGCGTCGGACCGCGCGGCTTCCAAGTGCTCCTCCGAGTTTCGCGCCGAGTGCCCGCCGAGTATCCCGCCGAATGTCCCGCGAAGGCTTTCTCGGAGCCTGTCTTGGTAAAAGCCGCGGTCACGCCAGTCACAGGACAGCATTGCGATCTGGCACCAGCGATCATCGGCCGGCGAGCCGTGTTGTGATCCGACATCGACCAGGTCAGGACTGGGTCCAAGCCCGTAGACGCGCCCGGCAATGGGTTTAATCCCGAAAAATCGCGACCCGTTGTAGAATTATTCTGCTTGCACGGGTTCGTGGCATACCAAATAATGCAAGTGCGCTGCCCGGCAAGTGAACCACAGGATTCGCCTCAGGCGTGCGGGCCGCATTCCAGCATTCCGACCGGGATATTCAGCACTGACTGCCCGGCCTTAAGCAAAACGAGGAACTCAGCTCATGGCGATGACGGCTGCCGCGCCCCCTATGACGAAACCTTCCGTCAATCGATGGTTGCAACTGATCCTCGGCGTGGCCTGCATGGTCGCGGCCGCGAATATACAATATGCCTGGACACTCTTCGTTCCGGAGATCCAGAAGACCTTCGGCTGGGATCGCGCGGCGATCCAGGTCGCCTTCACGATCTTCGTCGTGGTCCAGACCTGGCTGACCCCGATCGAGGGCTACTTCATCGACAAGTACGGCCCGAGCCGCGTGGTGCTGTTCGGCGGCCTGATGACCGGCCTCGCCTGGGTGATCAACTCCTACGCCACCTCGCTCACCGGCTTCTATGCCGGATCGGTGGCGGGCGGCATCGGCGTCGGTTGCGTCTACGCCACCTGCATCAACAACGCCCTCAAGTGGTTCCCGGACAAGCGCGGCCTCGCGGTCGGCCTCACGGCGGGCGGCTACGGCGCGGGCTCGGCCCTGACGATCATCCCGATCGCCAACATGATCTCGCAGGGCAGCTACGCCCAGGCGTTCTTCATCTTCGGGCTGATCCAGGGCGGCATCATCATGCTGGCGGCCCTCGGCCTGCGCGCGCCGGCCAAGGACGAGGTGATCTTCTCCACCAAGGTGCTGCAGACCCGGCGCGACTACACCCTGCGGGAGGCCCTGCGCACGCCGGTCTTCTGGGTGATGCTGCTGATGTTCACCTGCACGGTGACGGGCGGCCTGATGGCGGTGGCCCAGCTCGGCGTCATCGCGCAGGACCTCGGCGTGAAGGAATTCCAGGTCAACCTGTACTTCTTCGCCATGGCCGCGCTGCCCTTCGCGCTGATGCTCGACCGGATCATGAACGGCATCTCGCGCCCGCTCTTCGGCTACGTCTCCGACCGCATCGGCCGCGAGAAGACGATGTTCATCGCCTTCACCATGGAAGGCCTCGGCATCGTCGCGCTGGGCTATTTCGGCACCAACCCGTGGGCCTTCGTCATCCTCTCGGGCATCGTGTTCCTGGCCTGGGGCGAGGTCTACTCGCTGTTCAGCGCCACCGCCGCCGACACCTTCGGCTCCAAGCACATCGGCAAGATCTACGGCGTGCTCTACTGCGCCAAGGGCTTCGCCGCTTTGTTCGTGCCGGTGGGCAACCTGCTAATGCAGGCCACCGGGACCTGGGCGACGGTGCTCTACACCGTGGCGGTGATGGACCTCATCGCGGCCTTCCTCGCCATCGCCGTGCTGCGGCCGATGCTGAAGCGCCACCACGCCGCGCAGGGCGTCGCCCAGCCGGCCGGGGTTCTGGCCCACGCCTGACCCGGCCCGCGTCCCGGCCCTCGGGCCGGGGCCACTCTCGCGAGCCGGGCCCAGAGCCCGGCTCGAAGCCGTCCGCGCTCCCTGCGATCCCCGGCGGTATCAATCAGCCTTCCAACCGGCCAAGGCTTCGAAGAAGGTGACGAGATGGTCCTCTCCGTCCTCCTCGCACTGGTGAGCATCCCCTTCGCGTTCGTCGTGCTGCAGACCGCCGACTTCAATCGCGACGTCTTCACCGTGCTGTACGTGTCGTCTCTCGGCCTGGTCCTCTCGGCCATCCTGCTGGTCGGCGGCTATTACCTGCTGCCCCTGCCGCCGATCGTCCCCGAGCCGGTGCATCGCTAGCCGCGGCTTCGGCGTCGCAGGATCGACGGGCAGCGCCTGTCCGTCATCCCGGCCGGCGAGCCCGGCCCCGGCCGCATGACCGCCTTGCGGCCTGTGGCATACCAAGCCCCGTTGTGCAGTGCGATAACGATCCGTCGCACCGCACCCGGGATCCCACGATGCTCTCCCTGTTCGTTCTCGGCCTGGCCGCCGTCGCCATCGGCCCGATGCTGGCCCTGCTGATCGACGCGGAGGCCACGGGATCGTCGGTCGCCGACACGGGCTCCGCCGGCATGTTCGTGACGCTCAACGACAACGCCCTGCAGACGGCCCGTCGCGCCGCCTGATCGCGGCGCGTCCCACCCGACGTTTCGACCCGCCCGGCGTCCGTCGCGGCGGGTGTTTTCATGCCGCGCCGTGAGCGGACGGCGTCAGGGGGTTCTGGGGGGCTTGGCCGCGGCGGCGCGGGCCGGCCGGACCGGCTTGGCGGCCGCCGCCGGATCCTCGATCGCGAGGGCTCCGCTCGCGTCGTCGAGCACCGGGATCAGGTCGAGGCTGAGGGCCGAGCGCGCGCCGCTCCCGTCCCCGCGCCCCGAGGTCGGCGCCGGGGCGGCGGGGCCCGCGCCGCGTGCGTCGCGGCTCGGAACGGGCTCGGCCCCGGCTCCCGCCGCCGCGACCGGCCCCCTGGCAGGCGCACGGGGGGGCACCGGGGGCTCGGCCGCGGCCCGCGCGACCGGCTCGGCGGCCCAGACCCGAGCGACGGCGGGCGCTTCGTCCATGACCGGGGAGGGGGCCTTCACGGTGAAAACCAGCAGGATGGGCAGGCCGAGGCCGGCCACCAGGGCGAGGCCCGCGATCGCCCCCGAGCGCATGCCGCGCAGGATCGGATGCGGCGCGGCCTCGGACACGGAGCGCAGCGGTCCGATCCGGTGCCGGGGCGTGCGGCGCCACCGCCGGTGAGGGGCAGGGCGGCGGGACAGGCCTACGGAAGAGTCCACGCCCATGACACAGCGTTGCGAGACCGGGACATTCCGGCAATCCGAAAGTGTTCGCCTACCGATACCGACAAATCAACATCTTTTATCAGTGAAGCGTCGGCCGGGACCGACGAAACTCTGCGATCGCGCAGATCAGGCCCCTGCCGCCGCCTGGTCGACCAGCCAGACCAGGCGGCCAACACTGCGCAGATGGCGGGCGGGCAGGTCCTCGCCGCGCGCGAGTCGGCGTAAGGGTTCCTGCTTCCCGGCGCCCGTCACGAGGACCAGGGTCTCGCGGGCCGAGGCGAGGGCCGGAAAGGTGAGGGTGATGCGCGGCACGAAGGGGGCGAGCCCCGCCTCCGGCACCGGCGCCGTCCAGGCGTGCCGCTCCGCCAGGGCCGGCTTGCCGGGGAACAGGGAAGCCGTGTGCCCGTCCTCGCCGAGGCCCAGGAGGACGAGGTCGAACAGGGGCCGGGCGGGATCGAGGACGGCAGCGCCGTAGAACGCCCGCAGGGTCTCGGCATAGGCGCGCGCGCCCTCCTCCGGGGTTCCGCCCGTGTCCATCCCGTGCAGGTGGCCCTCCGGGATCGGCGCATCGCCGAAGGCCTCGCGGGCCATGCGGACATTGCTCGCCGCATCCGTCCACGGCACCATCCGGTCGTCGCCGAAGAACCAGTGCAGGCGCTCCCAGGGCAGCCGCGCCCGGTAATCCGGGCCGCTCAGCCGGGCGTAGAGGCGCTTGGGCGTCGCGCCGCCGGAGAGGCAGACCGCGATGGCCGGCCGCGGCGCCGAATCGCAGAGGGCCACGAGGCGTTCGGCGGCGGCCTGCGCCACCGCGTCGGCATCGGGCAGGATCTCGGCGGCCTCGGGCAGGGGGATCATCGGCGCGGGACCTCGGTGGGGGCGGGACGCGACCGGGGACAGGCCCCCGGGACGCGGGGCGACCGCCGCGGGGTTATTTCGGTTCCTGGTGGCCGCCGAAGCCCTTGCGCATGGCCGAGAGCAGCTTGTCGGCGTAGCTCGCCTCCTCGCGGGAGCGGAAGCGCGCGTAGAGGGCGGCCGAGAGCACGTTGGCCGGCACGGATTCCTCGATGGCGGCGTTCAGGGTCCAGCGTCCCTCGCCGGAATCGGCGACGAAGCCGGAGAAGTCCTCCAGGTGCTCGTCCTGGGCCAGGGCCCCGGCGGTGAGGTCGAGGAGCCAGGACGAGACCACGCTGCCGCGGCGCCAGACCTCGGCGATGTCGCCGATGTTCAGCTGGAAGCGCTGGGCCTCGGGCAGGTCCTCGGAATCGGCGTGCCGGAGGATGTCGAAGCCCTCGGCATAGGCCTGCATCAGGCCGTACTCGATGCCGTTATGGACCATCTTGACGAAGTGGCCGGCCCCGCTCGGGCCGGCATGGATGTAGCCGGCCTCCGCCCGCGGGTCGCGGCCATCCCGGCCCGGGGTCTTCGGGATGGTGCCGAGGCCGGGCGCCAGGGTCCGAAAGATCGGGTCGAGGCGCTCCAGGGCGGCGCTGTCGCCGCCGATCATCATGCAGTAGCCGCGCTCCAGGCCCCAGACGCCCCCGGAGGTGCCGACGTCGACGTAGTGGATGCCGGCGCCCTTCAGCGCGGCGGCGCGGCGGATGTCGTCCTTGTAGAAGGAGTTGCCGCCGTCGATGATGACGTCGTCCCGGGCCATCAGGCCCCCGAGGGTCGTCACCGTGGCCTCGGTGATGGCGCCCGCCGGGAGCATCACCCAGGCGGCGCGGGGCGCGCTCAGCTTGGCGACGAAGTCCTCCAGGCTGTCGGCCCCCGTGGCGCCCTCCGCCACCAGGGCGGCGACCGCCTCCGGGTTCTGGTCGAAGACCACCGCCTGGTGCCCGTCCCGCAGGAGCCGGCGGACGATGTTGCCGCCCATCCGGCCGAGGCCGATCATGCCGAGTTGCATCCGTGTCTCCCGTGCCCGCGAAGAGCCGCCGGACTCGCGTCCGGCCGTCGCACGCTCCCTCGCGCGAAGGGCTATCGCATTTGGCCTGCCAGGGCGAGGCGGCGGTCCGGCCGCCGCCCCTGCGTCCGGCGCGCGGGTCACCCCCTTGCCGGACGCCGTCGCCGCCCTCAGGCGGAGGTCGGCCCGACCCCGGGCTCGGCCAGGACCGGGCTGGTGCCGATCTCGGCCGCCTGCGCCTCGACCACGGCGGCGGCCGTGACGTTGACGATGCCGCGGGCGGTCACCGAGGGCGACAGGATGTGGGCGGGCTTGGCCGGGCCGATGAGCAGGGGCCCGACGGGCAGGGCGTCGGCCAGCACCTTGGCGAACTGGAAGGCGATGTTGGCCGCATCCAGGTTCGGCAGGATCAGCACGTTGGCCGCCCCCTTCAGGCGCGAGGCCGGCATCACCCGGTCGCGGATCAGCTCCGACAGGGCGGAATCGGCCTGCATCTCGCCGTCGACCTCGAGGTCGGACCGGCGCTCGCGGATCAGGCCCAGGGCGGTGCGCATCTTCACCGCCGAGCGCGAATCCGACTGGCCGAAATCCGAGTGGCTGAGGAGCGCGATCTTCGGGGTCAGGCCGAAGCGGCTGACGTGCTCGGCGCAGGCCACGGCCACGTCCGCGATCTCCTCCGCGCTGGGATCCGGCCGCACGTGGGTGTCGGCGAGGAA
This sequence comes from Methylobacterium sp. V23, assembly GCF_002917135.1. Taxonomy (NCBI): domain Bacteria; kingdom Pseudomonadati; phylum Pseudomonadota; class Alphaproteobacteria; order Hyphomicrobiales; family Methylobacteriaceae; genus Methylobacterium; species Methylobacterium sp. V23. The sequence continues at coordinate 49,289 of NZ_PDHT01000007.1, forward strand.
GTAGGCGCCCTCCTTGGTGACGATCAGGCTCATGGCGGCGAAGTCGAGCACGCCCGGCGCGAGGCCGATCACGTCGCGGATCACCCGCAGGCGGGTCTCGAAGCGGCCCTCGAGGCCGCAGATCAGCGCGTCCGCCTCGCCGCGGCGCACCGCGATGGCGCCGATCACCGTGTTGTTGGTGCGCACCAGGGTGCGGGCGGCGTCCGGCGTGATGCCGCGCCGTCCGGCGGCCTCCAGGTAGGTGGCGACGTAGTCGCGGTAGCGCGGATCGTCCTCGGGATCGATGAGGTCGAAGTCGACGCCCTGCTTGAGGGAGAGGCCGAAGCGCTTGATCCGGGTCTCGATCACCCGGGGCCGGCCGACGAGGATCGGCCGCGCGACCTTGTCCTCGCAGATCGCCTGCGCGGCGCGCAGCACGCGCTCGTCCTCGCCCTCGGTGTAGATGACCCGCTTGGGGTTCTCCTTCGCCTTGGAGAAGATCGGCTTCATGATGAAGCCCGAGCGGTGGACGAAGCGGTCGAGGCTGTCGGTATAGGCCTGGACGTTCTCCAGGGGCCGCCCGGCGACGCCCGAATCCATCGCGGCCTGGGCCACGGCGGGGGCGATGCGCAGGATCAGGCGCGGGTCGAACGGGCTCGGGATCAGCGAGCGCGGGCCGAAGGGCCGGGCCTCGCCGCCATAGGCGCGGGCGACCACGTCGGAGGGCGTCTCGCGGGCCAAAGCCGCGATCGCCTTCACGGCGGCCTGCTTCATCTCCTCGTTGATTGAGGTGGCGCCGACGTCGAGGGCGCCCCGGAAGATGTAGGGGAAGCACAGGACGTTGTTGACCTGGTTCGGGAAGTCCGAGCGCCCGGTGCAGATCATCGCGTCCGGGCGCTTCTCCTGCGCGAGGTCCGGCATGATCTCGGGGTAGGGGTTGGCCAGCGCCATGATCAGCGGCTTGTCGGCCATCTTCTCCAGGTATTCGGGCTTCAGCACGCCGCCGGCCGAGAGGCCGATGAAGACGTCGGCGCCGGGGATCACCTCGGCGAGGGTCCGGGCCTGCGTCTCCTGGGCGTAGACGTCCTTCCAGCGGTCCATCAGCTCGGGCCGGCCCTTGTAGACCACGCCCTTGATGTCGGTGACGGTGATGTTCTCGACCCGGGCGCCCAGCGACACCAGGAGGTTGAGGCAGGCCAGAGCGGCCGCACCGGCGCCCGAGGTGACGATGCGGACGTCGCCGAGCTGCTTGCCGGCGAGTTCCAGGCCGTTGAGGACGGCGGCCGCCACGATGATCGCGGTGCCGTGCTGGTCGTCGTGGAAGACCGGGATGTTCATCCGGGCCCGGCACTGCTCCTCGACCTCGAAGCACTCCGGCGCCTTGATGTCCTCGAGGTTGATGCCGCCGAAGGTCGGCTCCAGGGCGCAGACCACGTCGACGAGCTTGCCGACGTCGTTCTGGGCCACCTCGATGTCGAACACGTCGATGCCGGCGAACTTCTTGAACAGGACGGCCTTGCCCTCCATCACCGGCTTGGAGGCGAGCGGCCCGATATCGCCGAGGCCGAGCACGGCCGTGCCGTTGGTGAGCACCGCGACGAGGTTCTGGCGGATGGTGAGGGTGGCGGCCTCCTGCGGATCCTCGTGGATCGCCATGCAGGCGGCGGCGACGCCGGGCGAGTAGGCGAGCGCCAGGTCGCGCTGGTTGCCGAGGGGCTTGGTCGCCTGGATCTCCAGTTTCCCGGGCCGCGGCAGTCGGTGATAGACGAGCGCTCCCGACTTGAGATCGTCGGACATATTGTCGCCCATGGTCGTCCTCCTGAGGATTGCGCGCTGCCCCGGCGTCGGAGCGCGTCTCCCATCATCGGCGGGATCTTCGCTGGGGGCTCCTGTTGCACCGGCTGCCGGATGGGCGCAACCCGCGCGCGGAGGCCCGGATCGACCGTGCCCGCCCGCCCTCCGGGCCGGTTTTCCCTTCGGCACAAACTCCTACGGCGGGGCATTCCTGTCGCGTCCGGACTGGAGTCCGACGCTGACGATTGGCGCATTTTGTTCCATCGTGCCGGGGATTGCGTTCCTGGCCGCCCCCGCGGCGGGGGTGGCGGGCGGCCCGGCGTTGCGGCCCCGCGCCGAATCCCGTACCCGCATGCCTCCTGCTCCGCATGACGTGAACCGATCCAAGGCCCGCGACGATGTCCGACACGCCCCCCGACCGCCTCGCTGTGAATCCCAACAGCCCGTACTACGACGAGAAGATCCTCGAGCGCGGCATCGGCATCCGCTTCAAGGGCGTCGAGAAGACCAATGTCGAGGAATACTGCGTCAGCGAGGGCTGGGTCCGCCTCTCGGCCGGCAAGACCCTGGACCGCGCCGGCAATCCCATGACGGTGAAGCTGAAGGGCCCCGTGGAGCCGTATTTTCGCGATGACGCGCCGGCCGAGGGCTGAGCCTCAGGCCGACGCGTCCTCCGGCGGGACCGGCGTCGGCCCCCGGTAGGGCTGGATCTCGGTGCCGCGGATGTTGTCCGCTTCCCGGCCGTGCAGGAGTGTCGCGAGCGCGGCCCGGTCGCCGGCCAGAAGCGGCTCGGACACGCTCCGGACCATCCGGCGGCGTTTCGCGCCCGTGCCGCATCCAGGTCGCCGCGAGCGATGTGGAAGATCAGGCGGGCTTCCGGCCCTTGCGGCACCTTGCGGTCGGTGCAGACCGCCCAGAATGCCGACGGAGCATCGATCGCTCGAAGCCGGGGAAGTGCACCCATTGCGATGACCGGGAGGGGGTCCTCGATCGTCGCCGGGTCCGACCCGTCCCATTCCGCCACGCGGGACGATGCAGGTAGCCGGAACAGCCGATGCTTGTCAGCAGATCGGCACCGGGCAGGAAGCTCTGCAACATCGCCCTTTGCGGCGTACAGACGTCCTCGTGCGAACTGCGGTCGGGACGCGCAGGGCCACGTGGCGGCCCGGACGAGGCCCGAGATAGGGGACCCGATCTGCTTCAGGTCGTCATGCTGCGCTGCCAGGGCCCCGAAAACCTGCTTGATTTGCCTGGCGTTCGTCATCGGGTCGGCCTTCTTTCATTCCCGATGATGCGCCGCGTGCCAGGGAAATCGAGGGCCACCATCCGTGCGATCCGGGTCGCACGCCGCGCTGCGAAGCCGCTCTCGCCGGCCGGCGTCCGGGGCAGATCGGGATCGTACGCCCGGGAGAGGAGAGGCCCGACGCGGAGCCGTCCGCGTTCGACGCTCAGGGCCGCGAGGTCATAGGGGCGTGTCGCGCGTTCCGCGCTCTGACGACCTGACAGGGATACAGGCGTGGGAGGTGGGCGTGGGACGTGGGCGGAGTTCCGGAGAGATCGAGCGACCGGCCCATTTCTCTCACGGAACCCCACATATCTATCAATAAAAGCCTGTTCTAGCCCTATATTCAGGCCTGGGATGGTCCGTTGGCACCCGTTTCGCCCTCCCGCTTCGCTCGCTCGCCGGCGAAATTCCGCACCGCCACGGCCACCGCCTCCGCCAGCGCCGTCTCGGAGGTCGGGTCGCGCAGGACGAGGCTGGTGATGGCGTCGGGGTGGTTCTTGCGCTGCTTTGCCGTGCGGGCGTGATTCGAGACCCGCAGGGCGAAGGCGCAGGCCTCGGGCTTGAGGTAGACGCTGTCGCCCCGGGTGTTGCGGGCCACCACCGCGAAGCCCTGCGCCGCGAGGCGTTCGACGGCGCGGGCCAGGGCCTCGGCGGGCCGGAGGACGACGGTCATGCGCGCGGAGTCCCGCCGGCCCGAAGGCACGCGGCCGCCCCCGTGCGGGGAGGGCCCGGGCGCGGCCGCCTCAGGCGCCCTTCTCGGGCAGGTTGAGGCGGATGTGGAGCTCGCGCAGCTGCTTCGGCGTGGCCTCGGCGGGGGCGCCCATCATCAGGTCCTCGGCGCGCTGGTTCATCGGGAACAGCACGACCTCGCGCAGGTTCTGCTCGCCGCAGAGCAGCATGACGATGCGGTCGATGCCCGGCGCGATGCCGCCGTGCGGCGGGGCGCCGAGCTTCAGGGCGTTGAGCATGCCGCCGAACTTCTCCTCCAGCACCTCGACGCCGTAGCCGGCGATGCCGAAGGCCTTCTCCATTACGTCGGGGCGATGGTTGCGGATCGCGCCCGAGGACAGCTCGGTGCCGTTGCAGACGATGTCGTACTGGAACGCCTTGATGTTCAGGATCGTCTCGGCATCCGCCGGGTCGAGGGCGAGGAACGCCTCCCGGTCGAAGTTCGGCATCGAGAACGGGTTGTGCGAGAAGTCGATCCGCTTCTCGTCCTCGTTCCACTCGTACATCGGGAAGTCGGTGATCCAGCAGAACGCGTACTGGTCCTTGTCGGACAGGCCGAGCTCGTCGCCGATGCGGATGCGGGCCTTGCCGGCGAGCGCCGCCGCCTTGGCCTCGGTCCCGGCGGAGAAGAACACCGCGTCGCCGGCCTTCGTGCCGGTCTTCTGCGCGATCAGGGCCTGGACCTCCGCCGGGATGAACTTGGCGATCGGACCCTTGCCGGTGAGCGTACCGCCATCGTCCTCGAAGATGATGTAGCCGAGCCCCGGCGCGCCCTCGGCGCGGGCGAAGTCGTTGAGCTTGTCGAAGAACGAGCGGGACTGGGTCGCCGCCCCCGTGGCGGGGATGGCCCGGACCACGCCGCCGGACGCGATCACGCCCTTGAAGGCCTTGAAGGCGACGTCCTCGCGGGCGAACTCCGCCGTCACGTCGGCGATGATCAGCGGGTTGCGCAGGTCCGGCTTGTCGACGCCGTACTTCAGCATCGCCTCGGCATAGGGGATGCGCGGGAAGGTGCCGGTGACGCGCTTGCCCTCGGCGAATTCCTCGAAGACCGAGCGCAGGACCGGCTCCACCGCCTGGAACACGTCCTCCTGCGTAACGAAGCTCATCTCGATGTCGAGCTGGTAGAACTCGCCCGGCGAGCGGTCGGCGCGGGCATCCTCGTCGCGGAAGCAGGGCGCGATCTGGAAGTAGCGGTCGAAGCCCGCGATCATCGTCAGCTGCTTGAACTGCTGCGGGGCCTGCGGCAGCGCGTAGAACTTGCCCGGGTGGACGCGGGACGGAACGAGGTAGTCGCGCGCGCCTTCCGGCGAGGAGGCGGTGAGGATCGGAGTCTGGAACTCGAAGAAGCCGCCGTCCCGCATGCGCCGGCGCAGGCTGTCGATGATCGCGCCGCGCTTCATGATGTTGGCGTGCAGCTTCTCGCGCCGCAGGTCGAGGAAGCGGTACTTGAGGCGCGTCTCCTCCGGGTAGTCGAGGTCGCCGAAGACCGGCATCGGCAGCTCGCCCGCCGGGCCGAGAACCTCGAGGTCGTCGATGTAGACCTCCAGCGCGCCGGTGGGCAGGTCCGGGTTCTCGGTGCCGGCGGGGCGGGTGCGGACCCGGCCGTCGATGCGGATGACCCATTCCGAGCGCGCCGCGTTGGCGGCCTGGAAGGCCTTCGAATCCGAATCCACCACGCACTGGGTCAGGCCGTAATGGTCGCGCAGGTCGATGAACAGCACGCCGCCATGGTCGCGGATGCGGTGGCACCAGCCGGAGAGGCGGACGCTCTCGCCGACGTCGGACGGCCGGAGCGCCCCGCAGGTATGGGTCCGGTAACGGTGCATGACGGGCTGCTGCATAACGGGCTGACGGATCACGGGCTTTGGGGATTGAGCGCCGCACCATTCACGCGGGGGAGGTGAAGTCAAGGCGACGGGGGTGCGGGGGCGAGGCCGGGCGCCCGCCCGAAGTCTGCGCGAAGTCCGCCGGAACGCGGCGGAAATGGCCCCGAAACCCTTCCGGAATCGACCCGCGATTCCCATATTAGTCCCATGAATTCCAACGCTTTTTTCGATATTCTGCGGCAGGCCGCGGCGGAGGCGTCCGAGCCGGCCCGCGCGCCCGCCCCCGCGGCGGGCGAGCGGCAGACGCGCGAGGGGCAGACACGCGAGGGGCAGGAGGGCCGATGGCGCGTCCTGCCCCTCGAGGGCACCTTCGAGATCGTCTACGAGGATTCGCGCGGGGCCTGGAGCACCCGGCGGGTCGAGGCGCGCGAGCTGAAGCTCGGGCCGGGCCGGACGCTGCTGGGCGGCATCGACCGGGGACGTGGCGGCTACCGCGGCTTTCGCGCCGACCGCATCCGTCGGCTCACCGACCCGGCCAGCGCCACGCGGATCGAGGCCGGCATCCTCGACTGGCTCCTCGCCCGGGCCGAGGCGCAGCGCCGGGAGCGCGCGGCCCAGATCCGGGCCCTGGCGTCCCGCCGGCGCGGGGCGAGCAGGTCGGATACGCCGCGCGACGCCGCCGCCTGACCGTCCTCGGGCGCGCGAATTCTGGTGACCGGGTCCGGCGTCCCTCGCCTGAGGCGAGAACCTTCGGTATAGCCGATTCTATGGATTTGATCGCCACCACTGCGGCCCTGGCCGAGGCCTGCACCCGCCTGTCCGCCCATCCCTTCGTGACCGTCGACACGGAGTTCATGCGCGAGACGACCTACTATCCCAAGCTCTGCCTCATCCAGATGGCGGCGCCCGACGGGACGGGCGTGCTCGTCGATCCCCTCTCCCCCGACCTCGACCTGGCGCCGTTCTTCGCCCTGATGGCCGACGAGGGCGTGGTGAAGGTGTTTCATTCCGCCCGCCAGGACCTGGAGATCATCTGGCTCCTCGGGGGCCTGCTGCCGCAGCCGTTCTTCGACACCCAGGTCGCCGCCATGGTCTGCGGCTACGGCGACTCGGTCTCCTACGAGCAGCTCGTCAACGACGTGGCCAAGGCCAAGATCGACAAGTCCTCGCGCTTCACCGACTGGTCGCGCCGGCCGCTCTCGGACGCCCAGCTCAGCTACGCCCTCTCGGACGTCACCCACCTGGTGAAGGTCTACGAGGTGCTGGCCGGCAAGCTCCTCTCCACCGATCGCGGCGAGTGGCTCGACGAGGAGATGAGCGTGCTCACCTCGCCGGAAACCTACCGGGCCGATCCGGCCTCCGCCTGGCGCCGCCTGGCGGGGCGGATGCGCAAGCCCCGCGAGATCGCGGTGCTGATGGAGGTCGCCGCCTGGCGCGAGCGCGAGGCCCAGAACCGCAACGTGCCGCGCGGGCGCATCCTCAAGGATGAGGCGGTGATCGACGTGGCGACCTCCGCCCCGCGCAGCGTCGAGGCGCTGGGCCGCCTGCGCTCGATCCCCGCCGGCTTCGAGCGCTCGCGCACCGGCACCGACATCCTGGCGGCGGTGGAGCGGGGCTTCACCCGCGACCTCTCGGACATCGCGCTGCCCGAGCGCACCCGCAGCCGGGGCGGCAACGGGGCGCTGGTCGAGTTGCTCAAGGTCCTGCTGAAGGCCGTGTGCGAGACCGAGGGCGTCGCCCCGAAGATCATCGCCACCGTGGACGACCTCGAGGCCATCGCGGAGGACGACGCGGCCGACGTGCCCGTGCTGCACGGCTGGCGCCGGGCGCTGTTCGGCGAGAAGGCCCTGGCCCTCAAGAGCGGTCGCCTCGCCCTCTCGGCCGAGCGCGGCCGGGTGGTGGTGCGCGACTTGGCGTGAGCCAGTCCGGCGTGAGCCAGTCCGGCGTGAGCCAGTCCGGCGTGAGCCAGTCCGGCGTGAAACCCTCCGGCGCGACGCCCCGCGGCGGAGGCCCGGTCGGGCGGCCGCCGTGGAGCTGAAGTGGCTGGAGGATTTCCTCAGCCTCGCCCAGACCCGCAGCTTCTCCCGCTCGGCGGAAGCCCGCCACGTCACCCAGTCGGCCTTCAGCCGGCGCATCCGGGCCCTGGAGCTCTGGCTCGGCGTGGCCCTCGTCGACCGCAGCACCTACCCCACCACCCTGACCCCTGAGGGCCGCCGCTTCCGCGACACCGCCGAGGAGAGCGTGCGGGTGCTCCTCGGCGCCCGGGCCGACCTGCGCGCCGGCCTCGACGCCGCCGAGCCCCTGGTGCGGATCGCCGGCCTGCACACCCTGGCCCTGACGTTCTTCCCGGCCTGGTTCCGGACCCTCGCCCCGCGCACCGGACCGGTGGCGACGCGGCTCCTGCCGGACGACTTCCACGACTGCCTGCAGGCCCTGGTGGAGGGCGGCGCGGACTTCCTCCTGACCTTCCATCATCCGGGCGTGCCGATCCCCCTCGACCCGGCGCTCTACCCCCACCGGGTGGTCGGGGCCGACGCGCTGGTTCCGGTGCGGAGCCCGGACCTCGCCGCCGGGGCGGAGGGCCGGCCGCTGCCGCGCCTCGACTACGGACGGGATTCCTTCCTCGGCCGCGTCAGCGCGCTCGCGCAGGCCGAGCTCGGCCTGCCGCCGGGGCCGGTGGTCCACGCCAACCCGATGGCCGAGGCCCTGAAATGCATGGCCCTCGAGGGACACGGCCTCGCCTTCGTGCCGCGCAGCCTCGTCACCCGGGAACTCGCCGAGGGCCGCCTCGTCGCCAGCGGGCCCGCGATGCCCCTGGAGATCCGCCTCTATCGCAACGGCGCCCCGACCCACGGCCCCCGGGCGCGGGCCGCCGTGGCGGCGATCTGGGCCGCGGCCGAGGCGGGGCCGTCCGGACCCGCATGACGCCAGAAGCGGGTTCCTCCGAACCCGCATGACCCCAGGAGCGGGTTCGTCAGAACCCGCATGACGCCAGAGGCGGGTTCGTCCGAACCCACACGACCCAAGGAGCGGGTTAGTCCGAACCCGCATGGGCCGTTCCGACACGGCATTGGCCCCCGCGCCGGTCCTCGCGCATCCCGTCAGCGGAACGCGCGACGGGGATCAGGATGATGGCGGGGAACGAGGTGCTGGGCGCGCCCGTGTTGGGTGTCCTCGGCGGCATGGGGCCGATGGCGACGGTGGATTTCCTGCGGAAGCTCGTGGAGGCGACGCCGGCCGCCCGCGACCAGGACCATCTTGCCGTGATGGTGGCCCAGGCCGCCGACATTCCCGACCGGACCCGGGCGATCCTGGGGCAGGGGCCCGACCCGCTCCCGGCGATGACCCTGGCCCTGCGCCGCCTCGAGGCGGCCGGCGCCACCCGCCTCGCGATCCCCTGCAACACCGCCCACCATTGGCACGGCGCGCTCCAGGCGCTGACGCCCGTCCCGATCCTGCATATCGTCGACGCGGTGGCGGCGGCGCTCGCCCGCCGGGGCCTCGCGGGCGGACCGGTGGGGCTGCTCGCCACCGACGGCACCCTCCGGTCCGGGCTCTATCCCCGGCATCTCGGCCGCCACGGCTTCACCTGCCGCGTGCCCGCGGACCAGGCGGCGGTGATGCGGGCGGTCCGCCTGGTCAAGGCGGGGCAGGGGGCGCAGGCGCGGCCCCTGCTGGAGGCCGCGGCCGCGGCGCTGGTGGCGCAGGGGTGCCGGCAGGTGGTGATGGCCTGCACCGAGATCCCCCTCGCCCTGACCGATCCGGCCGGGCCGCCGAGCGCGGTCCTGCTCGACGCGACCGACGCCCTGGCGCGGGCCTGCGTGGCGGCGGCCGCGCCGGCCCGCCAAGCGGCGTGATCCTGCTGCCCGGCGCGCCTGCCGCGATGCCGCGGCCTCAATTCGCCTTGGCGTTCACCTCGAGGCGATCGAACAGCGCGGCCGGGGTCGGGGCGGCGCTGAATTCCAGCATGCCGATGCCGGCGGCGTTCTTCGGCCGCAGGCTCACCGAGAGGCTGCCGGGCTTGGTCACGAACTGGCCCATCGCGGCGCCGATCGCCTTGGCGCCCACCGAGTTGCCGAGGATCGCGGGCACGCCGAACACGCTCGCGGTGACGTATTCCTGCTTCAGCTCCTCGGGCTTGAGGCTGAGCACCTTCGACTGCGCGGCGATGAAGCGGTCGAACAGGCCGGTATTCTCGACCGTGAGGTCGAGGGCCTTGGCGGTGGCCGACAGCATGGCGAAGCTCGACACCGCCACGTCCGGGTTGAAGACCTCCGGGCCGATGCCGCCGATCATGCCCTTGATGCGCAGGCTGCCCATGTCCTTGCCGGAGACCGAGACCTCGCCGAGCTTGAGCTCGCGGGCGGTCTCGTCCCAGGAGGTGTCGGCCACCAGGGCGAGGTCGAGGTCGTTGTAGCCGTAGAGGCCGAGGGAGCCGAGGCCCGGCACCCCCGCCACCGCCGAGGCCGGCAGGGTGAGACCCGACAGGCTGAGGCGCCCGGCCGTCGGCACCCCGTCGCGCGGGGGCGCGAAGTTCATCGAGCCGTCGCGCAGGCCGACATGAAGGCCGACCTGGGTCGGGGCGGGCGCCGTCCTGTCGGCCAACGCCTTGTCGGTCAGCATCTTCTCGGCCGGGTCGCGGGGCGCCTTCGCCTCGGGCGGCAGGTCGAGGCTGAGATCCTTCAGGGCCAGGGTGCCGAGGGCCGGGGTCAGCAGGCGCAACTCGGCATCCGAGGGCGGCGTGGTCAGGGCAGCGAGCTTGCGCAGGGCCGCGACCGTCGGGCCGAGGGAGAAGCCGTCGAGGGAGAGCCGGGCGAGGCGCGCCTTGGCGCCGTCGACGCCCGCGAAGCTGATGTCTTCCAGGAGGAGGCCGGCACCGGTCAGCCCGAGGCGGGCGATGCCGAGGCTGAAGGCGTCCCGGGGCTTGGCCTCCTGGACGCTGAGGCCGGTGGCCTCCAGGGAGCCGACGGAAACGGCCTCGGCGAGGTCGGCCCCGAGGCTCATCAGGCGCGTGCGCTCGGGCAGGGCCAACCGCTCGTAGTCGACGGCCGTGAAGGCCTGGAGCGCGCCCGTCCAGGTCGCCGGGATCTGGCGGCCGCTGAGGTCGCGCCCCTCGATCCGGGCGATCTTCACGGCGGTGCCGCGGGCATCCACGTAGGCGACGTCGTCGACCGCGAAGGTGGCGTAGATCCGCTGCAGGGCGCTCTTGCCGTCGCCCGGCTCGCCGTAGAGGCGGGCGAGCACGGTCATGTCGAGATCGGTCGCCTGCATCCGGCCATAGGTGCCGGTGCCCTTCTGGGGGCCGCCCTCCAGGAGGATCGAGGCCCCGGCGGCGGTGACCTCGGCGGCGCGCCCGGCCCGAACGTCGCGGGCCACCACGTCGCGGTAGGTGACCACCGGCGTCGCTCCGGCGGTGCCGGTGCGCTCCACCCGCAATTCGGGCATCGCCAGGCTCGCGGCGTCGAGGCGCACGAGGCGGGAGGCCCAGGATTCGCCCGGGCCGGGCTTGAGCAGGGCGGTGAGTTCGTCCTTCGAGAGACGGGTGCCGCTGGCGGTGAGGCGCGGGGCCTTCAGCACCGTGTCGCCGAAGGTCAGGGTCACGTCCTGCAGGGTGACGTCCTGGACCGCCGAGGCGGCCTCCTGGGCCTGCGCCGCACCGGGCTGCACGGCGCCCCCCGCGCCGAGGAGGACGAGGACACAGGCCGAGGCACCGGTCGCCCACGCGAGGAGGGGGCGGCCTTTCGAGCAGGTCATGGGCTTATCCGGATCGCTGGCGAAGAGGCGCTTTCAGGGGAAAGGCCCGGAGGCGTCGGGGAGAGGGCCCATCCGTGCCGCAGTTTCACGCGGGAGGCAATCGCGTGGGCGGGCCCCCGCGGGGGCCGCGCCGCATTCACAGCGAGAACGAGGTTCCGCAGCCACAGGAGGCGGTGGCCTGGGGGTTCTCGATCTTGAAGGATTGCCCGATCAGGTCGTTCACGAAGTCGATGGTCGAGCCGCTCATGTATTCCAGCGACATCGGGTCGACCAGGACGGTGGCGCCGTCGCGCTCGATCGCGACGTCGTCGGCGGCCCGGGCCCGCGCGATGTCGAAGGCGTAGGAGAAGCCCGAGCAGCCGCCGCCGTTCACGCTGATCCGCAGGGAGGCGCCGGGCGGCTCGGCGCCCATGATCTCGTTGATGCGCTTGGCGGCGCGGGGCGTCAGGGTGATGTCGGCCATCGGGGTATTCTCGCGGGGTGCTCTCGAGATCCGCCGGCCGTCCCGGCCGATCGTGGCGCGTGGCGGCGTTGGAACAACTGCTAGGGAACACAAGATATGCCTGGGGGCCCGATGCTGCAACGCGTCGGAGGACCGGGCCGGGGCGGGCGGACCGTTCCCGGTCGATCGAATGTGGGGCGGCGAGACGTGATGCAGGCGGACGAGACAGGTCCCGGCGCGGCCCGGCGGCGCGGCGAGCGCTGGCGGGCGCCCTATGCCACCGATCCGGCGGCCACCCGCGGACGCCTGATCCCGGAGGCGATCTCGCCCACGCGCAGCGATTTCCAGCGGGACCGCGACCGCATCATCCATTCCTCGGCCTTCCGGCGCCTCAAGCACAAGACCCAGGTCTTCGTGCATCACGAGGGCGACCATTACCGGACGCGGCTGACCCACACCCTGGAGGTGAGCCAGATCGCCCGGGCGCTCGCCCGGGCGCTGGGGCTCGACGAGGACCTCGCCGAGGCCCTGGCCCTCAGCCACGACCTCGGCCACACCTGCTTCGGGCATACCGGGGAGGACACCCTGGATGCCTGCATGGCGGACCATGGCGGCTTCGACCACAACGCCCAGGCCCTGCGCATCGTCACCCGGCTGGAGCGGCGCTATGCCGGCTTCGACGGGCTCAACCTCGCCTGGGAGACCCTGGAGGGCCTCGTCAAGCACAACGGCCCGCTGCTGGAGCCGGACGGGCATCCGACCCGGCGCTGGGCCGGCCGGGGCATCCCGGCCGCGATCCTCGAATACAACGCCCTCAACGACCTGGAACTGGCCCGCTTCGCCGGGCCCGAGGCGCAGGCCGCGGCCCTGGCCGACGACATCGCCTACGACAGCCACGACCTCGACGACGGCCTGCGCGCCGGCCTGTTCGACCTCGCCGACCTCGCCGCGGTGCCGTTCCTGCGCAGCCTGCTCGACGAGATCGAGCGCCTGTACCCGGACCTGGAGCCCTCGCGGAAGATCCACGAGCTGGCGCGGCGCGTCATCACCCGCTTCGTGGAGGACGTGATCGCCGAGAGCACCCGGCGCCTGGCGGCGCTGAACCCGCGCTCGGTGGCCGACATCCGGGCGGCGCGGGAGCCGGTCATCGCCTTCTCGGCGGCGATCGCGGAGGCGGACGCGGCGATCAAGACCTTCCTGTTCGCCCGGATGTACCGCCATCCCGGCGTGCTCGCGGTGCGGGCCAAGGCCAACACCATCGTGTCCGACCTGTTCGCCCGGTTCACGGCGGAGCCCGCGGCGATGCCGGAGGAATGGTCGTCGGGGCTGGACGGGGCGGAGCCGGGACGCGTCGCCCGCCGGGTCGCCGACTACATCGCGGGCATGACCGACACCTACGCGGCCCTGGCCCACCGGCGCCTGTTCGCGACCACGCCGGACCTGCACTGGAGCCCGGGCGACCGCAGCCTGCCCCTCACCGATCCGTAGGGGCCCGGGCGGGCGACCTCAGAGCGTCAGCCCCTCGTGGAACAGGTCCGGAGAGATCGGCAGCATGAAGTGCACGCCGATGCCGCCCTCGAAGTGGCGCACCACCCGGCCGGGGGTGCGCCCGACCATCAGGCTCATGCCGATGGCCGGGGTACTGGTCGTGCTCAGCGCCACGCCCGACATGGAGATGTCGATGATGCGCGCCGGCACCTCGCGCCCGCTCTCCAGGCGCAGGACGACGCCCGGGACCAGGGGCGTGAGGCGCTCGTGCGTGCGGCCCTCGGGCAGGCCCAGGCTCTCGCGGTTGGCGAGCCAGGTCAGCTGCGAGGCGATCTTGTCGCGCTTGCGCGGCGTCGCGCTGAGGCGGACGGCGAAGCCGCCGGGGCTCAGGCGCGCGATGGTGCCCTCGATCCGGCCGACATGTTCGAGATAGAGCACCACCCGCTCGCCGATCTCGCCCGGGACGGCGCAGTTCAGGCGGACGCCCCCCGGCGACATGTCGACGGTCTGGCACGGATATTCCCGCCGGTCCGCGAGCATGTAGCGCCCCAGCATCGAGACCTTGACGCGGTGGTGCCGGCGCAGGTCCGAGATCCGGACGTCACGGGGCAGCCTCGCGGGCGGACGGGCGGCGACCTCGATCATGGGGGCAGGGCGACTCGTTTCGAGGCTTCACTGCCGATCAGGCTAACAGCCGCTGGTTACGAAAGCTTTTCCCGTCAGGCGCGGCCGCCGGGATGGACCAGGAGGTGGCCGCGGCGGAGCGGCGCACTGTCGTTGGCGGGCTCGGGCAGGTTCTGCAGGGTCGCCCGGGCATCCCGGTAGGCCGGGGCGGTCTCGTGGCCGAGGATGCGCAGGGAGGTGGTCCGCATCTGGGTCAGGGGACGCAGGCCGAGCCAGTGCGGCACGCAGGTCGGGCTCAGGGCGCCGAGGATGCGGGTCTGCGTCTCGCCGTGGTGGCGCAGGGGCAGCAGCAGGAGTTCGAGGTCGATGGTCTCGTCGCGCTCCGTCAGGCCCTGCAGGCCCGCCACGGCCCCGACGGTGTCGACGGCCACGGCCTCGATCAGGAGCCACGGATCGGCGTCGGGCCGTCCCCAGAGGCCGGCGAAGTCCCGTCCCTTCAGCTCGCGCCCGAACAGGGCGCAGACATGGGTCCCGGCCAGGCGGACCGTGGCCGCCCCGCGCGCCATGTCGACCTCGAGGATCAGGCTGTCGGCCAGGAGGTTCCGGATCTCGCCGGGCTCGATCTCGCTGCGTTCCGGCGCGGCGCGGGAATTCCGCAACCGATCCCAGTAGGCGTGGAGCAGGCGGCTGGTCGGATGCTTCATGGGAGTCCCACAATGGCACGGTCCGGCGACGGACCTTCTCGAATCGGGCGCTTTCGGGACGGTTCTGGGCCGCTCCCGAAGTCTGTGCCAGGCTCGGCGCAGAGCTTATGCCGACCACCCTCGCGGCGCCCCCTTAACCTTTCATCAAGGTTAATGCGCTGCGCGGGTTGTCCACCGGCAAGTTCGGTCAACCGGCAAGTTTGCGCGCGCCCCGTGCCGGCGGATTGTCCCAGACGGCGCGGCCCGTTCCCGCGCCGCGGGGCTGCTTTCGCGTGCCGCGGCCTTGTTTCGCGTGCGGCAGGGCTTGTTTCCCATCCGGCAGGGCTTGCGGCCCCGCCTGCGGCCCCGACATGGTGGCCGCATGGATGCCAGCCCCGACCTGCCGCCGCAGAACCGCGTTCCGATCTTCAACATGCCGGGCGTGGTCACCGCGTCGATCGGCGTGCTCGTGGGCATCCACGCCCTGCGCGAGTTCGTCCTGCCGGACACCTGGGACATCGCGGCCCTGATCGACCTCGCCCTGATTCCGGGGCGCTGGAGCGTGGCCATCGATCCGGCCCGGGCGGAGGCGTTGCTGCGGAGCGCCACGGCCCTGGCGGGCGACCCCGACGTCGTCGAGGCCCGGCAGGCCTTCGCCCGCTACGTGGTGGCCGACCCCGCCGCGATGCCCTGGACCTTCGCCACCTACGCGCTGCTGCACGGCTCGTGGATGCACGTGATCTTCAACACCGTCTGGCTCGCCGCCTTCGGCTCGCCGGTGGCCCGCCGCTACGGCGCCTGGCGCTACGGCCTGATCGCCCTCGTGGGCACCGTGGCGGGCGGCATCCTCCACGTCCTCCTCGATCCCCTGAGCACCGCCCCCCTGATCGGGGCCTCGGCCGGCGTCTCGGCCCTGATGGCGGCGGCGGCCCGCTTCGTGTTCCAGCCGCCCCCCGTCTATGCCGGCGCGCCCCCCTGGCAGCGCCCGGCCTCGCCCCCGCTCCAGACCATCCCGGAGCTGATGCGCAACCGCACCGCGGTGGTGTTCCTGGCGATCTGGCTGGTGACGAACTTCCTGTTCGGCGTCATCGCCCTGCCGCTGGGCGCCGAGGCGACCTCGGTGGCCTGGGACGCCCATCTGGGCGGCTTCATCGCGGGCTTCTTCCTGCTGCCGCTGCTCGACCGGGCCCGGCGCTGACGGCGGGCCCGGTCGGCCACCCCGGATAATGCATTATCCTGCGATATTCGCGGACAGATCCTGCGGGATCTTGCCATATGCGGCCGCACGCCACACAATCGCCATAGACCGAGCCGGGCACCCTGCCGTTCTGGCCAAGCCCGGCCGCCCCGTCCCCGGGGTGACTTGAGGGAAAGGACACGTCTATGACCGTTGCTCGCATCCTCGCCGAGAAGGGCCGCTCCGTCGTCACGGTGGAGCCCCAGCGCACCCTCGACGAGGCCATCCACCTCCTGGCCGAGAAGCGCATCGGCGCCGTCGTCGTCAGCGATGCGGACGGGGCGGTGCGCGGCATCCTCTCCGAGCGCGACATCATGCGGGCGCTCGCCGCCAAGGGCGCCAACGCCCTCGACGCCCTGGTCTCCGAGCACATGACCGCCGAGGTCACCATCTGCACCCGCGCCTGCAGCATCGAGGAGGTCATGCACCTCATGACCGAAGGCCGCTTCCGCCACGTGCCCGTGCTCGAGGATGGCCGGCTGGCCGGCCTCATCTCCATCGGCGACGTGGTCAAGCGCCGGATCGAGGCCGTCGAGGCCGAGCACCGGGCCATGCGCGACTACATCACCATGGCGTGAGGCGGGGATCGGGCCCGGATCAGGTCCGGGCGGCGGCCGCCGCCACGAGGCCGCGGATCTGCGGCAGGGCGGCGCGCGCCGCCTCGCGGCCGAGGGCGATCCCCTCGGCCGCCCGGTGAAACTCGAACAGGCCCATCCCGGCCAGGCGCGGCACGACGGCGATGTCGGGCGGGTCGCCGGCCAGGCGCGCCCGCGAGATCCGGTCCTGCGTGATGTTGAAGGCGTCGAGCATCACCCGCGCCATGCCGGGGGTGGCGAGGCCGTTGGCCGGCGCGGGCTCGCGATCAGACATGCGATCGGACTCGGCGTGGCGCGGGCCCGGCCGGCGCAGGATCCAGCGCCGGGGCCGGCGGGGGGCGGGCAGCACCGCCTCGGCCGTGACCCGCGCGGGCGCCGCCTCCCGCACGCCGGGGCGCGGGTCGCCGTTGAGATTGACGCAGATCACGAGGTCGGCCCCCAGGGCCCGGGCGATCGTCACCGGCACCGGGTTGACCAGGGTCCCGTCCAGGAGGAGCCGGCCGCCGCAGCGCACCGGCGGGAAGATGCCCGGCAGGGCATAGGAGGCGCGCAGGGCCTCCACCAGGCTGCCCCGGGTGAGCCAGACCTCCTCGCCGCTGTCGAGGTCGGTGGCGACGCTGGCGAAGCGGATCGGCAGGCCCTCGATCCGGCGGTCGGCGAGGTCGCGCTCCAGGCGCCGCTTCAGGCGGTCGCCCGCGATCAGGCCGGAGCGGAGCCGCAGGTCGAGGAGCCCCATCACGCTGCGCCGGGTCAGCGACAGGGCGAAGGCCTTGAGCAGGCCGAGCTGGCCCGCCGCGTAGCAGCCGCCCACCACCGCGCCGATGGAGCAGCCCGCCACCACGGCCGGGTGGAGGCCGGCCTCCTCGAGCACCTCGATCACCCCGATCTGCGACCAGCCCCGGGCCGAGCCGCCGCCGAGGGCGAGGCCGATGCGCGGGCCGGGGACGGGGGGCGCCGCCACGGGCTCGACGGCCCCGGCGGGGAAGCGCGCGCGCGTGGGGGCGGCCTGGCGGATGTCCGCCTGGGCGGGACGCACCGGGGACAGGCCGTCCCACATCAGCGGCACCGGGTTGAGGGAGAGGGGGCCGACAGAGACCGGGCGCAGGAACACGGAACGCAGGGAACCGGGACGCAGGAACACGGAACGCGGGGATCGCGGCAGGGTTGGCCCCGCCCCGGACGGACGGGCCGCGCGCCGGGATCAGGCATCGGCGGGCCGCAGGGTCGCGTGGCCGGTCGCCGGATCGTGATCGACGCGGCGATAGAAGCAGGCGCGCCGGCCGGTGTGGCAGCAGCCGCCGTCGCCGCCGACCGCGACGCGGATCAGCACCGCGTCCTGGTCGCAATCGACCCGCATCTCGACCACGCGCTGGATCTGCCCGCTGGTGGCGCCCTTGTGCCAGAGCTCGCCGCGGGAGCGGGACCAGTACCAGGCCTCGCCGGTCTCCAGGGTGCGGGCCAGGGATTCGGCGTTCATGTGGGCGAGCATGAGCACCTGCCCGTCGGCGGCGTCGACGGCGATGCAGGAGACGAGGCCGTTCGCGTCGAAGCGGGGCGTGAACACGGCCCCCTCCTCGACCTCGGCCCGGCTGCCCGGCTCCGGGAAGGCGCCGGTCATGGGGAGAGAGACGTCATCGCGGCCCGGCTCAGGACTTGTTGCGCACGAGGGTGAGGAAGCGGACCTGCTCGTTGGCGTCGTTGCGGAAGGCGCCGCGGAACTGGGTGGTGATGGTGGAGACGCCGGCCTTCTGGACCCCGCGCATGGCCATGCAGAGGTGCTCGGCCTCGACCATCACGGCGATGCCGCGGGGCTTGAGGATGCTCTCGATCACGTCGGCGATCTGCGCCGTCATGGTCTCCTGGGTCTGGAGGCGGCGGGCGAAGGTGTCGACCACGCGGGCGAGCTTCGACAGGCCGACCACGCCCTTGGTCGGGTAGTAGGCGATGTGGGCCAGCCCCATGAAGGGCACCATGTGGTGCTCGCAATGGGAGTAGAACGGGATGTCGCGCACCAGCACGATGTCCGAGTAGCCCTCGACCTCCTCGAAGACCCGCTCGAGGAGCGCGTCGGCATCCTGGCCGTAGCCGCCGAAGATCTGGCCGTAGGCCTTGACCACCCGGGCCGGGGTGTCGCGCAGGCCTTCGCGATTCGGGTCGTCGCCGGCCCAGCGCAGGAGCGTGCGCACGGCGGCCTCGGCCTCCTCGCGGCTCGGGCGGCCGGTGGCGATGGCGTCCGGCACCCGCTGGGCGGACGCGGGCAGGGGCGCGATCTCGGGGGCGCTCTCGGGCGCGGGCGCAGGCACGGAGGTCGCCCCGTCGGGGGCGCGCGCGTTGTCGTTGCGCATGGCGCTGAGGGCGCCGTTCTGGCGTGTCGGTTCCATCCCGGATTCCTCCGTCTCGGTCAGGCGGTAGGAGAGGGACTTGAGCGCGGCATCCATGGCATCTTCCGCCCGGGCGATCCGGGTCGTCATCGGGTGGCTGTCAGGCTTTGCGTACATCGTCGAACCATGGGGCCGTCGGGTGAGGACGGCCGATGCCCGGACGGTGCCGTCTGCCGTGGCGCAACCCTGGCCGTGGGCGCGACCCGGGTCGACGAGCCGCCTCCTCGCGAAACGGTGCGTGGGGGCCTATATCGTCGTTATCGCGCCGTCGCGCAATGCAGGCCGCGCGGATCAGATCTCCGGGATCGAAAGCCGGCTTCGTGCCCGGCCCTCCCGGTGGAACGGCAAATGGTCCCGGCGGAACGGCAAGTGGCGCCGACGGAACCGCAAGTGGACGGAACGGCAAGGGGATCGGAATTCCATGCTCGACGACATCTACAACCGTCGCATCCTCGAACTGGCCGCCGACATCCCACGCCTGGGACGCCTGGCGACCCCGGATGCCAGTGCCACCGCGCATTCGAAACTCTGCGGCTCCACCGTCACGGTGGACCTCGCGGTGCGGGACGGCACGGTCACCGATTTCGCCCACGAGGTGAAGGCCTGCGCCCTCGGCCAGGCCTCGTCCTCGCTGATGGCCCGCCACGTGGTCGGCACCAGCGCCGGGGAGCTGCGCGAGGTCCGCGCCGCCATGCGGCGGATGCTCAAGGAGGGCGGCCCGGCGCCCACGGGCGCCTGGGCGGACCTCGCGGTCCTGAAGCCGGTGCGCGACTTCAAGGCCCGGCACGCCTCGACGCTCCTGACCTTCGACGCGGTGGTGGACGCCCTCGACCGGATCGAGGCCGGGGCGGTGGCGGCCGCGTAGCGTGCTGCTCCGCCGCGTCGCCCACGGGGCGATCCGCACCTATCAGCTCACCCTGTCGAGCCTGGTCGGCCGCCAGTGCCGGCACTGGCCCTCGTGCTCGCACTACACGGACGCGGCGATCCAGCGATACGGGCTCTGGGCGGGCGGCTGGATCGGCGTCGCCCGGATCTGCCGCTGCGGCCCCTTCGGCACCCACGGCATCGACCTGGTGCCGGAGGCCCTGCCGGCGCGGGCCGCCTGGTTCACCCCCTGGCGCTACGGCCGCTGGCGGGGCGTGAACGCGCCGCCCTCGCCCTTCTCCGGGGAGTCCTTCTCCGGAGACTCCTTCTCCCCTGAGCCTTTCCCCCCTGAGCCCTGCACCTGCGACGCCGGCAGGGGAGGGGGCGGCGCCTAGACCGGCGCCGCCGTGATCCACTTCAGGAACACCAGCGTCCCCGTCACCGTGAGGGCGCCACCGATCCGGGTGGCGATCTGGGCGAAGGGCATCAGCGCCATCCGGTTGGCGGCGGTGAGGATCGCCACGTCGCCGGTGCCGCCCTGGCCGCTGTGGCAGGCGTTCACGATGGCGGTCTCGATCGGGTACATGCCGAGCCGGCGCCCGACGCCGTAGCCCGTCGCCATCAGGGTGACGACGGTGGCCACGATGGTGATCAGGTTCGGCAGCGTGAAGGCCGCCACCAGCTTGTCCCAGGGCGTGAGCGAGACGCCGATGGCGAAGAGCAGCGGGTAGGTCATGCCCACCTGCACGAACTTGTAGACGATGAAGCCGCCGGCCTGGAGCCGGGGCGAGACCGCGCTGGCGAGCTTGGCCAGCACCGCCAGGAACAGCATCGCCACGGGGGCGGGCAGGCCGGTGAGGTGGTGGCACATCACGCCCAGCAGGTAGAGCGTCACCGCCGTGAGGCCGGCCGCCGCCACCGTGGCGGCGTCGATCGGTCCGGTCTCCACGGGCGCGGTCGCCTCCATGTCGTTCTCGGTGTCGGGCTGCAGGCGGCCCTCACCGGTGAGGTGCGGCTTGCGCTTGCCCACCGCGTTGAGGGTGCCGGCCAGGATGATCGCCGTGAGGCTGCCCAGCATCACGGGCGGCAGCACCTGGGCGAAGACGTCGCCCTGCGGGAGCCCCAGGATGTTGCCGTAGCCGATGGAGAGCGGGATCGCGCCCTCGCCGACGCCGCCGGCCATGATCGGCACCACGATGAAGAAGAAGGTGTGGTGCGCCCCGAGCCCCAGCAGGGTGCCCACCAGGGTGCCGACGCAGCCCGCCGCCAGGGAGCCGAGGCCGAGGGGGACGAAGATCTTGAGGAAGCCCTTGATCAGCACCGCCCGGTCCATGCCCAGGATGCTGCCGACGATGATCGCCGCGATGTAGAGGTAGAGGAAGTTGGTGAACTTGGTGAAATCCGTGATCGCCTTGACGATCGGCCCCGGGATCAGCGCGTAGTAGACCAGCGCCGAGGGGATGAAGGTGGCGAAGATCGCCCCCGCCCCGATCTGGCGCAGGACGGGCAGGCGCTTGCCGATCTCCGCGCAGGTGAAGCCGCCCAGCACCAGGACGGCGATCATCGTCGGCGCGTCGGCCTTGATCTCGCCCTCCGCGGTCAGCACCCAGAGCAGCGCCGCCAGGATCAGGTAGACCGGCAGCGGGATGATGCCGATCTGGATGTCGACGAGACGCCACCAGCCCTGCGGCCAGAATCGTGTTCCGGTCTGGACCCCCGGCAGGTGGGCCGTCGTGGTGATCGCGACGCCCTCGGGGTGCGCCGTCGGTACGCGGCTCGGCATGAACGTGTCTCCCGGCGAAAGCCCTGTCTGCCCCGGGGGGCCGGCTCTCGTCTGATTTTCTGGATCTCGTTGCTGGTCTCGACCGTGTGGAACGGAAGGCCATCCGTCAGCAGAAGTCGGGGCAGGCCGTCTTTGTCAATTGATCGGCCCGCACGCGGCCGCAATGGTGATTGAGGATCACTGGCGATTGTCAGTGACCCGGGACGGGACCCGCGGCCCCGGGGCCGGGAGCGGATGCGCGGAATCCGCGTTCCTTCGCGCTGCGAATGGGTCTAAACGGCCCGGCGCGGCGCCGCATCGCGGCCGCCCCGATCAACGACCCGCCCGACCCGCCCCCGCTTACCTGCCGCGTACGCAGGAGTGAGCCTCCAAGGAGCCCCGGCCATGCCGATCCTGACCTTCCCCGACGGCAACACCCGCAGCTACGACGCCGCGATCACCGGCCGTGCGGTCGTCGAGGGCATCGCCAAGTCCCTGGCCAAGCGCACCGTCGCCATGGCCCTCGACGGCACCGTGCGCGACCTCGACGACCTCGTCGAGCGGGATGCCCGCATCGAGTTCCTCGACCGCACCGATCCGCGCAGCCTCGAGCTGATCCGGCACGACTGCGCCCACGTGCTGGCGGAGGCGGTGCAGGCCCTGTGGCCGGGGACGCAGGTCACCATCGGCCCGGTGATCGAGAACGGGTTCTACTACGACTTCGCCCGGGACGAGCCCTTCACCCCGGAGGACTTCCCGAAGATCGAGGCGAAGATGCGCGAGCTCATCGCCCGCGACGCCCCCTTCACCAAGGAGGTCTGGAAGCGGGACGACATCCGGGCGCTCTTCGCCGAGAAGGGCGAGGCCTACAAGGTCGAGCTCGTGGACGCGATCCCGCCCGGCGAGGACCTCAAGGTCTACCGCCAAGGCGACTGGTTCGACCTCTGCCGCGGCCCGCACATGACCTCCACCGGCAAGGTCGGCACCGCCTTCAAGCTGATGAAGGTGGCGGGCGCCTACTGGCGCGGCGATTCCAACAACCCGATGCTGACCCGCATCTACGGCACCGCCTGGGCCTCCAAGGAGGACCTCGACGCCTACCTGCACCGCCTGGAGGAGGCCGAGCGCCGCGACCACCGGCGCCTCGGCCGGGAGATGGACCTGTTCCACTTCCAGGAGGAGGGACCGGGCGTGGTGTTCTGGCACGCCAAGGGCTGGACCGTGTTCCAGGAGCTGATCGCCTACATGCGCCGGCGCCTGCGCGGCGACTACCAGGAGGTCAACGCCCCCCAGATCCTCGACAAGGCCCTGTGGGAGACCTCCGGCCACTGGGGCTGGTACCGCGAGAACATGTTCGCGGCCCAGAGCGCCGGCGACGAGGCCGAGGACAAGCGCTGGTTCGCGCTGAAGCCCATGAACTGCCCCGGCCACGTGATGATCTTCAAGCACGGCCTGAAATCCTACCGCGACCTGCCCCTGCGCATGGCCGAGTTCGGCGTGGTCCACCGCTACGAGCCCTCGGGCGCCATGCACGGCCTGATGCGGGTGCGCGGCTTCACCCAGGACGACGCGCACATCTTCTGCACCGAGGACCAGCTCGCCGACGAGTGCCTGAAGATCAACGACCTGATCCTCTCCACCTACGCCGATTTCGGCTTCGGCGAGATCGTGGTGAAGCTCTCGACCCGCCCCGAGAAGCGGGTCGGCTCCGACGCGCTCTGGGACCACGCCGAGGACGTCATGACCCGGGTGCTCGCCCAGATCGAGGAGCAGTCCGGCGGCCGGATCAAGACCGCGATCAACCCGGGGGAGGGCGCCTTCTACGGGCCGAAGTTCGAGTACGTGCTGCGCGACGCCATCGGGCGCGACTGGCAGTGCGGCACGACCCAGGTCGACTTCAACCTGCCGGAGCGCTTCGGCGCGTTCTACGTCGATGCCGAGAGCGGCAAGAAGCCCCCGGTGATGATCCACCGCGCCATCTGCGGCTCCCTGGAGCGCTTCACCGGCATCCTGATCGAGCACTTCGCCGGGCATTTCCCGCTCTGGCTCGCGCCCGTGCAGGTGGTGGTCGCCACCATCACGGGCGATGCCGACCCCTATGCCCGCGCGGTGGTCGCCGCCGCGACCCGCCTCGGCCTGCGGGTGGAGTCCGACCTGCGCAACGAGAAGATCAACTACAAGGTCCGCGAGCACTCCCTCGCCAAGGTGCCGGTGATCCTCGTGGTCGGCCGCAAAGAGGGCGAGGAGCGCACGGTCTCGATCCGGCGGCTCGGCAGCCAGCAGACCCGCACCGGCGGCCTCGACGAGACCCTGGCGGCCCTGGTGGCGGAGGCGACCGCGCCGGACCGCATCCGGGCGGATTCGGTGGTCGAGACCGTGCCGAGTGCCGACGTCGTCCTCGACGGCCGGCACGGCGAAGCGCCGACGCCGTGAGGCGCCGCGTCCCGCCCCGGAGCCGGGGCGGGGCTCACTGTGCCTTCGCTGTCTCGGCTATGGCTCACCCGGTCTCGGCTGATCCGGCCTCCGCTCACCCGGTCTTCGCTCACCCGGCCTTGGCGATGACCTCGACGTCGCGGTTGAGGCCGCTCTCGACCTTGAACTCGCGGGTGTAGACCTGCCCGTCGTGCCGGGCGATCAGGACGTAGTCGCCCTCCGCCAGGGTCACCTGCGGGAAGGCCCCGATGGCCTCGCGGATGGTGTCGCCGCCCGGCGTCAGCACGCTGAAGGCGGTGCCGGCGAAGGCCTCCGCTCCTTCCGCGGCGACCAGCTTCAGGGTCAGGGTGGCGGCGCGGTGGTTCAGGGTGGCGTCCGTGACCTTGCCGTTCTCCACCTTGAGGTCCGCGCGCTGGATCGCGTTCGAGCCGCCATAGGTCGAGACCACGTGGTAGGTGCCCTCGGGCAGGCGCAGGAGCTCGCCCGCCTTGACGCCGCTGCGCACGAGGCGCCCCTCGGAGTTCGTCCCGATCGGCACGAAGACCGAGAAGGCGAGCTGGTCGGGACTGAGCTTCACGTCGCCGATGGCGCCCGAGAGCTTGAGCGCCCCGGCGCTGACCTTGAGCTGCTCGGCGGCCGGCTGGCCCGCCATGACGACGCGGCGCGAGGCGCTGGCGAAGCCGTAGGTCACGGTCGCCACGTAAGCGCCCGGCGCCAGGGTGAAGCTCGGGTCGGCCGCCTCGGAGCGGGCCACGATGGCGGGCTTCGTGCCGTCGGTGCGATCCTCGTAGATGCGCCAGGCGAGGCCGGAGCGCAGGGGCTTGTCGCCGCCCGCGAACACCGCCGACAGGGTCAGGGCCGCGCTCGCCACGCTGGGCAGCGGCGGCACCGAGGGGTCCGACATCGACGGCGCGGACAGGGAGGGCGAGGGGAGGTTGGGCCCGATCCGGTTGTGGAAGGCGTTGCCGTCCTGCGCCGCGGCGGTTCCGGGGTGACCGCCGAGGAGAAGGGCGCAGCTCAGCCAGACCGATCCGTACCCTGCCCGCGCCATCCCGCACCTCCCCCATCCCGACCGGGGCGTCCCGCCGGCGTTGCCAATCCGCCGCCGGCGCGCCATGTCACGGGCGGCCGCCGCGCCCGGTGCCCGCCCTCTGGAACCGGACCATGGCGGCGGCAAGGCCGTGGTCCCCCCGAGGACCGGTCGGCCCCGCCTCTCTCGCTCGATCCTGCTCCAGGGATGCCATGAACGCCACCCTCGATCTCCTGCGCACCCGCCGCTCGGTCCCGCCCCTCCGCCTGGACGGGCCGGGCCCGGACGCGGCCGAACTCGACGCGCTCCTGACCATCGCGGCGCGCGTGCCGGACCACGGCAAGCTGGCGCCCTGGCGCTTCCTGGTGATCGCGGGGGACGCCCGCACCCGCATCGGCGACGCCATCGCGGCGGCCTATGCCGCCGATCACCCGGAGGCCGACGCCGCCCGCCGCGACCTGGAGCGCAACCGCCTCGCCCTGGCGCCCCTGGTGGTGGCGGTGGTGTCGCGGGCGGGTCCGCACATCAAGATCCCCGAATGGGAGCAGGTGCTCTCGGCCGGCGCGGTGGCGATGAACCTCGTGGTGGCGGCCAACGCCGCGGGCTACGCCACCGCCTGGCTCACCGAGTGGTTCGCCTACGATTCGCGCATCCTCGACGTCCTCGGCCTCGAGCCAAGCGAGCGCCTCGCGGGCTTCATCCATATCGGGCGCGCCCAGGAGGTGCCGCCCGACCGGCCCCGCCCGGCGCTCGCCGACATCGTCACCCGGCTCTGAGGGGCACCCCATGCATTACGACGCCGAGACCAAGGGCCTGCCCCACAACCCGCTGAAAGCCCTGGTGGCCCCGCGCCCGATCGGCTGGATCAGCGCGATGAGCCGCGACGGCGCGGTGAACCTCGCGCCCTATTCCTACTTCAACGCCGTGGCGGCGGGCCCCGACATGGTCATGTTCTCCTCGTCCGGGCGCAAGGACGCGATGACCTTCGCGGAGGAGGGGGGCGAGTTCGTCTGCAACATCGCCACCTACGACCTGCGCGAGGCGGTGAACGCCACCTCGGCGCCCCTGCCCCGCGGCGAGAGCGAGTTCGCCTATGCGGGCCTGACCCCGGCGCCATCGCGAAAAGTGCGGCCGCCCCGGGTGGCCGAATCGCCGGCCGCGCTCGAGTGCAAGTGGCTGCAGACCGTGCCGCTCACCCCGCTGGACGGCAGCGACGCCTCGCACTTCCTGGTGATCGGGCAGGTGGTCTCGATCTACATCGACGACCGCTTCATCCGCGACGGCCTCGTCGATACCGGCGCCATGCGGCCGATCCTGCGCGGCGGCTACTTCGACTACTTCACCGCCGAATCCGACACCCGGTTCGAGCTGCGCCGCCCGGCGGGCGGGGGCGGATAGCGTTCGTCAGGGACAAGGGGGAACCGGTTGTCCCGAAACGACGACCGTCGAGACAGACCCTGGGCGCCCCGGCGCCGCCGCCCCGGGCGCTCCGCGATGGCGATGCCCTCGATGACGAGGGCGAGGGCCAGGGCGTCGTGCCCGCGGAAGGGCTCGCCCACCAGCAGGATGGCGAGGCCGGCGACCGGCGACCGGGGGGGGGATAGCCCGCCCTGCCCGGTGGGGACAGGCCGTCCGGCGCAACACCGCCCGCGAAATCCACCCGCGGCCGCGGCGCCAACACGTGGCCGCGGCCCGGCGGAGAACCGGAGCCGGCCCCATCCCCCGGTATCGATCGGCCGGCCGATTCCCTCTGCGGGTGAACACCGTTATGCCGGGCGGAACACGGCGGCGACACGACCGCGGACCAGGGGAGGGCGAGACATCCGGTGACGTGGCGATCCCTCCTCCTGGCCGGCGTGCTGGCGGCCGGCCTCGGCGGCCTCGCCGTCTCGCCCCCGGGCGCCCGCCTCCTGGGCGAGCTGCGCGCGCATGTCGAGGCCCTCCAGGCCCGCCCCGGGCCGGCGAAGCCCGCGCACCTGCCGGCGCAGCGCACCGCCGTCGAGGAGGGCCGCACCGTGGTGCGCCTCTCGGCCGCCGAGCGCGCCCGCATCGGCATCACGACCGAGGCCCGGCCCCTGGCCGACCACCGGGAGGAGTTGCAGGCCTATGGCAGCGTCCTGGACCTCGCCCGAGTCACCGACCTGACCAACGCCTATGCCAGTGCCCGGGCCGCCCTCCAGACCGCCCAGGCCCGCGCCGAGGTCTCGCGCAGCGCCCTGCAGCGGGCGAAGTCGCTCGGGCCATACGCCACCACCGTGCAGGTCGAGACCGCCGAGGGCACCGCCCAGACCGACCAGGCCGCCCTGGCGGCGGCGGAATCCCAGGTGCGCACCCTCTCGGCCACCGCCCAGCAGGAATGGGGACCGGTGATCGGCCGGGCCATCGTCGAGCGCTCGGCCGTCGTCACCCGGCTGATCGAGCGGACGAACTTCCTGGTGCAGGTCACCCTGCCGCCGGGGGAGGGCCTGAAGGGCCCGCCGGCGGCGGCCTTCGCCGAGGTGCCGCCCCAGAGCGCCCGGGTCGCCCTGGCCTACGTCTCGCCCGCCACCCGCACGGATCCGCGGATCCAGGGCCTGAGCTTCTTCTACACCGTGCCGGGCGACAGCGGCTTCCTGCCCGGCATGAGCATGCTGGCCTTCCTGGCGGCCGACCGCAGCGTCACCGGCCTCAGCGTGCCCGAGGACGCGGTGGTGCACTGGCAGGGGGCGGCCTGGATCTACCGGGCGGTGGGGGCCGACGCCTTCGCCCGCCACCGGCTGAAGGCCGACCCGCCGATGTCGGCCGACGCCTTCGTGGTGGAGGATCTGCCGGGCGGCACCGAGATCGTGCTCTCGGGCGCGCAGGCGCTCCTCTCCGAGGAGATGAAGAGCCAGCTCCAGGTCTCGGGCGGCGTCGATGACGATTGAGGCGAGGGGGCCCGAAGGGCCGGGCGGTCGCGGCCCGCAGGCGGCCCTGGTCGCCTTCGCGGTCCGCTTCCGCGGCATCGTCCTGGCGCTGAGTCTGGCGCTCGCCGCCTACGGCTTCGTCGTGCTGGCGGACGCCCAGTACGACGTCTTCCCGGAATTCGCGCCCCCCGCCGTGGTGATCCAGACCGAGGCCCCCGGCCTCAACCCGGAGCAGGTCGAGGTGCTGGTGACGCAGCCCGTGGAGGTCGCGGTCAACGGCCTGCCGGGGGTGGTCTCCCTGCGCTCGAGCTCGATCCAGGGCCTGTCGGTGATCACCGTCACCTTCGGGGCAGGCAGCGACATCTACCGGGTGCGCCAGCTCGTCACCGAGCGGCTGACGGCCCTGGCCGGCCGCCTGCCCCAGGGCGTCCTGCCGCCGGCGATGACGGCCCTGACCTCCGCCACCAGCACGGTGCTGCTCGTCGGCCTGACCACGCAGACCCGCTCGGACATGGACCTGCGCACCCTGGCGGACTGGACCGTGCGCCTGCGCCTCCTGGCCGTGCCGGGGATCGCCCAGGTCTCGGTCTATGGCGGCGCGGTGCGCTCGCTGCAGGTGCAGATCCGCCCCCACGACCTCGTGCGCTTCAACATCGGCGTCAACGACGTGCTGGCCGCCGCGCGCAAGGCCACCGGCGTGCGCGGCGCCGGCTTCGTCGACACCGCCAACCAGCGCATCGCCCTGCAGACCGACGGCCAGTCGCTCAGCCCCGAGGCGGTCTCGCGCACGGTGCTGATCAACGAGGGCGGGGCCAGCGTGACCCTAGCGGACGTCGCCACCGTGGTCGCCACCGGCGAGCCGGCGATCGGTGCCGCCCTGGTGGATGGCCGGCCCGGCGTCCTCCTCATGGTCGGCGCCCAGTACGGCGCCAACACCCGCGCGGTCACCGCCCGGGTCGAGGCGGCCCTGGAGGACCTGCGCCCGGCCCTGGAGCGCGAGGGCGTGACCCTGCACGCCGACCTGTTCCGCCCGGCCAACTTCATCGCCATCGCCAACGGCAACGTGCTGCAGGCCCTCGGGCTCGGCGGCATCCTGGTGGTCGTGGTGCTGTTCGTCTTCCTGTACGACTGGCGCACCGCCGTGATCTCGGCGCTCGCCATCCCGCTCTCGCTCATCGCCGCCGTGGTGGCGCTCCAGGCGCTGGGCGAGAGCCTCAACACCATGACGCTGGGGGGGCTCGCCATCGCCATCGGCGAGGTGGTGGACGACGCGGTGATCGGCGTCGAGAACGTGGTCCGGCGCCTGCGCGAGAACCGCCGCCTCGGCGGCCCTCGGCCCGAGGGGAGGGTGGTCCTCGACGCCATCCTGGAGGTGCGCACGGCGGTGGCCTACGCCACCATCGCGGTGCTGCTGGTGTTCCTCCCCGTCCTCGCCCTGTCGGGCATCGCCGGCCGGCTGTTCGGCCCCCTGAGCCTCGCCTACATCCTCGCCGTGGTGGCCTCGCTCGCCGTTGCCCTCACGGTGACCCCTGCCCTGGCGATGTGGCTGCTGACGAACCGGCGCGAGGCCTCGACCCTGGACCCGCCGGTGATGCGCGCCGCGCGCCGCCACTACGCGAGCCTGCTGACCCGGATCGACCGTGCCCCGCGCCTGGTCATGGCCTGCGGCCTCCTCGTCACCCTCCTGGGGGCCGCCGTGGTGCCGTTCTTCGGCTCGACCTTCCTGCCCGACCTCAAGGAGGGCCACCTGATCCTGCACATGGCGGCCGCGCCCGGCACTGCGCTGCAGGAATCCATGCGCCTGGGCACCCGCATCACCGCCGCCCTCAAGGAGATTCCCGGCATCCGGGCGGTCGCCTCGCAGATCGGCCGGGCCGAGGCCGGCCAGGACACCGCCGGCACCCATTACAGCGAGATCCACATCGACCTGGAGCCCGGCCTCGACGGGGCGGGGCAGGGGGCGGCGGAGGCCCGGATCCGGGCCGTGATGGCGGGCTTCCCCGGGGCCGCCTTCTCCCTCAAGACCTTCCTCACCGAGCGCATCGAGGAGACCGTGTCGGGCTTCACCGCGCCGGTGGTGGTCAACGTCTTCGGCACCGATCTCGGCGCCATCGAGACGGCCGCCCGGGACATCGCCCGCGAGCTCGCCGAGGTGCGGGGCGCGGCGGACATCCAGCAGAGCTCCCCCGCGGGCTTGCCCCAGGTCAATGTGGGCCTGCGGCCCAACGACCTGCGCCACTGGGGCCTCTCGGCCATCGAGGTGATGGAGGTGGTGCGCACCGCCTACCAGGGCGACATCGTCGGCCAGACCTATGCGGGCAACGCGGTGTTCAACGTCCTGGTCATCCTCGATTCCGCCACGCGGGGCCGGCTCTCCGCCCTGAGCGACCTGCCCCTGCGCGGCTCCGGCGGCCGGGTGGTGCGCCTCGCGCAAGTGGCGGACATCTACGAGACCTCCGGCCGCTACCAGGTCCAGCACGAGGGCGCGCAGCGGGTCCAGGCGGTCACCGCCAACGTGACCGGCCGCGACATCGCCGGCTTCGTGGCCGATGCCAAGCGCAAGATCGCCCGCGAGGTCGCCCTGCCCCCCGGCACCTATGTGGGCTTCGCCGGCTCGGCCGAGGCGCAGGCCCGGGCCCGGCGCGACCTCCTGGTCTATTCGGGGCTGGCCGGCCTCGGCATCGTGCTGCTGCTGGCCATCGTGACGGGGAGCCTGCGCAACCTCATGCTGGTCCTGGTCAACCTGCCCTTCGCCTTCGTGGGCGGCGTGCTGGCGGTCTTCGCCACCGGCGCCGTGCTGTCGCTGGGCTCGATCGTCGGCTTCGTGACCCTGTTCGGGATCTCCCTGCGCAACACCATCATGATGATCGCCCATTACGAGCACCTCGTGGGGGAGGAGGGGCAGGCCTGGAACCGGGACACCGCGGTGCTCGGGGCCGCCGACCGCATGGTGCCGATCCTGATGACCTCCCTGGTCACCGGCCTCGGCCTCCTGCCCCTCGCCCTCGGGGCCGGCGAGCCCGGCCGCGAGATCGAGGGTCCGATGGCCATCGTGATCCTCGGCGGCCTCGCCACCTCGACGGTGCTCAACCTCCTGATCCTGCCGACCCTGGCCCTGCGCTTCGCGCGCTTCGGCACGCCGCAGGGCAGGGCGCTCGAACCGGTCGCCTGAAACGCCCTCGCCCCGCGCGACCCGGACGGCGCGGTGGCGTCGACCAGGAGGGCCGGATCCCGGCCCGGACGGCGGCCGGATGGCCGTCCCGGACCCGTGCTCAGACCCCGGTTCGGGCCTGGGAACGCCGTTCGCATAAGATATATTATGGAACTAGAACCCACCGGACTGGGGCAGGGGCCTCAGGCTACGAAGGGTTCACCCATTCCCGACACCCCGTATTCATGCAATCTCCACACGGCCGATTCACGCCGTTGCCAGTTCTCCGGCGCGCAACGGCCGCCCGGGGTGCTAAACCGCTGGCGGACGACACAATTCCTCCCCATAATACATGATACCGGGCACCATTCGAGCGGATGCCCATCCGAATCGATCCTCTCCGAAGCGAATGCGATGCCGATCCTTGCGCGCCCCTCCGCTGCCCTGAGCCTGGTCTTGCTGGCCGTCGGATCGGTTGCGCTCGCCACCGGCACCCCGGGGCGCGCGCAGGCCGAGCCGCAGCGCACCGCCCTGGTGCAGCCGCCCCAGGCCGCCGCACCGGAGGCGGCCCGACCGCTCGTCCGGACGGCGATGCCGCGCCGGGCCCTCGCCCGCCTGCCCCGTCTCGCCGGCCTGATCGCCCAGGGCCAGGCCGTCCGCATCGTGGCCTTCGGCTCGTCCTCAACCGAGGGCTCCGGCGCCTCCTCGGCGGCCACCACCTACCCGGCCCAGCTCCAGCGCGACCTCACGGCGCGTCTCGACGCGATGGGCGCCGCGCATTCCGCCGTCACGGTGCTGAACCGCGGCAAGGGCGGCGACGATTCCGAGGCCATGGCCCGGCGGCTGGAGCGCGACGTGCTCGCCGACAAGCCGGACCTCGTGATCTGGCAGACCGGCAGCAACGACCCCATGAGCGGCGTCAGCGTGGAGCGCTTCACCGAACTCACCCGCGCCGGGATCCTCGCCATGCGGGCCACCGGCGCCGACGTGGTCCTGATGGACCAGCAATGGTGCAAGAAGCTCTCGACCACCGACGGGGCCGAGGCCTACGGCGCCGCCCTGCACGCCATCGCCACTGAGCTCAACGTGCCGGTGATCCGCCGCAATGCGTTGATGCGCGCCTGGGCCGCCCAGGGGCTGCTGACCCCGACCCAGATGATCGGTCCCGACGGCCTGCACATGACCGATGCCGGCTACGACCGCCTGGCCCGCGCCGCCACGGCGCAGCTCCTGGCCAATGCGGGCCTGCCGCCGGACGCCGGCAGCCAGAACTGAGGCCGGCGCGGGGATCGGGGGAGGCGGCGGACCGCCCTCCTCCCGAGAGATCCGGTATGCCGAGAAATCCAAAGTCCCGAGAGATCCAAAGGGCCTAGAGATCCAGCGTGACGCTTAAGCCGTCATGGGCCGGCACGACGTTCGGCGGCAGCTTGGCGCTCAGCGTGGCGTAGTCGAGATCCGTGTGCAGGTTGGTCAGGATGGCCCGGCGCGGGCGCACCGTCTCGATCAGCGCCAGGGCATCCGAGACCGAGTAGTGGGTCGGATGCGGGGTTTCCCGCAGGGCATCGATGATCAGCAGGTCGAGGCCGTGCAGCCGCGCCTGCGACGCCTCCGGCATCAGGCTGACATCGGGCGCGTAGGCCGCCGGACCGAAGCGGAAGCCGAGGGCCGCCTCGTTGCCGTGCTCCATGCCGAAGGGCAGGGCCGTGATCGCGCCGCCCGGCCCGTCCACCACCGTCGCTTCCCCGTCCGCCAGGTCGTGCATGTCGAGGATCGGCGGATACTCGCTGCCGGGGGGCGTCTCGAAGCAGTAGCCGAACCGGGCCTCCAGAAGGCTGCGCGTGCGGGCGTCGGCGAAGACCGGGATGCGCCGGCGCATGTGGATGACCAGGGGCCGGACGTCGTCGATGCCGTGGGTGTGGTCGGCATGGGCATGGGTGAACAGCACCGCGTCGAGGTGCTTCACCGCCGCGTCGAGCAGCTGCTCGCGCAGGTCCGGCGCGGTGTCGACGAGGAGGGTGGTGGCGGCGCTCTCCGCGTCGCCGTCCTGCCGCTCCACCAGGAGCGAGCAGCGCCGACGCCGGTTCCGTGCCTCCTGCGGGTCGCAGGCGCCCCAGCCGTAGCCCACGCGGGGCACGCCCCCGGACGAGCCGCAGCCGAGGATCGTCAATCGCAATGCGCCCATCGGCACCTCCGCCCCCGTTGGTATCGGAGGGGGCGGGGGCCTGTCACGCCCGATCCGAGCCCCCTGCCCGGCTCAGGCCGCGGCCTTGTGGAACAGGCGGTGGAAATTGGCCGTCGTCAGCGCGGCGAAATCCGCCGGATCCATGTCGAGGGTCTGGGCGAGGGAGCGGGCGGTGTCCGCCGTGTAGGCCGGCTCGTTGGTGCGGCCGCGATGCGGCTCGGGGGCCAGGAAGGGGGCGTCGGTCTCCACCAGGAGGCGGTCGGGTGGGATCGACCGGGCGATCGCCCGCAGGTCGTGGGAGCGCCGGAAGGTGACGATCCCGGAGAAGGACACGCAGAAGCCGAGTTCGACGCCGACCTCGGCCAGGCGCGCGCCCGACGAGAAGCAGTGCAGGACGGCCGTGAACGCGCCGCGCCCCATCTCGTCGACTAGGATCGCCTCCATCTCCGCATCGGCGTCGCGGGCGTGGATGACCAGCGGCAGGCCGGTCTCGCGGGCGGCCGCGATGTGACGGCGGAAGACGCGCGCCTGAACCGCCTCGGGGGCGGCGTTGTCGTAGTGGAAGTCGAGGCCCGCCTCGCCGATGCCGATGCAGCGGGGGTGATGCGTGTGCGCCACGATGGCCTCGGTCGGCACATCGGGCTCGTCGCCCGCCCCGTCCGGGTGGGTGCCGATGGTGTGCCAGATCTCGGGGTTGGCCTCCGACAGGGCTTCGTAGGTCCGGGCCTTGGCCACCCGGGTGGCGATCGTGACCATCCGGGTCACCCCGGCCGCCCGGGCGCGGGCGAGGACGTTGGGCAGATCCGCCGCGAAATTCGGGAAATCGAGGTGGCAGTGGCTGTCGACCAGCATGAGGCGAGGCTCGGAAAACGGTGGGGTGGGCAGGACGTCGTGGAAGACGCCGGGGAAGTCGCCGCGGTTGACACCGCGGCTCACGCCGACGGCGCCTCCGGCTCGACGAAGCGCGGGAACAGGCCGACGGGGGCGGGGAGCGGCGTACCGGGCACGAGGCGACCGCCCTCCCCCACATCGGCCAGCCGGCGCCGGTCCGCCGGCACGGCCAGGAGGTCGAGGAGCTTGGCGCCGGAGCCCGGCATGAAGGGCTGCACCAGGATGCCGATGGCCCGCAGGGTCTCGGCCACGACGTAGAGCGAGGCCGCCATCCGGACCGGATCGGATTTCCGCAGGACCCAGGGCTTCTGCGCGTCGAAGTAGCGGTCGGCGGCGGTGATCACGGCCCAGATCTCGGCCAGCGCCGTGTGCAGGGCGAGCTTGTCCAGCGCCGCCCGCACGGTGGCGGGCAGCCCGTCGGCCAGGGCCAGCAGCGCCCGGTCGTCCTCCGTGAAGGCGCCGGGCTCGGGAACCGTCCCCCCGAGGTTCTTGGCGATCATCGAGAGCGAGCGCTGGGCGAGGTTGCCGAGGCCGTTCGAGAGGTCCGCCGTGTAGCGGGTGATGATCGCCTCGTGGCTGTAGTTGCCGTCGCCGCCGAAGGGCACCTCGCGCAGCACGAAGTGGCGCACCGCGTCGACCCCGTAGGTGGCGATCAGGTCCATCGGGTCGACGACGTTGCCGAGCGACTTCGACATCTTCTCGCCCTTGGAGAGCAGGAAGCCGTGGCCGAAGACGCGCGTGGGCAGCGGAAGGCCGGCCGACATCAGGAAGGCCGGCCAGTACACCGCGTGGAAGCGGACGATGTCCTTGCCGATGACGTGCAGGTCCATCGGCCAGAATCTCGCCCGCGGGTCGGCCGCGTCGGGGAAGCCCGTGACGGTGAGGTAGTTCGTCAGGGCATCGACCCAGACATACATGACGTGGTCGGGGTGGCCCGGCACCGGCACGCCCCAGTCGAAATTGGTGCGGCTCACCGAGAAGTCCTTGAGGCCGGAGCGCACGAAGCTCGCGACCTCGTTGCGCCGGGTCTCGGGGCCGATGAAGTCTGGTTGCGCCTCGTAGAGGGCGAGGAGCCGATCCTGGTAGGCCGAGAGCCGGAAGAGGAAGTTCTCCTCCTCCATCCAGGTCACCGGCGTGCCGGTGGCCTTGGCCACGGGAACGCCGTCGGGACCGGTCTCGAGTTCGTCCTCGGCGTAGTAGGCCTCATCGCGCACCGAGTACCAGCCGGCATATTTCGACAGGTAGAGGTCGCCGTTGGCCTCCATCCGGCGCCACAGCTCCTGGGCGGCGGCGGCGTGCGCGGGCTCGGTGGTGCGGATGAAGCGGTCGTGGCTGCAGTCCAGGGCCTCGGCCATGGCCCGGAAGCGCGCGGACATGTCGTCGACGAGTGCGCGCGGGGTGATCCCGGCCTTGGCCGCCGTCTGCTGGATCTTGATGCCGTGCTCGTCGGTGCCGGTGGAGAACAGCACGTCGTAGCCGTCGAGGCGCTTGAAGCGGGCGATCGCGTCCGTGGCGATCACCTCGTAGGCATGGCCGATATGCGGGGCGCCGTTGGGATAGGAGATCGCGGTGGAGAGACCGAAGGTCTTCGCGGTTGCCGGGTCGGTGGCGGTCACGTCGAGGGGTTCCCCGGATACAGGGTTCACAGGATCAGGCCCCGGAATCGGGTCCCGGGATCACAGGACGGCGGGAGACGACCATGCCGTGTCAGGCGGCGTCGCGGAGCGCGCCCGCCAGGTCGCCGAACAGGGACAGGACCAGCGGCCGGCGGTCGAGATTGTAGGTCGCGGCCTCCCGCGCGGCGCGGGCGATCTTGTCACATACCTCGACCAGGGCCGCAAGGCGGGCGGGCGACTCGTGCCGGCGCCGGTCGAGCTCGGCCGAGACGAAGCGGAACACCGTGTCGAGGCTCGCCGCGAAGAGCTCGTCGGAGTCCCGTCCGCTGAGCTTCTCGGCCAGCGCCAGGATGCGGCGCCAGTCGGGAGGGTCGAGCCGGGCCAGCAGGGTCTCGACCTCCGCCACGAGGTTGGCCCGGGCGGGATCGAGCAGGGCGACGGCCTCGGCGACCGAGCCCTCCGCGAGCTGCGCCGCCCGGGCGAGCGCCTCCGGGGCGGGCTGCACGAAGGGGGGCGCGAAGCCGCCGATCACCCGCGCCACGTCGGCCTCCGCCAGCGGGCGCAGGGTCAGGGCCCGGCACCGCGAGCGGATGGTCGGCAGGAGCCGGCCGGGCGCGTGGCTGACGATGAGGAACAGGCAGCGGGGCGGGGGCTCCTCCACCATCTTCAGGAGCGCGTTGGCGCTGTTCGCGTTGAGGTCCTCGGCGCTGTCGACGATGCAGACGCGGTAGCCCGCATTGCCGGCGGTGGAGCCGAACAGCGCGAGGGCGCCCCGGGCCGCATCCACCGAGATCCGGGTCGCCAGGGTCTTGGCATTGGCCGCCCGGGTCCGGCGCAGGGCCACGAGGTTGGGATGCGACAGGGCCGCGACCTGGCGCGCCGCCGGATGGTCCGGGGCGACGGCGAGACTGGCGGGCGCCCCCTGCGCCGCCGGATTGGCGATGAGCCAGCGGGCGACCCGGTAGGCCAGCGTCGCCTTGCCGATGCCGCGCGGGCCGCCGATGAGCCAGGCGTGGTGCAGGCGACCGGAGGCGATCGCCTCGACGAAGGCGGCCTCCGCCTCGGCATGGCCGACGAGATCGGCCTGCTCGCGCGGGCGCGGGACTTCCGTCAGGTCGCCGGGCTCGACATCCTCGGGGGCGCGCTCAGGCCGCATCGCCGTGCTCCGTCCGGGGGCGATCGTCGCTCCGGCCATGAGTCTGCGCCGGCAGCACTCCGGGCAGGCGCTCGGCCACGACGGCGCGGATCGCGGCCTCGACGGCATCGGCGGGCAGGGCGGCGTTGACGACGGCGCAGCGTGCCGGCTCCTCCGCCGCGATGGCGAGGAAGGCGTTACGCAGGCGGGCATGGAAGGCCAGGGCCTCGGCCTCGAAGCGGTCGACCGCGCCGTCGGACCCCGCGTCGCGGCGCGCCCGCGCGCGGGCGAGCCCGAGCTCCGGCTCGCAGTCGAGGATCAGGGTCAGGTCGGGCCGGGTCGGGCCGACGACGACGCCCTCGAGGGCCCCCAGCACCTCCGGATCCAGGCCGCCGGCCGCGCCCTGGTAGGCCCGGGTGGAATCGGCGAAGCGGTCGCAGAGCACGATCTCGCCCCGCGCCAGCGCCGGGCGGATCAGGGTGTCGAGGTGGTCGATCCGGGCGGCGGAGAACAGCAGCGCCTCGGCGAAGGGGCCGTAGGGCTTGGCCAGCCCCGCCAGCAGCGCCTCGCGGATCCGCTCGGCCCGGGGTGAGCCGCCGGGCTCGCGCGTCGTCAGCACGGGGCGGCCGGCTTCGGCACGGAGATGGGCGGCGAGGCGGCGGATCTGCGTGGACTTGCCGGCCCCCTCCCCGCCCTCGAAGGTGATGAAGGTCCCTCCCCCCGTCCCGGGCGCCGTCACGATTTCGCGCCGGCCTTCTCGAACGCCTTGCGGAACAGGCCGGTGCCGACCTCCCAGGCCGCGTCGAGCGCCCGCTGCGGGAGGGTGCCGGCCTCCACCGTGTCGGCGGCATAGAGCGGTTGGTCGAGGGCCTGGGTGTCGCCGCGGGTGATGCGCAGGCGACCGATCTCGCGGCCCTGCGCGACCGGGGCGACCAGGGGCCCCTGATAGACCACCCGGGCGGAGATCTTGTCGCCGGAGCCGCGCGGCAGCAGAACCCGCACCGCCTTCTTGGCGACCAGGGGCACGCTGCC
The DNA here is from genome assembly GCF_002917135.1 of Methylobacterium sp. V23. NCBI lineage: Bacteria > Pseudomonadati > Pseudomonadota > Alphaproteobacteria > Hyphomicrobiales > Methylobacteriaceae > Methylobacterium > Methylobacterium sp. V23. The sequence continues at coordinate 87,091 of NZ_PDHT01000007.1, forward strand.
CGCCGCGCCGCCGTAGACGGAGGCCTCCGCCACGGTCTCGCCGGCGGTGAAGATCTGGCGCGGCTCGAAGGCGCGGAAGCCCCACTCCATCAGCTTGCGCGATTCCGCCGCCCGGTCGCGGGCGGTCTTCAACCCGCTCACCACCATGATCAGGCGCTGCCCGCTCTGCACCGCCGAGCCCGTCAGGCCGTAGCCGGATTCCTCGAGGTAGCCGGTCTTCAGCCCGTCGGCGCCGATATCGAGCGTCAGCAGCGGGTTGCGGTTCTGCTGCTTGATCTTGTTCCAGGTGAACTCGCGCTCGGCGAAGATCTTGTAGAGGTCCGGGTAGGTCTCGATCAGGTGCAGGGCGAGCTTGGCGAGATCGCGGGCGGTCACCTTCTGGTCGGGGGCCGAGTAGCCGGTCGCGTTGCGGAAGGTCGAGCGCGTCAGCCCGATCTCCCGTGCCCGCGCCGTCATCATCCGCCCGAAATTCTCCTCCGAGCCGGCGATGCCCTCGCCGATGGCGATGGCCGCGTCGTTGCCCGACTGCACGATCAGGCCGCGCAGCAGGTCGGACAGCTTGATGCGGCTGTTGAGCTGCGCGAACATCGAGGAGCCGCCGCCCCCCGCCCCGCCCCGGCGCCAGGCGTCCTCGGTGATCTGGAACTCCGACTCCATCGTGAGCCGGCCCTGCCGGATCTCGTTGAACACGATCTCGGTGGTCATCAGCTTGGCCATGCTGGCCGGGGAGAAGAGCTCGTCGGCCCCCTTCTCGAACAGCACCGAGCCGGAATCGGCATCGATCAGGATCGCGTGGGGCGCCGCCGTCTGGAAGCTCTGGGCCAGGGCGGAGCCCGCCGCGAACAGGCTCAGCGCCGCGGCCAGGACCAGCCCCGACACCGCCGCGCGGCCCGCTCCGTTCCGACCCGCGAGGACCACTCTCACACTCATCGCCTGTCCCACGCCCACCCGTTCATCGCCCCCACGATCAAGCGTGACGTTACAGGTATTTGCCGCCGAGATCGAACCCAAATCACGTGCGATGACCCATCGCGCGTCGATGCGTCCCGACGGGTGCGGATGCGCCGCGTGCCGGCTCAGCGCGCGTCTCAGCGGGCCTCGGCGAACTGGGCGCGCGTCCGGGCCGGCGCCTTGGCGGCGACGGCCGTGCGCGCCGCGGCCTTGGCCGGGAGCGTGGCCTTGGCCAAGGACGTCCCCTGGGCCGGAGACATCCCCTGGGCCGGAGACGGCCCCCGGGCCAGGACGGCGGCCGGGCCGGCGGGTTTGCCGACCGGACCGGCCTTCGCGACGGCGACGGCCTTGGGCGCGGCCTTGAACTCCGAAGCGGTCCTGGTCTCCGAAGCGTGTTTGGCCTCGGAAGGGTTTTTGGCGGCCACCATCCGGGCGGTGCCGGGCTGGAGGGCCGATTTGGGTCCGGCAGCCGACAGCCTGACGGGGGCCGCCTTCGGCGCGGGGGCCGGGGTCGCGGCGGCGAAGCGGGCGCTGGCGGCGCGGGGATCGGCCTTGGCCGGCGCTCCGCCGAGCTGGGCGACCTTCGCCGGCCCCTGGCCGGCGGGCGACCCGGCGGCGACGCGGCTGGCAGCGGCGTGCGGCTCGGGCCGTGCCCCGGCGAGCCGCAGCGGCGGCGGGGTCAGGCTGAGGGGCGCGGGCCGGGCGGCGGCCAGGGTCTGGTGCGGCTCGGACGGGCTATGCCGCACGGGCCGGAACCCCTCGGCCCGCACCGCCGTCGGCTGCAGCGCGGCCGGGACCGCGACGGTGGCGGCGCTCGCCACCAGGATGGGGGCAGGCTTGGCCGGATGGGGCACCGGCGCCACCTCGGTCGCCGCGACCGGGGCGGCCTCGGCCGCGGGCTGGTCGTCGGCCTCCTTGAAGGCCAGGGCGGGGCGGCTCGCCCGGGCGAGGCGCTCGGCGGAGACCTGCGGCGCGTCCGGGCCGAGATCGGCCAGCATGACCGGCGAGGGTCCACGGATGGCGGCGGGCTGGCCGTCGGTGCGCAGGGTGGCGAGGAGCTTGCGGTCGTCGCTGCCGGCGGTGGAGGCCTTGCCGGCATACTCGACGCGGACCCGCGCGGTGCCGCTGCGGCGGAATTCCAGCGCCTCGGCCACCTCCTCGGAGACGTCCATCAGGCGATTGGCGTGATAGGGGCCGCGATCGTTCACCCGGACGATCATCGAGTGGCCGTTGGCGAGGTTGGTGACGCGGGCATAGCTCGGCAGCGGCAGGGTCGGGTGCGCCGCGGCGATCGAGTGACGGTCGAACACCTCGCCGTTGGCGGTCATGCGCCCGTGGAAGGCCGAGCCGTACCAGGAGGCCAGGCCCTCGCGGACATAGCCCTTGGCGTCCTCGCGCGGGACGTAGGTGCGCCCGGCCACCACGTAGGGCTTGCCCGAGAAGCGGCGGCCGCCCCCCTTCGGGATCACGTCGCCCTCGTTGTAGAGGCGCGGGCTGGCCTTGACGCCGTATTTCGGATCGAGGCTGGAGCCGCTTCCGGCGGCGCCCGCGAGCTTCTGGGGAGACTGGGCGCAGTTGGCGGTGGTGAGCGCCACCGCCGAGACCGCCAGCAGCCGCCAGAGCGGCAGCGGGGCCGGCCCCGGATGTCCCGGCTTCGTCGTACGCGCCATCGCGATGATCCGCCCCAGCCCCCGCCCTGATCCACGCAACACGTTCGAGAGGGACCGCCGGCGGGCGAGAGCAGGACCGGACGAGCCCCCGGGATCGGCGCCGTAGGCCGCTCCCGAGACGAGCAAGAATGTCCGAATGCCGTAAAGGAAGGCTGAACGCCGGTGCCGTTCCGCCCGGGACCGGGCCGCAACCGGGGCCACCGGGCCGGGCGGATCCTCCGCATGAGGATCCCCCGGCAAGTCTTCGTCAGATCAGCGAAAAACCTCGTTCCTTCGAGCGAGGCAGGCGACTAGACCGCATCGAACGCGGCTGATCCGGAACATCGAGAAGCCCCAGCAACCGTCTGCCGGGGCTCGTCTTTCGTTCTCAGCGCCCGTCCGGCTCGTTGAGCTGGTCGATCGAGCGTGCGCCGCGCTGCTTGAACAGCAGATCCAGCGCCTCGAGCATCAGGCCGTGCATCTTGGCCCGCTCCGCATGGGCGATGTCCCGCAGCTGATCGTAGACCGGCGGCTCCAGGTAGACTGACATCTGACGGGCGCGCTGCTTCAGGGTGGCGTTGGGGCGCCGCAGCGAGGGCGCACCCGTGTCGAGCTGGACGATTTCGGCCGTCTGCTGGGGGGTCTGGTGGGGGCCCGGGTGAGACTTGCCCGGCGGAGTCGAGGCGGCAACGATGGAGGCGAGACTCAGCTTAGGCGGCTTTGGCATGCTTGCTCACCTGCATGCGCTTCTCGATCCAGCTCCAGAGCTTGCGCACCTCGAAGGCGGCTTGGCCCTTCGGATTGAACTCGGTGACGCCCTGGCCGACGCCGATGGCGTCCTGGTGGTCGGTGCGGGCGACGATGTTCACGTCCGGCAGGATGCCGAGCACGGCGAGGCCGTCGGCGGCATCGCGGATGCGGTAGGAGCGGGGCGGGGTCTGGTTCAGCACGAAGGCGAACTTCTTCTCGAGCCGGTAGATCGCCGCCAGGGTCGGCTTGAAGGCGCGCAGATCCGCCGGGGTCGGGCGGCACGGGATGATGCAGAGATCGGCCGCGCGGATCGCCGAGAGGGTGCCGGCGGAATCGACGCCGGGGGTGTCGATGAAGACGTAGTCGTAGGCGGACTCGCGCAGCTGGGCCATCACGCCCTCGATCTGCGTCGCGTCGATCTGCGCCACTTCCGGGCCCTCGGCGGTGCGATGGTCGAGCCAGTCGCTGATCGTGGCCTGACGGTCCATCTCGAGGATGCAGACCGAGAGGCCGCGCTCCTGGGCGGCGACCGCCAGGGAGATGCAGAGCGTGCTCTTGCCGCTGCCCCCCTTCTGGGTGACGAACGTGATGGCTTTCATCCTGGCATCCCTTCGCGAGCGTCGACGAGTTCGGGTGACGGTGGGGGCGGACGGATCCGGCAGTCTGGATCGCCGGTGGACGGGGCGGGGGCCTTCCGTCCTGTGACCCAAGGATGCTGCGATCCCGGATGTCGCCGATCATGGTTAACCAACGGTTAAGCCCCGGCGCGAGGACGGACTTTCGGACAGGCAATCTCAGGTTGCTAATTTCACCCTGACAGTGCTCGGGCCCTTTTCGCCACCGCAGTTCCGCTCTACGGTGGCCGCACGCCGAGCCCTGCGTATGGCCGACATGGCAACCTCAGGTCGTTTCAGTGGATTCGGTCCTGCCGGTGAGGAGGCCCATGATGCGATCCCCGCCACCGGAGACGGAGGCTGATATCCCCGGCGGCCTGCGGGCGGCCCTCGCCGCCTCGGGCGTGGTCGGCGCCTGGGTGCACGAGATCTGGGCGGACCGCCTCGTGGTCTCGGCACCGGTCGCCCGGGCCCTCGGCTGGTCGCCGGATGCGGGCGTTCGAGGCGTGCCGCTGGCGCGCTTCCTCTCCCGCATCCACGACGAGGACCGCGCGCGGGTCGACAATGCACTCCAGGCGGCGATCGCCCGGGGCGGCGCCTTCGCGGTCGCCTTCCGCACCCGCGGGCCGCGCCGGCTGGACCTGCGCGGGCGCATCGAGCCCGACGCCGCAGGGAACCCGGCGCGGGCGCGCGGCCTCGTCCTCGACCTCAGCGAGGACCGCGCGGACGGGCCCCGGGACCAGCATGCGGTGAACCGGATGGCCGAACACGCCATCGCCCTGCGGGGCCTGGCCGACGCTCTCGCCCGGCCCGGCCTGTCGCGGCTCCTCGATCGCCTGATGGTGGAGATCGGCCATGAACTCGCCCGCCACCTCCGGGACAGCCCGGACGGCCAGCGGCACTGACGCCGAAGGTCCGAGAAAGAGGCGAAGGGTCCGGAAAGCGGCGAAGGATCCGGAAAACTTGAGGGGTCTGGAGAACACGAAGAGCCCGGTCAGCGGGGCAGCGCCGTGGCCTCCCGCGTCGGCGGGACCCGGCGGTTCGCGAGCCCCCGCAGGACCGGCCCGGCCCCGGGCCGCGCCAGGGCATCGGCGTAGGCCGCGATCAGGCCGGCGCAGTCCCGGGCGAGGCGGGCCGATGGCGCGGGCGCGGCCATCCCTGCGCGAGCCCCCTGCCCGGCCGCCCGGGCCAGCACGGTCGCCGCCGCGTCGTCGGCCAGGACGTCCTGCGCCGCCAGGAGGTTGCCCTCCCCGCCGATGGTGAGGCAGGCCTGCGGATCGGCGCCCCGCATCGCCCGCAGGAGGACGCGGCCGGTCGCGACCCAGGAGGCGTCGTCGGCGTCGCGCAGGATACGGGCGATGGCGCGCTCGGCCCCGGCCCGCAGGCGGTCGAGGGCCGCGCCCTCGGGCAGGCCGGCCCGGTAGCCGTCGAGATAGGCGGCCGCAAGCGCGTCGAGCACGTCCCCCCGCCGCGCGAGGGCTCCGAGAAGCGGCAGGGCGCGCAGGATCGCCGCCCGGGCACCGGCGGAACTCGGATCGTCGTCGAGGGTGGAATCGGGGAAGCGGTCGGTGTCGACCAGCTCGGTGGCGACCCGCGCCTGGATCAGGCGGGCGGGCTCGGGGATCCACAGGCTGTCGGAGGCCACGGCGAGGGCCTCGGCGACGAAGGCGGGGTCGACGCCGGCGGCCACGTAGGCCGCCCGCTCGGCCGAGGCGTCGGCCTGCACCACCTGTCCGAACAGGCCCGGATCGTAGGGGGCATGGAAGCCGAGCCGCCCGTTCGTCACGAGGGCGCGCCCGGTGCCGCGCACGAAGGCCAGGGTGCAGGCGGAGACGCAGTAGTCCGGCACGTAGGTGGCGAGGCCCCGGGCGGCGATGAGGTCGCCGATCGCCGTCGCCTCCTCCACGAGGCCGCCCTCGCTGGTGAGATGGATCCGGGTCACCTCCGGATGGGCGGCGAGCAGGGCGCCGAGGCGCGCGGCCGTCCCCGCCCCGATCTCCCCGGCGAACCGGATGTCGCGCCCCTGCGGCCCCAGGGCGATGCGCGCCGGGGGCCCGGGCACCTGCGTGTGGAAGCGCTCCTCCAGGCGCAGGGACAGGGCGGTGTAGGCCGAGCCGAGGGCGGGAAGCGCCCCGGCGGCCGCCAGGACGGCGCAGGTGGCACCGGCGACAAGCCGCGCAGAGAGCAGCCGCGCCAGCCCTTGCCGCGCGGACCCCTGCCGGGCGGGGCCCCGCCCGCCGAACCTGTCCGCCCGAACCCCGTGCGCTGCCATCCGCAAGCCCTCCCGATCCCGGTCCGCGACCGTCATCGTCGTGGCAGGATCGGCCGATTATTGGCCCTGCAAAGTCTCACGCAAACACCCTGCCAGTCCCGGGACAGTCACGCGCCGCGGCAGACTTGGAGAAAAGGGATTTTTGTTGATGTGTCCGGCCCGCAACGGGGGAGGATCCCCTGTCGGCCGGGCCGGAGCCCGGACGATCCTTCCCGCGGCCGGTCGACGATGCCGCAGGCGGCCTCAGGCCTGTTCGGGCGGGCGCAGGAGGTAGGTGTCCATGATCCAGCCGTGCCGGGCGCGGGCGGCCTCGCGGACGGCGCCGATCTCCGCGGCGACGTCGCCGAGGCGGCCCGAGACCAGGATCTCGTCGGCGGTCCCCAGGAAGGCGCCCCAGTAGATAGTCAGGTCCGGGTCGAGATGGTCGAAGCGGGGCCGGCCGTCGAGCATCACCACGGTGGCGTCGCTGCCCGCGGGCAGGCCGCCGGCGATCTGCCGGCCGGTGGTGATGGTGATCGGCCCGCCGATGCGGTTGAGGGGGATGCGGTGGCCAGCCGCGAGCGCCTGGACGCTGGTGATGCCCGGGATCACCCGGACGGCGAGGTCCAGGGTTCCGCGGGCCCGGATGCGGTCGATGATTCGCAGCGTGCTGTCGTAGAGGGAGGGATCGCCCCAGACCAGGATGGCGCCGCAGCCCTCCGGGCCGAGCTCGCGCGCGATCATCGCCGCGTAGAGCGCCGCCCGCGCGGCGTGCCAGGCCTCGACGGTGGCGCCGTAATCGGCGGGATTGCGGTCGCGCTCGGGATCCTGCGCCTCCACGAAGCGGTAGGGCTTCTCCGTGAGGTAGCGGTTGCAGATCTCCCGGCGCAGGTCGACGAGGTCGGCCTTCGCGCGGCCCTTGTCGAGGGCGAAGACCACGTCGGCGGTGTTGAGGGCGCGGATCGCCTGGATCGTCATGTGCTCGGGATTGCCGGTGCCGATCCCGATCACCAGGAGAGTTCTCATCGCGCGCCGTCCTCCGCTGCCGCCTCAAGGCGGTGCCGCTCGAAGGCGGTGCCTCCGGGTCGCCCGCTTAGAGCATGCGGCGGGGGAGGGGAACCGGCGCCGCGAGAAACCCCGTGCGTTCCCAGCCCCTTAGCCCGAGCCGGGGGAGGCCCGGGCACGCCGGGCACGCGAACCGGCCTGTCGGCGGCCTGCGCGGTGTGCTATGCACGTCGTCGACATGACTTGCGTCCGGCACATGGCACTCTGGCTCGCGGCGGTGATCGTCCTGATCACGGTCGGCCTCATGCCGTCCGGCGCCGCGGCCCATGCGGGGCATCCGCACGGCGCGGGCGTCGCGGCGACCGCCCCCTCCCCCGCCGTTTCGGCCGAGGCCCGGCTCAGCAGCGAAGACCGGATCCTGCTGCCGCGGGCCGCGATCCGCACCATCGTGGTGCTGACGGCCGCCCCGCCCCAGGCGCTGAGCACCGGCGCCTGCGACGGCACCTGCTGCAATGCCGGCTGCCGCAGCCCGAACGCCTGCTGCACCGGGGCCGGGCTCGCCCCGGACAGCGACGACGCCGCCGGCCCGCGCCGGTCCGGCGACCGCGCCCTGGCGCGCGCCCTCCCGGCCCGGACGGACGTCGTTCCGGAAGCCCTCCCCGAACCGCCCAGATTCGACGCCTGACGCTGCCCTGCGTCCCGGCTTTCGCGCTTCCCGATGGAGGCGCGAGGCCGGGACGCCGTTCCGTGCTCCTCGGCGAAAGAATCCCGGTCCATGCTCCGTTGCCCCGCGGCCGCCCTGCGCGCGCTCGCCGTCCTCGTCACCCTCGCGCTCCCCGCCCTGTCCGGGCCCGCCCTCGCCCATGAGGGCCACGATGATGGCGCGGGAGCGCCGCCGGCTCCGGCCGCCACCGCCCCGCGGGCGGAGGCCGTCTCCGAGCGCTTCGAGCTCGTCGCCGTGGTGCAGGGCACCGATCTGGTGCTCTACCTCGATGCCGTCGCCACCAACGCGCCCGTCCCGGCGGCGAGCGTCGCCGTGATGACGCCCGAGGGCCGGCGCAAGGCCGCCGAGACCGCGCCCGGCACCTACCGCCTCGCGGCGCCCTGGCTCGCGACCGGGGACGACCACGACTTCGTCGTCGGCGTCTCCGCCGAGGGCCGCACCGATCTCCTCGACCTGGACCTCCACCGGCCCGCCCCGGCGGACGCTCCGGCCGCCGCGCCGTCGGCCCCGGGCGCCGCCGCCGCGGCCACCGCCACGGGGCTGGCCGATCGCCTCGCCCGGCAGAACCCCGCGGCCCTGGCAGCCGGCGGCTTCCTGTTGGGGCTCGGGGTGTTCGCCCTGGCGCGCCGGCGGCGCGCGGGCTCCGTCCTCGTCGGCCTCCTGGCGGTCGGGGCGACCCTGGTGCTGGCCCTGCTCCTCGGCGGCGCGGCACAGGCGCACGAGGGCCACGCGCACGAGGCCAAGGCACCGCCCGTCACCCCGGCGGCGCTCACCGGCGGCACCCTGATGGAGCGGGCGCGGCGCCTGCCCGACGGCTCGGTCTTCGTGCCGAAGTCGCTTCAGCGCCTGCTGGTCCTGCGCACCGGCCTGACGGCCGAGGCGTCCGTCACCCGCAGCGTCGAGCTGCCGGGCCGGATCATTCCCGACCCGAATGCCAGCGGGGTGGTGCAATCCTCCGTGGGCGGCCGGCTGGCGCCGCCGGAGCGCGGCTTTCCCCGCCTCGGCACCCGGGTGGCGCGCGGCGAGGTGCTCGCCACCGTGACCCCGCCCGTCCAGGCGGTGGACGTCTCCGACATGCGCCAGCGCCAGGGCGAGCTCGACCAGCAGATCGCCATCCTGGAGCGCCGTGTCGGGCGCTTCGAGCGGCTCTCCACCACCGGCGCGGTGGCGCAGACCCAGCTCGACGATGCCCGCTCGGAACTCGGCGGCCTGCGGGACCGCCGCGCCGCCCTCGACGCCATCCGGCGCGAGCCCGAATCCCTCGTCGCCCCCGTCGACGGGGTCATCGCCGAGGCGAACGCGGTGGCGGGCGCCATGGCGGCCCCCGGCACGGTGGTCTACCGCATCGTCGATCCCGCCAAGCTCTGGGTCGAGGCCCTGAGCTTCGAGGCGCTGGCCGAGGGAAGCCGGGCCACCGCGCGGCTGGGCGACGGCGGCACCCTGCAGCTCGCCTATCGCGGCACGGGCCTCGCCGACCGAAACCAGGCGGTGCCGGTCCAGTTCGCCATCGCGGGCGACGGGCAGGGCCTGCGCCTCGGCCAGTTCGTCACCGTGCTGGCGCCCGTCGGCCAGGCCCGCCCCGGCCTGCCGGTGGCGCGCTCCGGCGTGGTGCGGGCGGAGGGCGGCAGCCTCGTCTACGAGCATGTCAGCGCCGAGCGCTTCATGGGCCGCCCGGTGCGGGTGGCGCCGCTGGATGCCGACCGGATGCTGGTGGAGGACGGGATCGCGGCCGGGCGCCGCGTCGTCGTCCAGGGCGCCGAACTCCTCGACCAGATCCGCTGAAGGGCCGCCCGATGTTCGAGACCATCGTCGCGCAGTCCCTGCGCAACCGCCTGCTCGTGGTGGCGCTGGCCGCCGCCCTGGTGCTGACCGGGCTCCTCGCCCTCACGCGCCTGCCCGTGGACGTGCTGCCGGACCTCAACCGCCCCACCGTCACGGTGATGACGGAGGCCGAAGGGCTCGCCCCCCCGGAGGTCGAGCAGCGCGTCAGCTACCCGATCGAGACTCGGATGAACGGCCTGCCCGGCGTCACCCGGGTGCGCTCGGTCTCGGGCATCGGCCTGTCCATCGTCACCGTGGAATTCGCCTGGGACGCCGACCTCTTCCGCGCCCGCCAGTTCGTGGCTGAGCGCCTGGCGCTGGCCCGCTCGGAACTCCCCGCCGGCGTGATGCCCCAGATGGGGCCGGTCTCGTCGATCATGGGCGGCATCCTGCTGGTGGCGGTGACCTCCGAGACCGCGAGTCCGATGAGCCTGCGCGAGACCGCCGACTTCACCATCCGGCCGCGCCTGCTGGCGATCCCCGGGGTGGCGCAGGTCATCCCGATCGGCGGCGCGGTGCGCCAGTTCCGGGTGGCGCCGAACCCCGCCGCCATGCGGGCGCTCGGCGTCACCCATGCCAGCCTGACCCAGGCCCTGGAGGGCTTCGGCACCAATGCGGGCGGCGGCTTCACCGATGCGGGCGCGCGCGAGGTGCTGATCCGCGCCATCGGCCGGACCATCGACCTCGACGACCTGCGCAACCTCGTGCTGGGCACCCCGAGCGGGCCGGTCTACCTGCGGCAGGTGGCGGAGGTGGATTTCGCGCCCCGGCCCCGGCGCGGCGATGGCGGCTACATGGGCAAGCCCGCCGTCATCGTCTCCGTGGAGAAGCAGCCGGGCGTCGATACGGTGCGGCTGACGAAGACCGTGGAAGAGGCGCTGGCTCAGCTCGGCCCCAGCCTGCCGCCCGGCATCAAGGCCGACAAGGTGCTGTTCCGGCAGGCGGATTTCATCGAGACCTCCCTGCACAACGTGGCGCAGGTGCTGCTCGAGGCCGTCGCCGTGGTGGCGGTGGTGCTGTTCGCCTTCCTGATGAACGCGCGCACCACCCTGATCTCGCTCACGGCGATCCCGGTCTCGATCCTGGCCACGGCGGCGATCTTCTCCGCCCTGGGGCTGTCCATCAACACGATGACCCTGGGCGGCCTCGCCATCGCCATCGGCGAGCTCGTCGACGACGCGGTGGTGGATGTCGAGAACATCCTGCGGCGCCTGCGCGAGAACCGGCAAGAGAACCTGAATGGGGGGACGCCCCGCTCGGCCTTCGCGGTGATCGTGGCGGCCTCCAACGAGGTCCGCTCCGGCATCGTCTACGCCACGGTGATCATCTGCCTGGTCTTCGTGCCGCTCTTCGCCCTGTCGGGCATCGAGGGCCGGCTCTTCGCGCCCCTGGGGCAGGCCTACATCATCGCGATCCTGTCGAGCCTTCTCGTCTCGCTCACCCTGACCCCCGCCCTCGCCTCCTGGCTGCTCCCCGGCCTGAAGACCCTGGAGGCGCCGGAGGGCCGGCTGATCCGTTGGCTCAAGGCCGGCAACAGCCGCCTCGTCGCGCTCGCCTTCGGCCACCAGCGCGCCGCGATGGCGGCCGCCATCCTGGGCGTCGGTGCCGCGGCCTATGCCGCCACCACGCTGCCGCGGGCCTTCCTGCCGGCCTTCAACGAGGGCTCGTTCACCGTCAACCTCGCCTTCATGCCCGGCCTCTCGCTCACCGAATCGAGCCGGATCGGCGCCATCGCCGAGGGGCTGGTGCTGGACATCCCGGAGGTGGCCCAGGTCGGGCGCCGCACCGGCCGCGCCGAGCTCGACGAGCATGCCGAGGGCGTGCACTCCTCGGACCTGGAGATCGCGATGAAGCCCGGCGGACGGCCACGCGAGACCGTCGTGGCGGATCTGCGGGCGCGCCTCGGCGTGCTGCCGGTCTCGCTCAATGTCGGCCAGCCCATCTCGCACCGCCTCGACCACATGCTCTCGGGCGTCCGGGCCGAGATCGCCCTCAAGCTGTTCGGCGAGGACCTCGACGGCCTGCGCCGCACGGCCGAAGCCCTCACGGCCGCGTTCGAGACGATTCCCGGCATCGCCGACCTGTCCGTCGAGAAGCAGGTCCGGATCCCGCAGCTCGAGGTCCGGGTCGATTCCGGACGCGCCGCCCTCTACGGCATCGCCCCCGGTGCCGTGGTCGAGGCGGTGAGCCGCCTGGCCAACGGCCGGGTGGTCTCGACCCTGGTGGACGGCCTGCGCCGCTACGACGTCACCCTGCGCCTGCCCGAATCCGGCCGCTCGGTGGCGGCGCTCCGCGACCTCCTCATCGAGACGCCCACCGGCTGGGTCCCGGCCCACGCGCTGGCCGACATCACCGAGCGCGACGGGCCCAACCAGATCCTGCGCGAGAACGGACGGCGGCGCCTCGTCGTCCAGGCCAACACCCGGCCCGGGGCCGACGGCTCGGCGGTGGCCGCCGCCATCGCCGGGACCCTGGCGCGGACCCCCCTGCCCCAGGGCATCACCGCGAGCCTGGAGGGCGCGTTCCAGGCGCAGGGGGAGGCGACCCGCACCATCGGGCTCCTCAGCCTCGTCTCCCTCGCCCTGGTCTTCGCCCTGCTGGCGAGCCGCTACCGCTCCGGCGTGCTGGCCCTCATCGTCATGGGCAACGTGCCGCTGGCCCTCATCGGCAGCGTCGCGGCGCTCTTCGTCGCCGGGCTTCCCCTCTCGGTCGCCTCGATGATCGGCTTCGTGACGCTCACCGGCATCGTCGCCCGCAACGGCATCCTGAAGATCAGCCACATCCTCAACCTCGGGCTGACCGAGGGTCTGCCCTTCGGGCCGGCCCTGGTGCTGCGGGCCAGCAACGAGCGGCTGGTGCCGGTGCTGATGACGGCGCTCGCGGCCGGCATCGCCCTGGTGCCGCTCCTCGTCGACGGCACGGCGCCCGGCAAGGAGATCCTCCACCCCGTCGCGGTGACGATCTTCGGCGGCCTGTTCAGCGCCACCCTCCTCGACGCGGTGCTCACCCCCGTCCTCGTCCTGCGCTTCGGCCGGGGCGCCTTCGCCCGCCTGCAGGCGGCGCAGGGCGCTGCCCCTGCACCGGCCGCGGGCGCCCCCGCGCCGGACCAGGCCGCCGGGGCACCCGCTCCGGCTCTGTTCTGAACCTGTCCTGTCCTGATCCTGCCCTGTTCGGATCCTGCCCCGTCCTGACCTTCCGCGAACGGAGACCCCCCATGAGAACCGCGCCCCACCTGCTCGCCGCCCTCGCGCTCCTCGCGCTGGCGGGCGCCGCCCCGGCGGCGGAGGACCCTCACCACGCCGGCGACGGGCACGATCACGGCCACGGCACGCCGGGCCACACGCACACGCCGCCGGCCAAGGCGGGGGCCGCCTCCCCCTCCACCAAGGCGTTCCAGGACGCCGCCATGCGCATGCACGGCGACATGGAGATCCGCTATTCCGGCGACGTCGACCGCGACTTCGCCGCCGGCATGATCCCGCATCACGCCGGCGCCATCGCGATGGCCCGGGTCGCCCTGCAATACTCGAAGGACCCGGAGGTCCGCGCGCTCGCCGAGCGCATCGTCAAGGCGCAGGAGGCCGAGATCGCGCAGCTGCAGGCCATCCTGAAGCGCAAGGAGGCGGGGGCGGAGGCGCCGGCAGCCGCGCGCTGACGCGCCCCCTGGTCGGGAAGCGTCGCGGTTCTATCTGGACCGGTTCCAGACAAGCCACGGCGGAGACAGCCCGGCATGAGCTTTCCCATCACGCTGACCGTGAACGGCACGCGCCGCAGCGTCGTCCTGGAGGATGCGCGCGTCACCCTCCTCGACCTCCTCCGCGAGCGCCTCGACCTCACCGGGGCCAAGAAGGGCTGCGACCGGGGCCAGTGCGGCGCCTGCACCATCCTGCTCGACGGCGTCCGGGTGAATGCCTGCCTGGCGCTCGCCGTCAGCCACGACGGGGCGTCGATCACCACGATCGAGGGCCTCGCCGCGGGCGAGGCCCTGCATCCGGTCCAGGCCGCCTTCCTGGAGCATGACGGCTTCCAGTGCGGCTTCTGCACCCCGGGCCAGATCCTCAGCGCGGTCGGGCTGATCCAGGAGGGCCAGACCGGGGGCGACCCCGAGCGGGTGCGCGAGGGCATGAGCGGGAATCTCTGCCGCTGCGGCGCCTATGCGGGCATCACGGAGGCGGTGCTCACCGCCCATGCGGCGCTCACGGGGCCGGACGTCCTGCCCGGCCGCCAGCTGGCGGAGGATGCGGCGTGAAGGCCTTCGACTATATCCGCGCGACGAGCATCGCCGAGGCGGTGGCCGCCGCCGCCCGGCCCGGGGCGGCCTATCTCGCCGCGGGCACCAACCTCGTCGACCTGATGAAGGGCGGGATCAGCCGGCCCGACACCCTCGTGGACGTCACCCGCCTGCCCGGCCTCGACCGCATCGAGCGCGGCACGGACGGGTCGACCCGGATCGGCGCGCTGGTGCGCAACGCGGCCCTGGCGCACGATCCCGTCATCGCCAGGCGCTACCCGGCCCTGGCGGAAGCCCTGCTCTCGGGCGCCTCCGGCCAGCTGCGCAACGCCGCCACCACCGCCGGGAACGTGCTGCAGCGGACCCGCTGCCCGTATTTCTACGACACCGCCAGCGCCTGTAACAAGCGCGACCCCGGCGCCGGCTGCGCGGCGCTCGGCGGCGTCACCCGGAGCCACGCGGTGCTCGGCTGGAGCGAGCACTGCATCGCCACCCACCCGTCCGACTTCTGCGTGCCGCTCGCCGCCCTCGACGCCAGCGTCGAGATCGCGGGCCCCGGCGGCCCCCGCTCCGTGCCCCTGGAGGCGTTCCACCGCCTGCCCGGCGACACGCCGGAGCGCGAGACCGTGCTGGAACCCGGCGACCTCGTCGTCGCCGTCACCCTGCCCCCCGAGGCGGAGGCCTTCGCCGGGCACAGCCGCTACCTCAAGGTCCGCGAGCGCACCTCCTACGCCTTCGCGGTGGTGTCGGCGGCGGTCGGATTGCGGATGGACGGCGATCGGATCGGGCAGGCCCGCATCGCCCTCGGCAGCGTCGCCCTGAAGCCCTGGCGCGCCCGGGCGGCGGAGGACCTGCTGGCCGGGGCCGCCCCCACGCCCGAGACCTTCGCCGCGGCGGCCGAGGCGGCGCTGGCGGACGCCAGGCCCTCGGGCGACAACGCCTACAAGATCGAGCTCGCCCGCCGCATCGTGGTCCGCGCGCTCACCCGCGCGGCCGCCGGCACCCCGGACCGCGTCCCCGCGCTGCCGGCCAGCCCCTTTGCTCCCAATCCTTCCGCTCCCAATCCTTCCGCCCCCAGCCCTCTCGCCGGAGCCCCCGTGCATGCCTGAGCGTCAGCGCCACGGCGCCTCCATCGGCCAGCCGCTCACCCGGCGCGACGGCCACGCCAAGATCACCGGGGCGGCCCGCTACAGCGCGGATATCAAGCCCGAAGGTCTGCTCCACGCCGTGATGGCGGTGAGTTCGGTCGCCCGCGGCCGGGTCGCCCATCTCGATGTCGCGGCGGCGGAAGCCCATTCGGGCGTCGTCGCCGTGATGACGCCGCGGAATGCCCCGGCGCTCGCCCAGTCGCCGGACCTGAAGGACCATCCGTTCGCCTTCCGCCTCGACCTCCTGCAGAACGACGGCGTGCGCTACGCCAACCAGCCGATCGCGGTGGTCATCGCCGAGACCCTGGAGGCCGCCACCGAGGGCGCGGCCCTGCTGGCGCCCCGCTACGAATCCGAGCGCGTCAGCGTCGCCCTGGGGGCCGGGGAGGTCTTCCGCCCCGAGACCATCGGGGCCGGCTCGGCCACCGACGAAGGTTCGGGCGACCTCGCCGCCGGCATGGCGGCCGCCGAGACCCGGATCGAGGCGACCTACGACACGGCGGCGCAGTACCACAACGCCCTGGAGCCCCATGCCAGCGTGGCCGCGTGGGACGGCGACCGCCTGACCCTCTACACGCCGACCCAGGCCCTCTGGATCGCCAAGGGCCGGCTCGCCGGCCTGTTCGGCATTCCCCCCGAGAACATCCACGTGGTCTGCCACTATCTCGGCGGCGGCTTCGGCTCGAAGGGCTTCATCGCCGCGCCGCAGATCCTCGGGATCATGGCGGCGAAGCTCGTGGGGCGCCCGGTCAAGCTGGTGACCCGACGCGAGCAGATGTTCGGCCCGGTCGGCCATCGCGCCGCCACGCGCCAGACCCTGAAGCTCGGCGCCGCCCGGGACGGCACCCTCACGGCCCTCGACCACCACACCCTGACCCTGACGAGCCGGCACGACGACTTCGTCGAGCCCTCCGGCATCCTCTCGCGCCACCTCTACGCGGCGGGGGCGATCGCCACGACGCACGCGGTCTCCCGGGCCGATATCGGCACCCCGATCTTCATGCGGGCCCTCGGCGAGGCCTCGGGCAGCGTCGCGGTGGAGAGTGCCCTCGACGAGCTGGCCCTGGAACTCGACCTCGATCCCCTGGAGATCCGCCTGCGCAACTACGCGGAGGTCGAGCCGATCACCCACCGGCCCTTCTCCTCGAAGGCCCTGCGCGAATGCTACGCGCAAGGGGCGGCACGCTTCGGCTGGGCCTCCCGCCCGCGGCAACCGCGCCAGATGCGCGACGCCGACGGGCTCCTCGTCGGCTGGGGCCTCGGCACCGCCACCTACCCGGCCGGGATGATGCAGGGCGAGGCCCGCGCCACGATCCGGGCCGACGGCACCGCGCTGATCGAGACCGCCGCCCACGACATGGGCCAGGGCGCCTGGACGGTGCTGGCGCAGATCGGCGCCGACGGGCTCGGCCTCCCGATCACCCAGGTCGAGCTGCGCATCGGCGATTCGAACCTGCCGAACGGCGGCCTGGCCGGCGGCTCCACCGGCACCGCCACCAGCGGTACCGCCGTGGACAACGCTGCCCGGGCGGCCATCGCCGCCCTGGCGGACCTCGCCGTCAACGACCGGGCCTCGCCCCTGTACGGCGCTGGGAATGCCGGCGTCACCGCCGCGGACGGGCGCCTCGCCCGCCGGGACGACCCCGCCCGCTCCGAAGCCTTCGGCGAGATCCTGGCCCGCGCCGGCCGGACCTCCGTCGAGGCCAAGGGCCAGGGTGCGGGCGACCCGGCCACGCGAAAGGCCTACGCGATGCACGCGCACGGGGCGGTCTACGCGGAGGTGAAGGTCGATCCCGATCTCGGCCAGATCCGGGTGACGCGCCTCGTCGGCGCCTTCGCGGCCGGGCGGATCATCAACCCGCAGCTCGTGCGCAGCCAGTATTACGGCGGCATGATCTGGGGCGTGTCCCTAGCCCTGCACGAGCACGCGGTGCTCGATCCGCGCTCGGGCCGGGTGATGAACGGGAACCTGGCCGAGTACCACATCCCGGTGAATGCCGACGTGCCCGCGATGGAGGCGATCCTGGTGGAGGAGCACGACCCGCACGTGAACCCGCTGGGCATCAAGGGGGTGGGCGAGATCGGCATCACCGGCACCGCCGGCGCCATCGCCAACGCGGTCTGGCACGCCACCGGCGTGCGGGTGCGCGACATCCCGATCACCCTCGACCGGCTGCTGGGGTGAGGCGGAGGACGCCGGCGGCCCGCTCCGCCGACGCCTATTCGCGGATCAGCTTGCCGGAATAGACCACCGGCCCGGTCGGCTGGCCGGTGGGCGAGCCGCCCGCCGGCTCGACGGAGACCGCGAAGGTGCCGGCCTCGGCCGGCAACCCCTGTTCCTTGCCCAGTTCCTTGCCCAGCGCCATGCCCAGCGCCTTGTCCAGCACCTTGGCGTCGGTGCCGACGAGACCCAGGGTCTTCGGGGCCGCGCCGGCGCCGACGTACCAGAGCTCCAGGCTGTGCCCCGCCGGGGCCTGCGCGCCCACCGGGCGCACCCGTGCGGTCCCGGCCCGGGTGTCGATGCTGACGAGGAGCGCCGGCGCCTCGCCGCCGCTGCTGACCACCGCGACGTAGCGCCCGTCGGCCTCGCCCGGCCCCGTGCCGGGACGCGGTCCGCCGAGAGCGATGACCAGGGCGAGCCCCGCCGCCAGGGCGGCCGCGGCGCCGGCGGTCAGGCGCCAGCGCCGCAGGGCCCCCTGCAGGGCGCCGATGCGGTCGTCGTTGGCGGCGGGTCCGAGATCGCCTCCGGGGTGGACGGCCGTCGACGGGGCCGGAAGCGGACCGTCGGCCGCGAGTTGCCGGGCGATCGCCGGCCAGACCTCCGGCCCCGGCGCGACCGCGGGCGCCCCGAGGGCGAGGGGCGCGAGGCGGCGTTCCCAGGCGTCGCGCGCCGCCCGGGCGGCGGGGTCCACGGCGAGTTCGAGATCCACCGCCGCCCGCTCGGGCAGCGGCAGGGTGCCCAGCACGTACTCGGCCAGGCGCAGGTCGCGCTCCTCCGGATCGGGGGTCATGGGGCACCGTCCAGGCAGCCGCGCAGGGTCGCGAGGCCGCGATGCAGCCAGGTCTTGATGGTGCTCACGGGACGGTCGTAGCGCAGGGCGAGATCCTCCCGGGACTGGCCCTCGCAATAGGCCAGCACGATGCAGTCGCGGTGCAGCGCCTCGAGCCGGCCGAGGCAGGCCTGGAGCGCGTTGCGCCCGAGGATCGTGCCCTCGCTGTCGTGGGGGTCGGCCAGCCGCTCCACCCAATCCTCCCCGTCCTCGGTCACCGGCCCCTGCGTCTCGCTCCGCCGCCGCACCCCGTCGATCGCCCGGTTGCGGGCGATGGTGCAGAGCCAGGCCAGCGGCCGTCCGGCCGCCGGGCTGTAGGAGGCGGCCTTCTGCCAGATGCGCAGGAACACGTCCTGCAGCACGTCCTCGGCCATGCCGCGATCGGACTGGATACGGAGGACGACGCCGAGAAGTTTCGGGGCCGTCCGATCATAGAGGGTGCGCAGGGCGGCCTCGTCGCGCCGGGCGATCCGGGCGATCAGATCCGCCAGGATCGCATCGCCACGCGCCGGATCGTCCGCCGGGGGACCACCATGCAGGGAACCGTCACGCAGGGGACTGGCACGCAACGGCTGGGCTTCCTCTGTATCCGGCGCGCGCGGGGTCGGTCCGGCGACGGTCCGTCGGGCGGGAGCGTCTCAACACAGGTTAACCGAGGCGGCGCCGGTGCGCCACTGTGCGGGCCCGTCAGCGGCGCTCGTAGAGCAGGCGGGCGCGGATGGTGCCGTCGAGGGCCCGGATCTCCTCGAGCAGGCTCTCGGCATCCGCATCGGTGACGTCGGTCTCCACCACCACGTAACCGACCTCGCCGTCGGTCTGGTAGAACTGCGCCGCGATGTTCACCCCGCGCCGGGCGAAGGTGTCGTTGAGGCGCCCCAGCATGCCCGGGATGTTGCGCTGGACGTGGATCAGGCGGGTGCCGGTGGGACGGGCGGGCAGCTGCACCTGCGGGAAGTTCACGGTGCCGACGGTCGAGCCGATGTCGGAGTAATCGACGAGCTTGCGCGCCACCTCGGAGCCGATGCGCTCCTGCGCCTCCTCCGTCGAGCCGCCGATATGCGGCGTCAGGATCACGTTGGGCAGGCCCTGGAGCGGGCTGACGAAGCGCTCCTGGTTCGAGCCGGGCTCCACCGGGAACACGTCGACGGCGGCGCCCCGCAGGTGGCCGTCGCGCAGGGCCCCGGCCAGGGCGTCGAGGTCGACCACGGTGCCGCGGGCGTTGTTGATCAGGAAGGCGCCGGGCTTCATCGCCCGGATCTCGGCCGCGCCGATCATGTTGTGGGTCTCGGGCGTCTCCGGCACGTGGAGGGAGACCACGTCGCTCTGGGCGAGCAGGGTCTCCAGGCTGTCGGTGGGCTCGGTGTTGCCGTGGCGCAGCTTGTCGGTCTGGTCGTAGAACACCACCCGCATGCCCATCGCCTCGGCCAGCGTCGAGAGCTGCGAGCCGATATTGCCGTAGCCCACGATGCCCAGCGTCTTGCCGCGCACCTCCTGCGAGCCGGTGGCCGACTTGTCCCAGGCGCCCGCATGGGCCCCCACCGAGCGCGGCACGATCCGGCGCAGCAGCATCACGATCTCGCCGATGACGAGCTCGGCCACCGAGCGGGTGTTCGAGTAGGGCGCGTTGAAGACCGGGATGCCGCGGTGGCGGGCGGCCTCGAGATCGACCTGGTTGGTGCCCACCGAGAAGCAGCCCACCGCCAGCAGGCGCTCGCCGTGGGCCAGGGCCGCCGCGTCGAGCTGGGTGCGCGAGCGGATGCCGAGGATGTGCGTGCCCTTCAGGGCCTCGTGCAGGGCCTCCCGGTCCAGGGCCTTGGCCACGCGCACGACGTTGGTGTAGCCGGCGGCGGCGAACAGCTCGGCGGCACTGTCGTTGATGCCTTCGAGCAGCAGGACGCGGATCTTGTCCTTCGGGAAGGAGAGTCTTTCGGCCATGGTCGTGTTCTTCTCGGATCTCGCGCCCGTGGCGGGCGGATGGGGCGCCGGACCCGAAGGCCGCGCGACGCGGTCGGGACCGTGACGCCAGCGCCCGAATGGGCCGTGTGAGAGGCCAGTTCACGGGTCCGGTCAAGGCCCGCCCTTGAACATCGGGGGTGATTGTCAGGCCGCCCCCTTGACCCGGCGGGCCGGCGCCGGAATGCCGGGGCAACCCGTTTTCCGGGCGGTCCGGCCCGCCAGCACGAGGAGTCCTCCGATGAGCCAGACGCGCGCACAGGCCGACCTCCTCGGCCGGCTGGAGGCCTGCCTCGGCCGGGGCGGCCTGCTCACGGGCGCGGACGACCTCGCGCCCTACGCGGTGGATTGGCGCCGCCTGTTTCCGGGCCGCCCTGCGGCGGTGGCGCGCCCGACGGGCACCGCCGAGGTCGCGGCCGTGATGGCGGCCTGCCACGCCGCCGGCGTCGCGGTGGTGCCCCAGGGGGGACATACCGGCCTTGCGGGGGGCGCAACGCCGGACGCCTCCGGGGGCCAGGTGGTGCTGTCGCTCGCCCGCATGAACGCGATCCGCCGGGTCGATCCCCTCGGGCTGACCCTGGAGGCGGAGGCCGGCTGCATCCTCAAGGTGGCGCAGGATGCGGCGGAGGCGGAAGGCCGCCTCCTCCCCGTCAGCCTGGCGGCGGAGGGTTCGGCCATGCTCGGGGGCATCATCGCCACCAATGCGGGCGGCCTCAACGTCCTGCGCTACGGCATGACCCGCAACCTCGTCCTCGGCCTCGAGGTGGTGCTCGCGGACGGGACCGTGGTCGACGGCCTGCGCGCCCTGCGCAAGGACAATGCGGGCTACGACTGGAAGCAGCTCTTCATCGGCAGCGAGGGCACGCTGGGCATCGTCACCGCCGCCATCCTGCGCCTGGTGCCGCGCCCGCGCCACACCGCCACGGCGCTCCTGGCGGTGCCCGATCCGGCGGCGGCCCTGCGCCTGCTCCGGGCGGCCCAGGACGCCCTCGGCGACACCATCCAGGCCTTCGAGCTGATCGCGGGCGAGTCCCTCGCCCTGGTGGCCGAGCAGGCCGGCCTCGCCAGCCCGATCGCCGCCGCCGGCTGGACCGTGCTGATGGAGGCGGGCTCGAGCCTCGGGGGCCTGCGCGAGGCGGTGGAGAGCCTGCTCGGCGAGGCCCTGGAGCGGGGCGACGCCGTCGACGGCGTGCTCGCCGAATCGGGCCAGCAGGCGGCCGCCCTCTGGGCCCTGCGCGAGCACATCACCGAGGCCGAGGCCCGGGCCGGCAAGAGCGTCAAGCACGACGTCTCGGTGCCGATCCCGGCGATTCCGGACTTCCTGGCGGCGGCGGGCGAGGCCCTGGCCGCGGGCGCGCCGGGCACCCGGCCGAACATCTTCGGCCACATGGGCGACGGCAACATCCACTACAACGTCCTCATCGGCCCCGAGCACGGATCGGACGCCATCAACCGCATCGTCCACGACGCGGTGGCGCGGTTCGGCGGCAGCATCTCGGCGGAGCACGGCATCGGCCAGTACCGGGTCGACGAACTCGTCCGCCACCGCCGGCCGGAGGAGATGGCCCTCGCCCGCCGGATCAAGGGCGCCCTCGACCCGAAGGGCCTGCTCAATCCCGGCAAGGTCCTGCGCGCCGCCCCCTGAGCGGGGGCGGGATCGCGGCGCGACGCGCGGGTCTCGACGGCCCGAGACTGTCGGAATCCGAGCCGACGACCTATCTCCCGTCTCAACGACGCGACACGACGGCAGGAAAGACGCGCCCATGGCCTCGCCCGGAGACTGGAAGATCCCCGCATCCGCCCAGCCCAAGGCCGCCGATTACGGCTACGACCTCGAGCAGGCGCTCACCGCCGTGGTGGCGCTCTCGACACGGGTGCCGCCGGAGGCCTTCACGGCCGAGACCCTGGGCACCGAGCGGGCCGGCAACGGCGTCGTCATCGGCGAGGACGGCCTCGTCCTCACCATCGGCTACCTCGTGACCGAGGCGGAATCCGTCTGGCTCACCACCCATGACGGGCGCTCCGTGCCCGGACACGTGGTCGGCTTCGACGCGGTCACCGGCTTCGGCCTCGTCCAGGCCCTGGGCGACCTCCGGCTGAAGCCGCTGAAGCTCGGGCGCTCCGCCCCGGTGCGCATCGGCGACCGGGCGGTGATGGCCGGGGTCGGCGGCCGGGCGCGCAGCCTCGCCGTCGAGATCGTCGCCCGCCAGGAATTCGCCGGCTACTGGGAATACGTCCTCGACGAGGCCCTGTTCACCGCGCCCTCGCACCCGCACTGGGGCGGGGCGGCGCTGATCGGGCCGGACGGGGCGCTCCTGGGCATCGGCTCGCTGCAGCTGCAGCAGGGCGGCACCGCCGGGCCCAAGACCATCAACATGATCGTGCCGATCGACCTCCTGATCCCGATCCTGGACGACCTCACCGCCCGCGGGCGGGTCGACCGGCCGGTGCGGCCCTGGCTCGGCCTCTATGCCAGCGACGGCGAGGAGGCCGTGGTCGTGATGGGGCTCGCCGACGACGGTCCCGCCGAGGCGGCGGACCTGCGCCCGGGCGACGTCATCGTGGCGGTGGCGGGCGAGCCCGTCGCCGATCTGGCCGGCTTCTTCCGGCAGGTCTGGGCCCTCGGGGAGGCCGGCGTGCGGGTGCCCCTGACGATCCAGCGGGACGGCAAGCCCCTCAAGCTCTCGGTGACCTCCTCGGACCGGGAGCGCTTCCTGGTCTCGCCCCAGCTCCACTGATCCGGGGCCTCCCGGATCGGCCAGGATTCCCGGATCGGCCAGGATTCCCGGATCAGCAAGAAATCCCGGATCGGGGCCTCCATTGATCCGAGCCCCCGGCGGGTTTATCCCGTGCCGATGACGGACAACTCCCTCCATATCGTCGGCGGCGGCCTCGCCGGGTCGGAAGCCGCCTGGCAGATCGCCGAGAGCGGCCACGACGTGGTGCTCCACGAGATGCGTCCGGTGCGCGGCACCGAGGCCCATCACGGCGGCGACTTCGCCGAGCTCGTCTGCTCGAACTCGTTCCGCTCGGACGACGCCAACGGCAACGCCGTCGGCCTGCTGCACCAGGAGATGCGCACCCTCGGGTCGCTGATCCTGCGCGCGGCCGAC
The DNA here is from genome assembly GCF_002917135.1 of Methylobacterium sp. V23. NCBI lineage: Bacteria > Pseudomonadati > Pseudomonadota > Alphaproteobacteria > Hyphomicrobiales > Methylobacteriaceae > Methylobacterium > Methylobacterium sp. V23. The sequence goes on from NZ_PDHT01000007.1 coordinate 110,351, forward strand.
GCGCACCAGGTGCCCGCCGGCGGGGCGCTGGCGGTCGACCGCGAGGGCTTCGCCAAGGCCGTGACCGCCGCGCTCGAGGCCCATCCGCGCATCCGCATCGCGCGGGAAGAGGTCCAGGGCCTGCCGCCCGAATCCTGGGGCCGGACCATCATCGCCACGGGGCCCCTCACGGCGCCGTCCCTGGCGGAGGGCATCCGCGCGCTGACCGGAGCCGAGTCGCTGGCCTTCTTCGACGCGATCGCGCCGATCGTGCATCGCGATTCCATCGACATGGGCAAGGCCTGGTTCCAGTCGCGCTACGACAAGGTCGGGCCCGGCGGCACGGGGGCGGACTACATCAACTGCCCCATGGATCGCGCGCAGTACGACCGGTTCATCCAGGCGCTCGTCGAGGGGGACAAGATCGGGTTCAAGGAGTGGGAGGCCTCGACGCCCTACTTCGACGGCTGCCTGCCGATCGAGGTCATGGCCGAGCGCGGCCCCGAGACCCTGCGCCACGGCCCGATGAAGCCGGTGGGCCTCACCAACCCGCACGACCCCACCGTGAAGGCCTGCGCGATCGTCCAGCTGCGCCAGGACAACGCGCTCGGTACCCTCTACAACATGGTCGGGTTCCAGACGAAGCTGACCTATTCCGAGCAGGTCCGGGTGTTCCGCACGATCCCGGGCCTTGAGAACGCCGAGTTCGCCCGCCTCGGCGGCCTTCACCGCAACACCTATCTCGACAGCCCCCGCCTCCTCGACGCGACCCTGCGCCTGAAGGCGCGGCCCTCCTTGCGCTTCGCCGGCCAGATCACCGGCTGCGAGGGCTACGTGGAGAGCGCCGCCATCGGCCTGATGGCCGGCCGCTTCGCGGTGGCCGAGGCCCGCGGGGCGTCGCTCGAGCCCCTCCCCGCCACCACGGCGCTGGGGGCCCTGATCGGCCACATCACCGGCGGCCACATCGCGGCCGAGGAGGCCGGCGCCCCGCGCTCGTTCCAGCCGATGAACGTGAATTTCGGCCTGTTCCCGCCCCTCGACCACGCCCCCAAGGGCGAGGGCGGCAAGCGCCTGAAGGGCCCCGAGAAGGCGGTGGCCAAGAAGAAGGCCCTCACCGACCGGGCCCGGGCCGACCTCGCGGCCTGGCTCGGCCACGGCCCGGCGCAGATCGCGGCCGAGTAGGGGGCCGGCTGCGGCGTTCCGAACACGCCGCCCGCAGGGACACCGCCCCCTCCCTCTCCCCCTAGCCTCGGCGAAACAATACGATCACCCTGGGATGAAGGGCCCAGGGCCGAACGTATCAGGTGAGGAACTCCGATGGCGGGATATCCCGACCACGACCAGGGCGGCTCCCGGGCCGCCGCCGTCCTGCGGGTGACGAGCGGCAACTTCCTGGAAATGTTCGACTTCTTCGCGTTCGGGTTCTACGCCTCCTACATCGCCAAGGCGTTCTTCCCCAGCGAGAGCGAGTTCGCCTCGCTGATGCTGACCTTCATGACCTTCGGGGCCGGCTTCCTCATGCGCCCCCTCGGGGCGGTGCTGCTCGGGGCCTACGTGGACCGGGTCGGCCGCCGGAAGGGGCTCATCGTCACCCTGGCGATCATGGCCGCCGGGACGATCCTGATCGCCCTGGTCCCCGACTACGCCACCCTCGGCCTCCTGGCGCCCGCCCTGGTGCTGGTCGGCCGCCTGCTCCAGGGCTTCTCCGCCGGAGTCGAGCTCGGGGGCGTCTCGGTCTACCTCGCCGAGCTGGCGCCCCCGGGCCGCCAGGGCTTCTACGTCGCCTGGCAGTCGGGCAGCCAGCAGGTGGCGATCATGGCGGCGGCGGCCATCGGCTACGCCCTCAACCGCCTGCTGTCGCCGGCCGAGATGGGCGCCTGGGGCTGGCGCATCCCCTTCCTGATCGGCTGCCTCCTGGTGCCGTTCCTGTTCTACATCCGGCGCTCGCTGCAGGAGACCCCGGCCTTCCAGGCCCGCAAGGTCCACCCGCCGGTGGGCGCGGTGCTGCGCACCCTGGGGCGGAACTGGCGGATCGTCGGGCTCGGGATGCTGATGGTGGCGATGACCACGATCGCGTTCTACGCCATCACGGTCTACACCCCGACCTTCGGCAAAAACGTCCTCAAGCTCTCGGACACCGACAGCCTGATCGTCACCTTCTGCGTCGCGGTGTCGAACCTGTTCTGGCTCCCCGTGATGGGGGCGCTCTCCGACCGGATCGGCCGGCGCCCGATCCTGCTGCTGTTCTCGGGCCTGACCCTCGTCACCGCCTATCCGGCCCTAGCCTGGCTCGTGGCGCATCCGAGCTTCGAGACCATGCTGGCGGTGCTGCTGTGGCTGTCCTTCCTGTACGGCAGCTACAACGGCGCCATGGTGGTGGCGCTCACCGAGATCGTGCCGCCGGAGGTGCGCACGGCCGGGTTCTCCCTGGCCTATTCCCTGGCGACCGCCCTCTTCGGCGGGATGACGCCGCTGATCTCGACCTCGCTCATCGCGGCCACCGCCAACAAGGCGGCCCCCGGCCTCTGGATGGCCTTCGGCGGGGCCTGCGGCCTCCTCGCCACGGTGCTGATCTACCGGCAGCGCGCCCGCGCGCCGGGGCTGGGCGCCGCGGCCCGGGTCACGCCTGCGAGACCGTGAAGATCCGGCGTCCGGGCAGCTGGCCCGCGTCGCCGGTATCGCGAAACCCGACCTTGCGCAGGAGGCCGACCGAGGCGGCGTTCTCGGGGCGGCACTGCGCGATGATGACGCGATGGGGGAAGCGCGCGCGCAGCAGGCCGAGCGCGGCGGTGACCGCCTCGGTGCCGAGCCCCTGCCCCCGCGCCGCCCCGCCGACCCAGTAGCCGACCTCGGCGGCGTGGTCGCCGCGCAGGTGCAGGCCGATCACCGCCGCGAGCGCCCCGTCCGCCCGCAGCCAGGCGCCGAGGAAGCAGTCCTTCGTCACCTTGGCCGGGCCGATGAGCTGGCGCGCATCCTTCAGGGTGAAGGGCGTGGGCAGGAAGTCGACCGCCCCGGTGATGGCCGGGTCGTCGGTCAGGGCGCGCAGGGCCTCGGCGTCGGACGGCCCCAGCGGCGCGAGGCGCAGCCGCGCGGTCTCGACCGGCTTGAGGTTCGCGAGGCTGTAGCGCGCGGCGAGCTTGCGGAAGAACATCCCCTGCACTTGGCCTCAAGCAGCCCGCGGCACAAGACGCTGCGTGCGCCGGCCAGATGACGGACCGGGTGTGGGCAGGGTCTCGGGCAGGGTCTCGGGCAGGGTCTCGGGCAAGAAAAAGCCCGCTCCGGGCGATCCGGGGCGGGCTCTGGCGTCGGCAGGTCGGTTCGACGGGGATCCTACGGGTGGATCACCATCGCGCTGAACGGGTGCACGTAGGCCTGCAGCATCACGAGGCCGCCCACGAGGCAGGCCAGCACGATCGAGTGCCAGAACACGAAGCGCAGGATCTTGCCCTCCTGGCCGAAATAGCCGGTGGCGGTGGAGGCGACGACGATCGACTGGGCGTCGATCATCTTGCCCATCACGCCGCCCGACGAGTTCGCCGAGGCCATGAGGATGCCCGATAGGCCGAGCTGCTCGGAGGTGATCTTCTGGAGACCGCCGAAGAGCACGTTGGAGGCCGTGTCCGACCCCGTGAGCGCGACGCCGAGCCAGCCCAGCAGCGTGCCGAAGAACGGGTAGAGGATGCCCGTGCCGGCGAAGGCGAGGCCGAGGGTGGCGTCGACGCCGGCGTAGCGGGTGAGCACGCCGAGGGCGAGCATCGCCGCGATGGTGATGAGCGAGTAGCGCAGCACCCAGATCGTCTCGAAATAGGCGGTGATCAGGCGCAGCGGGGAGAAGCGCATGATCAGGCCGGAGATGAGCGCCGCGAAGAGCACGCCGGTGCCGGTGTAGGACATGTAGGTGAAGGAGAAGACGGCGGCTTCCGGGTGGGCCTTCGCCACCACCGGCGGCACCTTCATGATCACGTTGTGCAGGCCCGGCACCTCGTACTTCCAGGTGAAGAGCGGGTTGACGAGGCCCTTGAACCAGCCGGTGCCCCAGATCGCCACGATCACCGAGAGGATGATCCACGGGACCCAGGCCATCAGGATCTCGCGCGAGGTGGCGGTGCGGCCACCGAGATCCACCTTCGGCAGGTCGCCGGGCACGGCCGCGCCGAGCGAGACCGGACGGCCGCCGTTGACGTAGCCGATCGAGGGGTCGTTGCCGCGCAGGGCCGGGGAGGTCCAGATCTCCTTGGGCTGCCAGACCTTGAGGAAGGCCACCAGGGCGCCCATCGAGATCAGCGAGGCGCCGATGTCGACGATCCAGGGGTTGACGTAGTTCGAGATCAGGAACTGGGCCACCGCGAAGGAGCCGCCGCAGACCAGGATCGGCGGCCAGATCTTGATCATGCCGCGGAAGCCCGCGAAGACCCAGATCAGCCAGAACGGCACGAGAATCGAGAAGAACGGCAGCTGCCGGCCGATCATCGCGCCGAGGATGTAGGGATCGTAGCCCGTCACCGAGGCGAGGCCCTGGATGGGGGCGCCGAGGGCGCCGTAGGCCACCGGCGCGGTGTTGGCGATGAGCGAGAGGCCGGAGGCCGCCAGCGGCGAGAAGCCGAGGCCGATCAGGATCGCGCCCGTCACCGCCACCGGGGTGCCGAAGCCGCCCGCGCCCTCGAAGAAGGCGCCGAAGGCGAAGGCCACCAGCAGGAGCTGGATGCGCCGGTCGGTGGTGATGCCCGCCACCGATTGCTGCAGGGTGCCGAACCAGCCCTTCTCCACCGTCAGGCGGTAGAGGAAGATGACGTTCAGGATGATCCAGCCGATGGGGAACAGGCCGAGCGCCACGCCGTAGGCGGAGGCGCGGGTGGCGAGGTCGGCCGGCATGCCGAACAGGAAGACGGCGACGCAGAAGGCCAGCACGAGGGAGAGCACGGCCGCGATATGGGCCTGCACCTTGCCGCTCGCGATCATGCCCAGCAGGGCGATGACGGGCAGCGAGGCCGCCAGGGTCGAGAGCCAGGCGTTCCCGAATGGGTCGTAGACCTGATTCCAGGTGGTCACTGTGTTCACGGGCGCCGTACTCCTCCAGGGCAACCCGATCTCATGCCGGGCCTTGGGTCCGTTGCTAGCAGAGCCGTTCGGCCGGCTCAACGCGGTTAATCATGTATTCAGAGGGTGTTGCACGCGGAACGACGCGCATCGCCGCCGCCGCCGCGGGTTTTTCCGGTCCGGATGCCCGCCCGGAGCCCTCCGCAATTCGGGCCGCGCGGCGGAACATGCACCCGCGGCGGCCACTTGCCTGTCGAGACCCCGATTGGCCAGAAGCGGAGAATTAATCTATGTTTATGCGCGTCGACAAGCTACAGGCCGAGCTTCCTGCCCCTAAGCGGAAAGATCCGAACGCGGCCGCGGCCCTACAGGAGCTGCTCGGCGGCAAGTATGGCGAGATGTCGACCCTGGGCAATTACATGTTCCAGAGCTTCAATTTCCGCAGCAAGTCTAAGCTGCGCCCATTCTATAGCCTGGTCGCTGCCATCACCGCAGAGGAACTCGGCCATGTGGAGCTCGTCAGCAACGGCGTGGCGATGCTCAACAACGGTCCCGACAATGACGGCGACGAGTCGGATGGCGGCGACATCTCGAAGGCCCCGTTCGAGGACATGAAGGATATCCGCCTGGCGGCCGCCTTCCTGTCGAACGGCGGCGGCGTCACGCCGGTCAACAGCAACGGCGCCTCCTGGAACAACGACTTCATCACCACCACGGGCAATGTCGTGGTGGACCTGCTGCACAACTTCCACCTCGAGTGCGGCGCCCGCCTGCACAAGCTGCGCGTCTACGAGACCCTGACCGACCCGACGGGTCGCGAGGTCTGCGGCTACCTGCTGGTGCGCGGCTCGGTCCACGCCCACGCCTACGCCCTGGCGCTCAAGAAGATCACCGGCGTCGAGATCGAGAAGTTCCTGCCGACCCCGAACATCAACCTCGACAAGATCCCCGAGTGCCAGAAGTACCTGCAGGAGGGCTCGCACCGCCGGCTCTACACCTTCAGCCCGGGCGACTACACCGAGATGGCCGGCATCTGGGGCAACGGCGAGGTGGCGCTGCCGGGTGACCCGCCGGGCGAGCTCAGCGTGGTCGAGGGCATGCCCGATGGCGGCAAGATCCACCAGCTCACCGGCGTGCCCTCGGCCTTCACCCCGGACTACGCCCCGGAGGAGATGTTCGAGATCGCCGCGAAGCTGACCAAGAAGGCCCGCTGACCGACGGCCGGTCGCCTCCGCCCTTCTTTAGACCCGGTGAGGGCGGCTCCCCGGGAGCCGCCCTTTTTCCAGACCCCGTGAGGGCGGCTCCCCCGGGAGCCGCCCTTTTTCCAGACCCCGTGAGGGCGGCTCCCCCGGGGGCCGCCCTTTCTCGTGACGGGTGGCGGCCTCAGCCCCGGCGGGAGGCGCGCCAGAGGGTCCAGAGACGGCGCCAGCGCGGGATCTCGACCACGGTGTTGAGGGGATCGTAGCCCGGCCGCTCCATGGCGGCGAGGTAGGGCTCCACCAGGGCCACCGGCAGGAAGGCGGGGCGGGCCGCGGGCGCGATGGTGGCGCGGGCCGCCGCGTAGGCCTTGAGGTGGCGGCGGGCCAGCGCCCGGAGGTCGGCGGTGGCGCGCAGGAGCCCGGGGCCGCCGCGCCCGGTGACGATGTCCTCGCGGGTGACGCCGTAGGTCTTGAGGATGTCGGTGGGCAGGTAGACTTGGCCGGAGCGGGCGTGCCAGGGCAGCGCGCGCAGGAGCCCGGTGACCCCGTAGGCGACGCCGGCATGGCCGGCCGCTGCGGCTCCGCCGGGCTCGACCCCGTCGCAGAGGACGAGGGCGCCGAGGCGGATCAGGGCCGAGACGGTCTCGCCGCAATAGCCCTCGAGGTCGTTCACCCGGGGCATCGGGTCCTCGTAGAGGTCGAAGACCCGGGCGTCGATGAGGTCGACGAAGGGCTGGCGCCCGAGCTTGCGCCGGACGATGGCGTCGTCGAGGGCGGCGGCCACGGGGTTGGCCTTCACGTCGCCGCGGGCCTCGCCCTGGAGGGCGTCGCGCCACCATTGCAGGCGGATCTCGCCGGCCATCGGGTTGGAGGCGGCCTCGCGCACCCGCGCAACGGTGAGGCTGAAGGCGATGAGGGCGAAGAGGTGGGGACGGGCGCTCGCGGGCGCGAACAGGGTGGCGAAGTAGCGGTCGGGATCGCCCGCCCGGACCAGGGCCTCGCAATGCTGGAAGGCGAAGGCGAGGTTGCCCTCGGCCGGGCTGGTCCGGGTGTCCGAGTCCGTCATGCGACCGCGATCAAGGCGGCGGCGACCTTGCGGTTCTCCGCCATGAGGATGTTGTAGGTGCGCGCCGCCGCCCCCGTCTGCATCACGTCGAGGCCGATGCCACCCTCCTTCAGCCAGCGCCGGAGCGCATCAGGAAAAGGCGCGATATCGAGCCCGGTTCCGATCAGGAGCAGTTCGACCGTCCCGGCCTCGGCCAGGATCGGGCGAAGGGCGTTCCGGTCGATGGCGCGGGGCTCGCGCACGTCCCAGGCCCGGATGCCCGACGGCGTGACCAGGATCGAGCCGCGATGCGACATCTCGGCGAAGCGGAAGCCGCCGTTCCCGTAGGCGTCGATGAGGTGGCGCCCGGGAACGAAGCCGTCGTGCAGGCTGCCGGAGGACGCCATGCCCGCGCTACTCCGCCGCCTGGGGCACGCGCCCGCCGGCCGGGCGCCCCTGCGCCTTCACGCCCGAGAGCATCAGGCCGAGATAGATCAGCACCGGCGTCGAGACGAAGATCGCCGAGTAGGTGCAGATCACGACGCCGGCCAGCATCACGATGGCGAAGCCCTTGATCGCCTCGCCGCCGAACAGCACCAGGGCGAGCAGCGACAGGAAGGCCGAGGTCGCGGTCATCACCGTGCGCGACATGGTGGAGTTGATCGAGAGGTTGAGGAGTTCCACCGTCGGAATGGTCTTGTAGCGCCGCATCAGCTCGCGGGTCCGGTCGAACACCACCACGGTCTCGTTGAGCGAGTAGCCCACGATGGTGAGGATCGCGGCGATCGAGGTCATGTTGAACTCGATGCGGCTGATGACGAAGACGCCGAGCGTCAGCACGATGTCGTGCAGCGTGCCGACGATGGCGCCCAGCGCCAGCTCCCGCTCGAAGCGGAACCAGAGGTAGAACAGCACGGCGAGCACCGAGAGCACGACGCCGATGGTGCCGGACTGCACGAGTTCGCCCGAGACGCGCGGCCCCACGGTCTCGGTGCGGCGGAAGACGTAGTCGGCGTCGAAGGCGGCGTGCGCCTTCTGCATCACCGCCGTCTGGCCCTGCTCGCCCGGCTGCAGGGGGAAGCGGACCAGCACCGTGCCCTCGCCGCCGAGCTCCTGCACCTCGGTCTCGCCGAAGCCGAAGCCGTTGGCGGTGTGGCGGACGGCCCCGACATCGGCCGTCTTCGACTTCGCCTGCAGCTCCACCAGGGTGCCGCCCTTGAAGTCGATGCCGAAGTTCAGGCCGACGGTGAGGAACAGCACCACCGTCGCCACCGACAGGAACGCCGAGAGCGGGAAGGTGAAGCGCCGGAAGCGCATGAAGTCGACGTGCGACTCGTCGGGCCAGAGGCGGAGCAGGCGCATGATCGGTCTCGAAACTCTTGTCCGGGACGTCGGCCGGGAAAGCCGTGTCCGTCCCCGGGGGGCGGCAGGGCCGGGATCAGAACGGCAGGGTCTTGGGCCGCGCCATGTTGTACCACAGGGCGATCATCATCCGGGTCAGGGTCACGGCGGTGATGACCGTCGTGAGAATGCCGAGGATGAAGACCACGGCGAAGCCCTTCACGGGGCCGGAGCCGAGGAAGAACAGGATCAGGGCGGCGATCGCCATGGTCGAGTTCGAATCGATGATGGTGGCGAAGGCCTTGTCGAAGCCGGCCTGGAGCGCCGACACGATGGAGCGCCCGGCCCGGACCTCCTCGCGCACGCGCTCGTAGATCAGCACGTTGGAATCCACCGCCGTGCCGATGGTGAGCACGATGCCGGCGATGCCCGGCAGGGTCATGGTCGCCTCCAGCACCGACATCAGGCCGAGGATGAGGCCCACGTGCACGATGAGGGCGATGTTGGCGAAGAAGCCGAACACCCCGTAGGTGGCGAACATGAAGGCGATGACCAGGGCGCCGGCCACCAGGGTGGCGTACTTGCCGGCCTGGATCGAGTCGCTGCCGAGGCCGGGGCCGACGACGCGGCGCTCCACCACGGTGAGCTTGGCCGGCAGCGCGCCGGCCCGCAGCAGGATCGAGAGCTCGTTGGCCTGGGCCACGGTGAAGTTGCCGGTGATCTGGCCGGAGCCGCCGGTGATCGGCGTGTTGATGCGGGGCGCCGAGACCACCTCGTTGTCGAGGACGATGGCCATGCGGCGGCCGACATTCTCCGAGGTCGCCTGGCCGAAGCTCTGGGCGCCCTTCAGGTTGAACTTGAAGCTAACCATCGGCTCCTGGGTCTGATGGTCGAAGGCCGGCTGGGCGTCGGTGAGGTCGGCGCCGGAGGCCATCACGCGGCGCTCGACGGGGACGCGGGCGCCCTTCTCGTCCTTGGAGGGCAGCAGGTCGACGTCGCCGGAGGGCGAATCCGCCAGCATCCGGAACTCGAGCTTGGCCGTCTTGCCGAGCTGGTCCTCCAGCTTCTGCGGATCCTGGAGGCCGGGGACCTGGACCAGGATGCGGTCGGCGCCCTGCTGCTGGATCGAGGGCTCCTTGGTGCCGCCGAAATCGATGCGGCGCCGGATGACCTCGATGGCCTGGGTCACGGCCCGGCGCGTCCGGTCGGTCAGGCCCGCATCCGTCAGGGTGATCTGGATCACGCCCTCGGGCTTCTCGGTGATGTTGAGGGTCTGGCCGCCGCCCTGGCCCACCAGGGCGTTGGAGATCGGCTGCGAGAGCTCGCGCAGCTTCGGCAGCACCTTGGCGCGGGCGGCCTCGTTCGCGATCCGGAGCTGGACGCCGCGCGGGATGATCTGGATGCCGCCCTCCGGGGTCACGCCGCCGGCCTCGCGTAGGACCCGGCGGACATCGTCGCGCAGGGCCGTCGTCAGGGACTTGGCGAGGTCGTTCTGGTCGACCTCGAGGAGGAGCTGCGAGCCGCCCTGGAGGTCGAGGCCCAGCACGATGGCGCGCTGGGGCACGATCCAGCTCGGGAACCAGCTCGGGAGCGAGGCCATGAAGCCGGCGCGCTGCTCGGCCGAGAAGAAGCTCGGCACGGCGAGGCTGAGGCCGATCAGGATGACGGCCAGCGTCGTGACGATCTTGGTTCTCGAGAAGCGCAGCATCCGCCGGGTCCGTCCTGTGTCCGTGTTCTCAGGGGCGATGCGGGCCCTTGTGCCCCGCCCGCAATCCCCGCCCGCAATCCCCGCCCGCAATCCCCACCCGTATGACCGGGTGGCTGCCGTCAGGCGGCCTTGCGTCAGGCGGCCTTGACCGGCGCGCCCTTGACGCGGACTTCCGAGATCATCGCGCGCACGACCTTGACGCGGACGTTGGGCGCGATCTCGACCTCGATCTCCGAGGCCTCGTCGGCGACCTTGGTGACACGGCCGACGATGCCGCCGGTGGTGACGACGGTGTCGTCGCGGCGGACGTTCTTGACCATGTTCTGATGCTCCTTCACGCGGCGCTGCTGCGGGCGCAGGATCAGGAAGTACATGATCACGAAGATGAGGACGAACGGCACCACCTGCAAGGCGATGTCCGCTCCGCCAGCGGCCGAGGTGGCCCCTTGCGCGAAGGCGGGGGTGATCAAGCGGGTGACTCCTCGAGGATAAGGCCCGCGCCGCCAGACCCTCGGTCGAGGGGGCGTCCGGGCTTGCCAAAAAGCGCGCGGACTATAGCCAGGGCCTAAGTGAAAGCAACGCCGCCCGGGTGAGGCGAATGGGTCAGCGGGCCGCAAATCGCCGGCCGCGACGCGATTTATCGGGTTCATCGCGGCGCTCCGGCACCGTAAAGCACGGCACCCGTCGCCACGGCCCCATCGCTCGACCCCGCGTTTCGAGGAACCGTCCATGACCGCCACGCCCCCCGCCGACCCCGCCGCGCTCGCAGCGTTCCTGCCGGTGCGGGAGTTCCTACCGGTGCTGGAGCGGATCGCCGCCGCCCTGGAGCGCGCCGCCCCCGCCTCCCGCGCGCCCGTCGACCTGACGGCCGCGGACGCCTTCCTGTGGGGACCGGAGCGCCGGCTGATCCCGGTGGCTAAGGTCAACCGGGTGGCGATCGGCCTGCTCACCGGCATCGACCGGGCCCGCGACACCCTGGTGGAGAACACCCAGCGCTTCGCCGACGGCCTGCCGGCCAACAACGCGCTCCTCTGGGGCGCGCGCGGCATGGGCAAGTCCTCGCTGGTCAAGGCGGCGCAGGCCGAGATCAACGCCGCGCGGGCGCCCGGCGCCCTCCCCCTGAAGCTGGTGGAGATCCACCGCGAGGACATCGAGGCGCTGCCCGACCTGATGGCGACGCTGCGGGGCGACGCCCATCGCTGGATCGTCTTCTGCGACGACCTCTCCTTCGACGGCGACGACACCTCGTACAAGTCCCTGAAGACGGCGCTGGACGGCGGCATCGAGGGACGCCCCGAGAACGTGCTGTTCTACGCCACCTCGAACCGGCGCCACCTGCTGGCCCGGGACATGGTGGAGAACGAGCGCTCCACGGCGATCAATCCGGGCGAGGCGGTGGAGGAGAAGGTCTCGCTCTCGGACCGCTTCGGCCTCTGGCTCGGCTTCCACAAGTGCAGCCAGGACGAGTACCTGGCGATGATCCGCGCCTACGTGGCGCGGCACGGCCTCCGGGCCGATCCCGAAAGCGTCCGGGCCGAGGCCCTCGAATGGGCGACCACCCGCGGCTCCCGCTCGGGCCGCACCGCGTTCCAGTTCATCCAGGATCTCGCCGGACGCCTGGGGCAGCGGCTGGAGGGCTGAGGCGGGCTCCCGGGTCGTCGTTGCGCGCCGTCTTCCCGGGTCGTCGTCGCGCGCCCCGGCGGCGCAGCGGGGGGCGACGGCTCCGTCTGCGCCGCGGCCGAGGGCCGGGAACCGCAGGTCAAACGAAAAGGGCAGAGGACGATGTCCCCTGCCCCCTCGGGCGTCACCCTGAATCAGGCCACGCCGAAATCAGGCCAAGCCGAACCTTTGATCAGGAATCAATCCTTGAGATCGGCCGGCACCTTGCCGCCGTTCTCCTCGAGCTTCTTGATGACCTGCTTGTGCAGCCAAACGTTCATCGTGGCCGAGTCCTCCTTGTCGCCGGTGTAGTGCAGCTCGTCGGCGAGCTGCTTGCGGGCGGTGAGGCTCGAATCGAGATCGAGGAGCTTCATCAGGTCGACGATCGAGGTGCGCCAGTTCAGGGACTGCGAATTCTTCGCCGCCATGCCGTTGAGGACCTGCTCGACGTCGACGGGACCGCCGGCCGGGGCGCCGGTGCTGGTGGGGGTCGAGGCGGGGGCATCCGAGCCGCCGGCGGAGGGCTGTGCGTTCGCCTCGGACGGCTTGGCCTGCGCGTCGCCGCCGCCGAAGGGGTGGAGGATCTTGCTGACGATGCTGCCGAGGAGGCTCATAACGGGGTTTCCCTCAATCTCACGTCGGCGGCCGGTGCCGCGACGGGGTGACAACGACAGGCGTCCGGCCGCGTTCCCGTAACGAGACAGATCACCGGGCGGCCCGTCCGAATCCGGTGGGTTCCCAACCGTGCCGGCCCGTGCTCCCGTTCTTCGTCGGCAGGAGATTCCGCTTCTCCCTTACACGGCACGGAGAGATGAAAACCCTAAACATCCGGGGCGGGACGCCGAGACCGGAGCGGATTCTTGCGCTGCGGTCCCGTGCGTGCCACTGCGCGGCATCCTCGTCCCCGGCCCCGCCGCACGCCGTCCCGCCGCGTGCGGGCCCGGGTTCGGCCTGCCCCTGACCGGAACCACCCGATGCGCCTGACCCGCCGGACTGCCACCTTCGCCGCCACCCTCGCCGCCTGCGCGGGTCTCCTCGCCGCCGGACCGGCCGCGGCGCAGACCGCCGCCCCGGTCCCGGTTCGCATCGGCGTCATCCCGGTGATCGGCGCGGCGCCGATCTTCGTGGCCAACGGCGAGGGCTGGCTCAAGGAGGCGGGCCTCGCCCCCACCTTCACCACCTTCGAATCCGGCCCGAACATGATCCAGGCCCTGGCCTCGGGCACCATCGACGTCTACGTCGCGGGCGTCGCGCCGCTGGCCGTGGCCCGCACCAAGGGCATTGACGTGCGGGTGGTGGCCGCCACCGCCATCGAGGAGATGGTGTTCGTGGCGGGCCCGAAGCTCGCCCCCTACTTCGCCGACGGCGCCGACAAGGCGGAGGCCTTCGCGAAGTTCCGGGCCAAGGAGGGCAAGGCCGCCCGCCTCGCCACCCAGCCGGCGGGCTCGGTGCCCAACACCACCCTGCAGCACTGGCTCTGGCAGGTGGCCAAGGCCGACAAGGCCAATGCCGAGGTGGTGGCGATGGGCATCGACGCGACCCAGCAGGCGATGCTGGCCGGGGCCGTCGACGGCGCCTCGATCCGCGAGCCGGCGCTCACCATCGTGCAGATGCGCAATCCCGCCATCAAGCTGATCGCCACCGGGGGCGAGATGTTCCCCGACCAGCCGGGCACCGTGGTGGGCGTGTTCGGCGCCTTCGCCGACAAGAACCCCGCCGCCGTGGAGGGCCTGGTGAAGGCCGTGATGCGCGCCACCGAGCTCCTGAAGAGCGACCCGGCCCGCGCGGCCAAGCCCGTGGAGGCGGCGCTCGGCAAGGGCATCACCGACACCGCGACCATCACCAAGGCGCTGACCTCGCCGGCCGCCCGGTTCACCGCCGATCCGCGCCAGATCATCGCGGCGACGAAGGCGATGCAGGCCTACCAGGTCTCCATCGGCACCCTCGACAAGGACGTGCCCCTGGAGGGCCTGTTCGAGCCGAAATACTACGAGGCCGCCACGAAGCGCTGAGGCATCCTATCAGCCCCGGTCCCGGGCGCGCCGCGCCTGGGTGAGCCCGCCGGAGCCCCGGGACCCGGATCGGCAACACAGCGCGGGGCCAGCCGGCGCGAAACGAGACCGGCCCCGATCCGCCCTCCCCCAGGGGATCACGCGGATCGGGCCAACGGAGGCCGTCGGCGGCCCTACTCGGCCGCGAACAGCCCGGGCAGCCCGGATTCTGGGTCGGCCGGCGGGGACGCGGTGCCGGGCTTCGCCTCCAACGGCGCCTTGGGGTCGCCGGGTCCGGTCTCGCAGGCCAGGGCCGGCAGGGCGACGATGCGGTTGCCGCGGTAATCCATGCGGCAGACGATGGTGCCGCGGGTCTCCACGTAGGCGAGCAGGCGCCGGGCCCGGCCGGGCGAGCGGCTGCCGATCGCCCGCGCCAGGGCCTCGTCGCCGGGGCAGGGCTCGCCGGCGAGCGCCGCCCGGGCGAGGAGCAGGAACAGGCCCTGGACCTCGTCCGGCAGGGTGGCGGCGACCCCTTGCGCCTCCTCCCAGCGCCCGTCCGCCTCGTCCGGGGCGACGTCGGCCCCGTCGAACCCGGCGCGGGCGACGCCGAGGCGGCGGCGGAAGGCGGCCAGGCTGATCGCCTCGCCGTCGAGGCCGCGCATGCGGCAGCGCACGAGGAAGTCCTGGTAGACCACCGCCACCGGCTGGCCGCCGGCATCGGGGTCGGCGGCGATGCCCCGCAGGACCGTGTCGAGCCCGGCCCGGACCTCCTCCTCGCTGAGGGGCGTGGGCGCCTCCACCGGCTCGGGCCGGTAGGCGCTGAGCTCGCGCATGAGGTCAGCCGGCGTGGCCCGCGGCGCCGGCGGCGTGCGCGGCGCCGGGGCCCAGGCCTGCGCCGGCTCGTCGGGCGAGCGGGTGAGGATGAGGGCGCGCAGGTCCGCATCCGCCGGGGCGGGCAGCGGCACCAGCTTGGGCGAGCCCGAGCGCGCCGAGGTCGTCACCGGACCGATGCGCAGCGCCAGGGGCCGCCGGCTCAGGGCCGGGCCGAGGGCGACGAACTCGCCCCGCGACAGGTCGCGAAAGCGCTCGGCGCCGCGCCGGTCGAGGCCGAGGAGGTCGGCGGCGCGGGCCATGTCGATGTCGAGGAAGGTGCGGCCCATGAGGAAGTTGGTGGCCTCGGCCGCCACGTTCTTGGCGAGCTTGGCGAGGCGCTGCGTCGCGATGATGCCGGCCAAGCCCCGCTTGCGGCCCCGGCACATCAGGTTGGTCATGGCGCCGAGCGAGGCCTTGCGGGCCTCGTCCGAGACGTCGCCGGCCGCCGCCGGGGCGAAGATCTGCGCCTCGTCGACCACGATCAGGGCGGGGTGCCAGTGGGTGCGCTCGGCCTCGAACAGCCCGCCCAGGAAGGCGGCCGCGGCGCGCATCTGCGCCTCCATGTCGAGGCTCTCCAGGGTGAGCACCACCGAGACCCGGTGCGCCCGCACCCGCGCGGCGATGGCCTGGAGGTCGGCCTCCCCGTGGGCCCCGTCCACCACCACGTGGCCGTAGGCCTCCGCCAGGGTGACGAAGTCGCCCTCGGGGTCGATCACCACCTGCTGCACCGCGCCCGCGCTCTGCTCCAGCAGGCGCCGCAGCAGGTGCGACTTGCCCGAGCCCGAATTGCCCTGGACCAGGAGACGCGTGGCCAGGAGCTCCTCGAGGTCGAGGCGCGCGGGCTCAGCCCCCGGCCCCATGCTCAGACCCATCTCGATGCCGACCGTCATGCCTGCTCCGGCTCTCGCCCCGGGGCTGGTTCCCCGGCGCGCCCTCAGCTCTCGCACGAAGGTCTTAACACGCGCGTCCGCCGGCGGGTCCGGCCCGCGCCGCCGGCATCCACAGGCCAGGGGCCGCACCCCGGCGGCGAGGGCGCCGACCGGTCGCGACGCGTTCTTCTTTCGTTCGAGGCGCCGCGGTGACCCCTGTATTGTGTCCTAGGCTTTTGTGCCTGTGTGTTTTGTCCTAGGTTCATTTCCTTATCCGGCGGCAGGTGTCCGGACGGACGCACGAACAAACGGGAAACATCGGCCTGTCCAAGCCTGATCGGCCATGATCGGCCATGATCGGTCGATGACGGGCCCCGGCGGCCCGGCGATCGGCCGAGGACGGGCCCCGGCGGGCCGGCACCAACCGGCACTAAGTTGCACACGAATGCGGGAGAGGCCCTTGCCGCACGGGAGCCCCGACCCAGTTACTCCGGGCATGAACCCGATCCTCGTCGTCGCCCTCGTCTGCGCCTCCACCGTCCAGGCTCCGGATTGCTCCCGCGAGACGGCCCTCGACATCATCACCGGTCCGGCCCACACCCTGCAGGAATGCCTGGTGCAGGGACCGGTGCTCGCCGCCAGTGCCGGGCGCGGCAGCGCGGAGAACACCTACGTGAAGACGCGCTGCGAACCGCGGCGCTGAGCCGGCCGGAGCGGAGCAGCCGATGGACGATGTCAGCCCCGAGCGCGCGGTGATGATCCGCCTGCGGGCCCGCCTCGCGGTGGTGGAGCGCGCGGCCTGGTTCGGCCTCGTCCAGGCCATGCGCACCCAGCCGGCCGAGACCGAGGCCTATCTCGCGGCCGAGCGGGCCAAGTGCGCGGAGGGCTTCGGCCAGCGCGGCTGGGCCGCCGACCTGACGGAGGCCGAGCGCCGCATGCTCGGCGCCGAGGTCGATGCGGGCCTCGCCGGCCTCATCGCGGATGCCAAGGCCGAACTCGGCCCGTCCTGAAACCGTCCGAACGCGGCCGGCGCCGGAGCCGTCCGGTCGTCACCCGTCGAAGCGGTCGACCCAGGCCGGTGGCCCGGCCCATCCGGGCGGCACCGTGGCGCGATGCACCCCGATCGCCACCGCGCGGGCGAGGGTGCGCGCCGCCGCGTCGCCGATCCGCGCCAGGTCGATGACCGGGTCGGCGAGGGGAACCCGGCCGGTGGCCACGGCGAAGACGGCGTCGCCGTCGAGGGGCGTGTGGACCGGCTGGATCGCCCGGGCGAGGCCGTCCTGGGCCATCACGGCGAGGCGGCGCGCCTGCGCCTTGGTGAGGACGGCGTCGGTGGCGACCACCGCCAGGGTGGTGCTGGCCCCGGCCCCGGACAGGGCCTTGCGCGGCCAGTCGAAGGCGTCGGCCGGCATCGCGGCGGGGAGCCCGAGGCCGCCGAACTCGGCGCCGACCTCGTAGGGGCCGGCCCAGAAATGCGGCCCCGCCCCCACCGTCGCCCGGCCGAAGGCGTTCACCGCCACCAGGGCGCCGACGCGGATGCCCAAGCCCGCGACCGCCGCCGAGGCCGAGCCGATCCCACCCTTCAGGTTGGCGGTGGCCGCCCCCGTGCCGGCGCCGACGGAGCCGAGGGCGACGTCGCGCGTCGCCGCCACCGCCGCCGCGTAGCCGAGGTTGCGATAGGGCGAGAACCGGCCCCAGGCCTTGTCGCCACCGTTGAGGAGATCGAACAGGATCGCGGCCGGCACGATCGGGACCCGTGCCGGGCCGACGGGAAAGCCGCGCCCGGTCTCGGCGAGGTGGGCGACGACGCCGGCGGCGGCGTCGAGGCCGAAGGCCGAGCCGCCGGAGAGCACCAGGGCGTCGATGCGCTCCACGCTGCGCTCGGGGTCGAGGAGGTCGGTCTCGCGGGTGCCGGGCCCGCCGCCGCGCACGTCGACGCCCGCCACCACGGGTTCGTCGAACAGGAGCGCGGTGACGCCGCTGGCGCGCCGCAGATCGGTGGCGTGGCCGACCCGGAGGCCGGCGATGTCGGTGATGCGGTTGGTCAGCACAGCGCCTCCCCGGAGGATGTCCCTCGCGATCCGCGGATCGAACCCTCCGCCTCGGGCGCCGCCGCGCGGTGGGCGTCGAAGCCGGTCGCAGCCGGCCCGGCCGCCTCGGAGCGTAGCTCCATCGCGGGCATCGTGTAATCCCCGCCGTTCTGGCGTCGGAACGGAATCGCCGGGATCGCGAACAGGGTCCGCATCCGGTCCTCCAGGGCCGCGGCGGTCCGGTCGAACGTGGCCGCGTCCATCCGGTCCGCCCGGTACACGACGAACGGCGGCAGCACGTCGTAGCCCGGATAGAACAGCACGCCGTGCTGGATGGGGAAGAGCAGGTCGTCGATCGGCCCGTTGATCCCGCGCGGGCCGTAATGCGACGGCCAGCCTCCGGCCGTGACCACGAGCATCGCGCGCTTGCCGGCGAGCGTGCCCTCTCCGTAGCGATCCCCCCAGCGTGTCTCGCTGTGCTCGCCGACGCCGTAGGCGAAGCCGAACGTGTAGACCCGGTCGATCCAGCCTTTCAGGATCGCCGGCATGGAGAACCACCAGAGCGGAAACGCCAGGATCAGGGCATCGGCCCAGAGCAGGTCGGCCTGTGCGGCGACCACGTCCTGCGTGAGGCGCCCGCCGGCGAACGCCGCGCCGGAGGCCGCGGGCACCCGCAGGCGCTCGGACGCCGGGAGGGCGGGGAAATCGCGCCGGTCGACCGCGGATTTCCAGTCGATGGCGTAGAGGTCGGTCACGCGGACCTCGTGCCCCTCGGCCAGGAGTGCGGCCACCGCCACGGCGCGCAGGGCGTTGGTCAGGGATGCGGCGTCGGGATGGGCGGAGACGACGAGGATCTTCATGCTTGCGGCTCACCGGAGGAGGGAGGCACGAGGCTAGGCGCGGCGCGATCCATCCGTTAGCTGACGGAAACGGATAGGATCATGCCGCGCAATGGATCGATCGGGCGTCACCCTGGAGCGCATGCGCAGCTTCGTGCGCGTGGCGGAGCGCGGCAGCCTGTCCGCGGTGGCGCGCGAGCAGCGCGTGGGACAATCGACCGTCTCGCGCCACGTGGCGGACCTCGAAAGCGTGCTCGGGGTCACGCTCCTGAATCGAACCACCCGGCGCGTCACCCTCACCGACGAGGGCCGGCGCTACCACGAAGAGGCCCGCACCATCCTGCGGCTGGTGGACGAGGCGACGGACGGGGCCCGGAGCGCCGGCGGCGGCCTGACGGGCACGATCCGGGTGTCCTGCACCGCGGCCCTGGGAATCCGGCACGTCTGCGGGATGGTCTTCGCCATCCAGGATCGCCACCCGGGGATCGTGGTCGACCTCAGCCTCTCCGACACCCGCATCGACCTCGTGCAGGAGGCGGTCGACGTGGCGATCCGGCTCGGCCCCCTCGCCGACAGCACGCTGCAGGGCCGGACCCTCGGCCAGTCACGGCGCATCCTGGTGGCCTCCCGGGCCTATCTCGCCGAGCGGGGCAGGCCGCGGACGCTCGACGACCTCGCGGGCCACGCCGCGATCCGCATGAGCAACGTCGCCGGGAGTGCGATCGTCCCCCTGCGCGGGCCGGACGGCGCAGAGGTCCGCGTCCCCTTCGACGGACCCCTGCGGGTCGATCACGGCTTGGCGGCCCGCGAGGCCCTGGCGCGGGGGCGGGGCATCGCGGTCGCGCATCTCTGGCTCGTCGACGACCTGCTGGCGGACGGGACCCTCGAACAGATCCTGCCGGACGTCACCCCCGAACCCGTGCCCCTCTCCCTTCTGATGGTGCCCGGTCGCACGCGCATCGCGCGCGTTCGCATGCTGGTCGATGCGCTCGCGGCGTCCCTGGCGGGGCTCCCCGGCCTCATCCGGGCGTGACCGCCGCGACCGCCCCCGGTGCGACGCCGCCTCTTCGGCGCCCGCTTCGGCGTCCTCTTCGGCGCCCTCTTCAGCCGGCCCGCGCCTGCCGGGCGGCGCGATAGGCGTCGGCGGCGTAGATCGCCAGCGCCAGCCAGATCAGCCCGAACAGCACCGCGCGGTGGGGCTCCAGCCGCTCGCCGTAGACGAGGGTGCTGAGAACGAGGAGGCAGGAGGGCGCGAGGTACTGCATCAGCCCGAGCGTCGCCAGGGTGAGCCGCTCGGCCGCGGCCGCGAACCAGATCAGCGGCAGCGCCGTGGTGGCCCCGGTGAGCAGGAGGAGGCCGGCCCGCACCGGGTCGCCCTGGATCACCGGCGGCGCGAAGGCCGCGAGGTAGATCAGCGCCACCGGCAGGAGCACCAGGGTCTCGGCGGCGAAGCCCACCATGGCGTCGACGCCGACGACCTTGCGGGCGAGCCCGTAGAGCGAGAAGCTGCCGGCCAGCGCGAGCGAGACCCAGGGCAGGCTGCCCGCCAGGGCGACGGCCAGGAGCACGGCGCCGGCGGCCAGCGCCACCGCCGCGGCCTGGACCGGCCGCAGGCGCTCGCCCAGCACCACGGCGCCCAAGGCCACGCTCATCAGCGGGTTGATGAAGTAGCCGAGACTCGCGTCGAGCATGTGCCCGGACTGCACGGCCCGGAGGTAGAGGAGCCAGTTCACGCCGATCAGCCCGGCCGACAGGACGAGGAGCCCGTGGCGGCGCACCAGGGGGAAGGGGTTCCGGATCCGGCGGCGCAGGGCCACGAGCAGGCCGGCGACGAGCAGGCTCGACCAGACGATGCGGTGGGCCAGGATGCTGGGGGCCGGCACGGCGTCGAGCAGGCGGAAATGCACCGGGACCACGAGGCCCCAGCTCAGATAGGCGCCGAGCGCGTAGATCAGACCCAAAGGCCGCCTCCCCTTGCCGTGCCGGCCGCTTAGCCAAGCCGTGCCGGCTGAGTAGCCCGCGGCCCGTTCGGGCCGCCGGCCCGCGGGGGACCGGGCGCGGCTTATAGCAGGCGTTCAGGGACCCGCCCGTGCGGGATGGCGCATGGCGGGGGCGCTCGGAGCGCCCGGCGCGCTCAGCGGGTGCGCGCGAGGGTGACGGCGGGGTCGCCGCGCATCAGGGCGTTCAGGCGCTCGGTGTCGAAGCCCTCGGCGGCCTTCTTCACCGGCTTCGGGGCCGGCGCGGCGGCGACCCGGGCCACGGGCTTGGCCGGGGCCCGGCCCGCCGCCTCGCGGGCGGGGGTCTCGCGGGTGGTGGAGGCCTTGGGCACGGGGGGCCGGGTGACCGTCTGGCGGGCGACGGCGTCGCGCCCGAGGATGTCGCCGATCGAGGGCCCGGTCTCGGCCGGGAGCGCGCCCGTCACGGTGGGCTCGGGCGGGCGGATCCGGGTGAGGGCGGCCACCGGCGCGGAGGCGGTGGAGGCCTTGGGGGCCGGGTGGTCGAGCCGGTCGACGCAGGCGAAGGCGATGACCAGGGCACTGCTGCCGAAGACGCTGCCGACGACGATGTTCCGCAGGATACGCAAGGGACGGGCTTCCCGGATACGCGAGTACCGGGATGGATTTAGCGGATCGGCGTTAACGAACCGGAGCCCGCCGCCCGGCGGGACGTCCTGCGCCGGCACAACTTCGCCGGGCCGCGCCGCGTCCCGCCCCTCACAGGAGGCGTGCGAGAAATTCCCGGGTGCGGGGATGCTCGGGGCGGTCGAAGAAGGCCTCGGGCGGCGCGACCTCGACGATCTGGCCCGCGTCCATGAACACCACTCGGTCGGCGACCCGGCGGGCGAAGCCCATCTCGTGGGTGACGCAGAGCAGGGTCATGCCGCGTCCCGCGAGATCCGTCAGGGCGTCGAGCACCTCCTGCACCATCTCGGGATCGAGGGCCGAGGTCGGCTCGTCGAACAGCATCACCGCCGGGTCGAGGCAGAGGGCGCGGGCGATGGCCACCCGCTGCTGCTGGCCGCCGGAGAGCTGGCCGGGCATGCGGTGCGCCAGATCCGCGACGGCGAGGCGTTCGAGCTCGTCCCGCGCCCGCGCCTCGGCGGCCCGGCGCCCGATGCCGCGCCCGTGGATCGGCGCCAGGGTGCAGTTCTCCAGCACGGTGAGGTGGGCAAACAGGTTGAAGTGCTGGAACACCATGCCGACGGTCCGCCGCACCGCCGGGAGGCGGGCGGGGGTGAGGTCCTGGCCGGCGACCCGGATCGTGCCGCTCGCGAAGGGCTCGAGGCCGTTGACGCAGCGGATCAGGGTCGACTTGCCCGAGCCGGAGGGACCGCAGATCACGAGCCGCTCGGATTTCGCCACCGTGAGGGAGACCTCGCGCAGGACGTGGGCGGTGCCGAACCATTTGTTCACGCCGCGGAACTCGACGGCGGGGGTCTTGAGATCAGGGGTCGCGGGGCCGTCCGTCATGCCCGGCCCCGCTCGCCGGCGGCCAGACGCCGCTCGATGAAGGCGGCGTAGCGGGCCATGGAAAAGCAGACCGCGAGGTAGAACAGGGCCGCGAAGGCGTAGGCGGTGGCGGGAATGGTCGGCGCCGACCAGCGCGGATCGGCGCGCGCCGCCTCCAGCACCCGGATGAAGTCGGCGATGCCCACGATGGAGACCAGGGTGGTGTCCTTGAACAGGCCGATCAGCGTGTTGACGATGCCGGGCACCACCACCTTGAGGGCCTGGGGCAGGATCACGAGGCGCAGGGCCTGGACCCGGGTGAGGCCGAGCGCCAGGGCCGCCCGCCCCTGCCCCGCGGGGATCGCCTGCAGGCCGCCGCGCACCACCTCGGCCATGTAGGCGGAGGCGAACAGCGCGATGCCGACGAGCGGGCGCACCAGCCGGTCCACCGTGAGGTCCCCGGGCAGGAACAGCGGCAGCATCACGTTGGCCATGAACAGCACGGTGATCAGCGGCACCCCGCGCCAGAACTCGATGAAGCCGATGCAGGCATAGCGCAGCACCGGCAGGTCGGCGCGCCGCCCGAGGGCCAGCAGGATGCCCAGCGGCAGGGCGGCGACGATGCCCACCAGCGAGACCACCAGGGTCACCAGGATGCCGCCCCACAGGCTGGTGGCCACGGGGGCGAGGGCGAGGACAGGGGTCCCCGCGAGCAGCCCGTAGGACAGGAGCGGGCCGACCAGGAAGACGAACACCGCCCCGAGGCCGCGGCGCGGCGCGTCGAGCCACAGCATCCAGACCGCGCTGAGCGCCACGAGGCCGAAGAACAGGTTCGGCCGCCAGCGCTCGGCCGCCGGGTAGGAGCCGTAGACGAGGTAGTTGATCTTGGCCCCGATGAAGGCCCAGCAGGCGCCGACCGGGCGCCCGGCGACCTCCGGGCGGCAGGCCTCGCCCGACCCCCCGCTCCAGACCGCGTCGGTGACGAGGAAGCGGAACACCGGCGGCAGCAGGAGCGCCAGCCCGGCCAGGATCACCAGGGTGGTCAGGGTGTTGCCCGGCCCCGAGAACAGGTTGGTCCGGAGCCAGCCGACGGGCCCGTCGGTCCGGCGCGGCGGCGGGGCCGGGGGCAGGAGGATCTCGCGCACGATCGTCATGACACATTTCTCATGGCACGATCCTCACGGAGAGATCCGCCTCATCGCGTCACCGGCGCCGCGCGGCGGTTGTAGGCGTTCATCAGAGCGGCGAGGCCCAGGCTCAGGGTCAGGTAGACCGCCATGGTGATCGCCACGACCTCCACGGCCTGGTTGGTCTGGTTGAGCACCGTGCCCATGAAGACGTGGACGAGGTCGGGATAGCCGATCAGCACCGCCAGGGACGAGTTCTTCGTCACGTTGAGGTACTGGCTGGTCAGCGGCGGCACGATCACCCGCATGGCCTGCGGGATGGTGACGAGGCGCAGGGTCTTGGCCCGGCTCAAGCCCAGGGCCGCCGCCGCCTCCCCCTGCCCCCGGGCCACGCTGTTGAGGCCGGCGCGCACAATCTCGGCGATGAAGGCGGCCGTGTAGGTGGACAATCCGAGGAGCAGCGCGGCGAATTCCGGCAGGATTCCGAGCCCGCCCTCGGGTCCGAAGGGGCCGGGGGACGGCCAGGCGATCCCGACCGGATGGCCGGCGAGGCCGAGCCCGATCCAGGCCAGGGCCGGCAGGCCGAGCACGAGGGCCAGGGCCGGCAGGCCGCGCGAGAGGGCGGATCCCGGCCCCGCGACCGGGCCGGGTTCGGCCCCGGCCGCGTCGCGCCGGGCCCTCCGGCGCATCCAGGCCCGCGCCCCGACGAGCCCCGCCACGAAGGCGGCGGGAACGAGCCAGGCGGCTCCGACGAACTCCGGGCGCGGCAGGACCAGCCCGCGCTGGCTGAGATAGGCCCCGCCCCAGGCCGCCGGGTCGCGGGCCTCGGGCAGCATCACCCGCACGGCCACGTACCAGACCAGGAGCTGGAGCAGCAGCGGCAGGTTGCGCAGGGCCTCGACATACGTGGCCGCCAGGGTCCGGAGAAGCCAGTTCGGCGAGAGCCGGGCGATGCCGACCGCGAAGCCGATGAGCGTGGCGAGCCCGATGGCGAGGCCCGAGACCAGCAGCGTGTTGAGGAGCCCGACCCAGAACGCGTCGAGGTAGGTCGAGGTCGCGGCCGCGTAGGGGATCAGCCGCTGGCCGATGTCGAACCCGGCGGCCCGGGCGAGGAAGCCGAAGCCGGCGGTGATGCCCTGGCGCGCGAGTTTTTCGGATGCGTTGGTGACGGCGAGACAGGCCAGCCCGGCAAGGGCGAGCGCGACGAGGGCCTGCAGCGCGAGAGCCTGGAGCGCGAGGGCGCGCGCGGATCTCGGTGCCGATCCGGGCCTGGGCGGACCGGCCCTCACCGGATCGGCGGCCCGTAGTGCAGGCCCCCGTTGGTCCAGAGGGCGTTCAGCCCGCGGGGAATCTTCAGGGGCGTGCCGTCGCCGAGGTTGCGGGCGAAGACGTCGCCGTAATTGCCCACATGATGGACGATCCGGTAGGCCCAGTCGCCGGTCAGCCCGAGGCCCTGGCCGTACCGGCCCTCGAGGCCGAGGATGCGCTTGACGTCCGGGCTCAGGGTCTCGCCCCGGAGCCGATCCACGTTCTCCTGCGTGATGCCCGCCTCCTCCGCGTCGATCATGGCGTAGTGGGTCCAGGCGACGAGGTCGCGCCAGGCATCGTCGCCCTGGCGCACGCCGGGCGCGAAGGGCTCCTTCGAGATCGCCTCCTCCAGGATGACGTGCGCCTCCGGGTGCGCGGTCTTCAGGCGCTCGCCGTAGAGGGAGGACTTGTCCGTGGAGTAGGCGTCGCAGCGGCCGGATTCGTAGGCGCCGAGGGTCTGCTCGCTGTTGGCGAAGGTGACGACCTGATAGCTCAGGCCCCGCGTGCGGAACCAGTCGGCGGTGTTGAGCTCCGTGGTGGTGCCCTGCTGCAGGCAGATCGTGGCCCGGTCGAGCTGCTTGACGGCGGTGATGGCCAGGGATTTCCGGACCAGGAATCCCTGCCCGTCGAAGAAGGTGATCACCGGAAAATTCATCGCGGCGGTGTCGCGCGACAGGGTCCAGGTCGTGTTGCGGGCGAGCACGTCGATCTCGCCCGATTGCAGGGCGGTGAAGCGCGCGGCCGAGGATTGCGGGATGAAGCGCACCGCGTCGGGATCGTCGAAGATGGCCGCGGCGAGCGCCCGGCAGAAATCCACGTCGAGGCCGTGCCAGCGCCCCTGCCCGTCCGGCATGCTGAAGCCCGCCACCCCGCCGCTGACCCCGCAGACGAGGTGCCCGCGCGCCCGCACCTGGGCGAGGGTGTCGGCTTGCGCGCGCGCCGCAGTCTGGGTCAGCGCCGGAGACGCGGCGAGCAGGGCGGCGAGGAGCGGGATCGACAGGGATCGCATGCGCGCATTGCAGGGCATCGCGCGCCGGGGTCAAGCCGCCGGCCTCACACCTGGCCTCGCACCTGGCCAACCGACCCAACCCCGGCTTGACGCCGGTGCGCGCGCCGGGCTTCGGTCGCGGCAGGTTCCTCCCTCGCCCACCGGTGCCGATGTCGAACACCCCTCCCCGCGATCCCGCCCGCTTCGGGGCGAGCACCCGCCTGGTCCATGCGGGCCGCGACCCCTCCGCCCAGCACGGCTTCGTCAACACGCCGATCTATCGCGGCTCGACCGTGCTGTTCCCGACCTACGACGACCTCCAGCACCGGCGCGGGCGCTTCGATTACGGCACCTCGGGGACGCCGACCACCGAGTCCCTGACCCAGGCCTGGAGCGAGCTGGCGGGCGCCGCCGGCACCGTGCTGACGCCGTCGGGCCTCGCCGCCCTGACGGTGGCGCTGATGGCGGTGGTCTCGGCCGGCGACCACCTGCTGGTGAGCGATTCCGCCTACCGGCCGACGCGCATCTTCTGCGACGGCGTGCTGAAGCGCTTCGGCGTCGCGGTCGAGTACTACGATCCGCTGATCGGCACCGGCATCGCCGACCTGATGCGCGACACCACGAAGGCCGTGCTGGTGGAGGCCCCGGGCTCGCAGAGCTTCGAGATGCAGGACGTGCCGGCCATCGCCGCGGTCGTGCACGCGCGGGGTGCGGCCGTGATCATGGACAACACCTGGGCGACGCCGCTGCTGTTCCCGCCCCATGCGCGCGGGGTCGACATCGCGGTCGAGGCCGGGACCAAGTACCTCTCGGGCGGCTCGGACCTGCTCCTCGGCCTGACCTCGGCCAACGCCCGATACTGGCCGGCCCTGCACCGGACCTTCGAGCACTTCGCCATGTGCCCCGGCCCGGAGGACGTGTTCCTGGCCCTGCGCGGCCTGCGCACCATGGCGCTGCGCCTGCGCGAGCACGGGGCCCAGGGGCTCGCCATGGCGCAGTGGCTCCAGGCCCGGCCGGAGGTGGCCCGCGTGCTCCATCCCGCGCTGCCCGACGATCCCGGCCACGCCATCTGGACGCGCGACTTCTCCGGCGCCTCGGGCCTGTTCGGCGTCATCCTGAAGCCCGCCCCGGAGCGGGCCGTGGCGGCCATGCTCGACGGCCTCGAGCTATTCGGGATGGGCTTCTCCTGGGGCGGCTTCGAGAGCCTCGTCATCCCGTTCGACTGCAAGGCCTACCGCACCGCCACCCAGTGGAATCCGGGGGGACCGGGCCTGCGCTTCCACATCGGCCTGGAGGATCTTTCGGACCTGCAGGCGGATCTCGACGCGGGGTTTTCGCGGTTGCGCGCGGCCCTCTGAGCAGCCGGGCGGCCCCGGCATCGCCCCCGAAAACTCTTGACAATATTCCTATTCTGTGGTTCCGTCCGGGCACTCGCCTTCCACACGGGAGGCCCTCCGGCGGACCGGGTCGGGGGGCTCGGGGGGAGGAGACGGCGCCCCGCGTCGATGGCCCGGTTTCGCCATCGCCCCGGGCCGCATCGGCGACGCAAGGCGTCTCGGACGGGAAGGCCGCACGGCTGCAAGGCCGCACGGCTGCACCCGGTCCCCTGAGGCGCACCGAGAGAGCGGACGGCCCGCCCACTACGAGGCGGGTTCGGGGCTTGGCGCCCTGATCAGACGGCCGCCGGACTGCGCCGCCCGCACGGGCGACGGGGTCCGGAGGGGGGCTGCCACCAGCCGGGTCGCCGGTGCCGAGAAGACGCCGTGACGAAAAGGATCGGCCCCGCAGGGGGCCGGGCCGAGGGACGCCGGGGGACCGGCATAGCAGTTTCGAAAACGTGGTCTCGCGGCGTCCCGCGTCTCCCGTTTCGCATCGGGTTTCTTTGGCCCTCCCCCGCGCCGAACCGGCGGCGGGGCCGCGCCCCCGTGGCCGAACCGGCGGCGGGCCGCCTTCCCGTGGCGGGCCGCCTGGGCGGGGCGTGCCCTCAGGGCGCCAGCCAGACCCCGCGCCAGCCGTCGGCCCGCGTCCAGGCGGCCCGCCGGTGGCCGCGCCGGTCGAGGTAGAGGAATTCGAGGCGGGCGAGCGTGACCACCACGGCGCAGAAGTTCGGCCGGCCCAGGGTCACGGCCGCCTCGGCATCCGGCAGGGTGTAGGCATCGCCCGTGGGCAGCACCGCCCCGGGGGCGGGGTCGGCGCCGTAGCAGACCCGGCTCATCGCCATCGCGCCGGCCCAGGCGGCCTCCGCGAGGGCGTCGTCGGTGTGGAGCGTCGCGGGGCCGGCGGCGCGGATCTGGATCTTCGCGTCGGAATCGTAGCCGTGCAGGGCCGCGATCCCCGAGGCCGCGATCTCGGACGCCTTGTCGGAGCGGCGGTCGCAGTGGAAGCGCAGGGCTCCGGCCAGCGGGTCGGCCGCGCGCAGTACCACGGTGCGCACCTGCGGGTGCCCCCGCGCGTCGACGGTGGCCAGCGCCGGCATGTGGAAGGCGTTGCGGCGCAAGCGCGGCCCGTCTTCCAGCAGGCGCCAGACCTCGGCGCGGGCCGCGTCGAGGTCGTCGTGGAAGGGCGGCAGCGGCGTCATCGCGCCGGGGCACCGGCCCGGGCGGCGCGGCGCTCGCGCAGGATCAGGACGACGTTGCGCAGGTAGATGAAGGTCGAGAGGGCCTGTCCGAAGATGATCACCGGCTCGCGCCGCACGAGGCCGTAGACCAGGGTCATCAGGCCGCCCGCGATGGAGAGGAACCAGAAGGCCAGGGGCATCACGCTCTTGCCCGCCCGCTCGGAGGCGAGCCACTGCACCACGAAGCGGGCGCCGAACACCGCCTGGGCCAGGATGCCGAAGACCAGCCAGGCATCGAAGCGGGTGACGAAGACGTCGTAGACGTAGCCGCGCACGTCCTCGGCGAGCTGGATCAGCATGGCTCAGGCTCCCGTCACGTCCGTGACCCGCGGGGTGACCCGCTTGCGCCGGATCAGCCACCACACCCCGGCGAGGTCGAGGAGCCCGACCCAGAGGCGGTCGAACAGGCCGTATTTCGAGGTGCCGGTGAAGCGCGGCCGGTCGACCACGTCGCGGTGGACCACGCCGAAGCCCTCGCGGGCGACGAGGGCCGGCATGAAGCGGTGCTGCCCGTCGAAGAACGGGAGCGTGTGGTAGACGTCCCGGCGCACAAGCTTGTAGCCGCAGCCGGTGTCGCGGGTGGCGTCCTTCAGGATGCGGACCCGGACCCCGTTGGCGATGCGCGACTGGAGGCTCTTCAGCCGCCCGTCCTTGCGTCCGACGCGCTGGCCCTGGGCGAGGCCGACCCGCGCGCCGCCCGCCTCGATGGCCTGGAGCAGGGACTCCAGGAAGGCCGGGTCGTTCTGGCCGTCGCCGTCCATCAGGGCGCAGACCGGCGCCCGGGCCAGCGCGATGCCGCTGCGGATGCCGGCCGCCTTGCCGGCGGTGCGGTCGTGGCTGAGCACCCGCAGCCAGGGCCGGCCGACCCGGGCCGCCCGCAGGGCCTCGGCGGTGCCGTCGGTGGAGCCGTCATCGACGTAGATCACCTCGAAGGGCGCCAGGGTCGCGCAGGCGGTCTCGAGTTCGGCGACGAGGCTCGCGATGTTGCCGGCCTCGTCCTTCACCGGGATGATCACGGAGAGGCGCATGGGTGTTCGATCCGAGGAGGGTCAGGGCGTCACCGCGTAGGCCGAGAGGTCGACCCGGCGTCCGCCGTTGATGTTGAAGCCCGAGACGGTGCCGACCCGGTTCGGCGCCAGTCCGGCCGCCGCGGCCGCCGCGGCGAACTCCGCCGCGAACCGGCCTTCCACGTAGACGAGGCGGCAGCCGTCGCCCGGGCGCGGACCTTCACCGTTCGGCGAACTTGCACCGTTCGGCGAACTTGCGCCCTTCGGCGAACCTGCGCCGTTCGGCGACTTCGGCCCCTTGAGGAACTCGACGGCCTCGGTGCCGGTGCCGAGCATGGCGAGGTCGGTGCCGATCAGGAAGACGAAGCTCGGCTCGCGGTAGCCGAGGCTGGCCACGGCCGGCCGGGGGCAGGGCACGGCCTCGCGGAGCGCTGCGAGGCGGGGCGAGACCTTGAGGGCGGCCATCACCGGCTGGGTCAGGCCGAACACGGCCGGCGAGAGCAGCATCGCGGCCAGGATGCCGAGGCCGAGGGCGCGCTCGGGCAGGCCGCGGGCGAAGGCGTGCCAGGCCAGGGCCGCCACGGCGCTGGCGCCGAGCAGCAGGGGCAGTCCGGCCCAGGGCAGGGTCCGGTCGTAGGTCCAGGCGAAGGCCGAGAGGCCGAGGGTGAGGCCGACGGGGATCAGCACCACGAGCCCGGCGGTGAGGCGCGCGCCGCGGCGCTCGGGGTGCAGGGCGCCGGCGGCCAGCGCCCGCACGGTGAGGATGGCGATGGCCGGCATCAGCGGCAGCACGTAGTGCGGCAGCTTGGTCGGCACGATCTCGAACAGGATCCAGGTCGGCACGATCCAGGCGAGGAGGAAGGCGATGGCGGGCTCGCGCCGGTAGCCCCAGGCGAAAGGCGCGCTCAGCGCCGCGAAGGCCGCGCCGGGCCAGAAGGTGCCGAAGAACGCCACCAGGTAGGCGCCGGGCGGGGCGAAGTGCTTCTCCGAGCCGCCCTGGACCTTGCTCAGCATGTCGTGGCCCACCGCCTCCCCGTAGAAGGCGCCGCCGCTCTTCCAGGTGATGGCCGCGAACCAGGGCGCCACGATCAGCAGGGTCAGCGGCAGGCCGAGGCCGGGCCGCAGGGCGCCGAGCCAGCGGGCGGAGCGCCAGCGGACGGAGAGGATCAGGGCCGGCAGGCCGCAGAACAGCGGCACCATCGGGCCCTTGATCAGGATGCCGAGGGCGAGGCCGAGCCAGAAGGCCAGCACCGTGGCGGTGTCGAGGGGCCCCGCGACGCCGTGCCCTCCGGCCCCATGTTCTCCGGCTGAATGCCCGTCCGGGCGCTCGCGGCGGAGCCAGGCGCGGGCGAGGCCGCCGAAGGTCGCCACCGCGCAGGCGCAGAGCAGCGCGTCGGTCTTGGCGAGGCGGGCCTCGGCCGAGAGCACGACGCAGGCCCCGAACAGGGCGGCGGCGAGGAACGCGCCCCGCCGGGGTAGGAAGACCAGGGCCGACCAGTAGGTGAGGAGCACCGCCCCGATGGCGCCCAGCAGGGACGGGATGCGGTAGAGACCGATGGTGGTGCGGGCGTTCGGCACCCCGAGCGCCTCGGCGGCGCCGACCACCGCGGCCTGGGCCCAGTAGATGCCCACCGGCTTCTTGTGCCGGGCCTCCGCCTGGAAGCGGATGTCGACGAGGTCGCCGGTCTCCAGCATCTGCTTGGAGGCCTGGGCGAAGCGCGGCTCGTCGCGGTCCATCGGCTGGAGCGAGGCGAGGCCGGGCAGGAAGCAGACGAGGCAGAGGGCCACCAGGAGGGCGCAGGCCCAGGCATGGCTCCGGGCCGCGGCGGACAGGAGGGTGTCCGGGAACGCGAAGGCGTCCCCGCGGGCCGGGCGGGGCACGGTGGCACGGTCGATCATGCGGGCGGATGGGCCGTCAGGGGGGACATACGCGGCTCCGGACCGGCACCCGGCCCCAGGAATCCGGTCGATGATTCCGGCCGATGCCGCGAGGCCGGCGGTGTCGATGATGCGGCCGGGAATGTCAAATCCCCGGTTCCGCAGGGGCGCCGGCCGCCGCAACCGGCGCGCCCTGCCCCGCCCCCGACTCCACCCCGGCCCCGGCCCCGGCCGCGCGGAACCGCTGGCGGTAGGCCGCGGGCGCCACCGCCACGTGGCGGAGGAAGCTGCGCCGCAGGGTCTCCTCGGAACCGAAGCCGCAGCGCGCCGCGATGCGCTTCACCGGCAGCGCGGTCTCGGCCAGGAGCCGCCGGGCCGCCTCGACCCGCTGGCGCTCCAGGGCGCGGGCGGGGGTCAGCCCCGTGGCCGCCCGGTAGTGCCGGGCGAAGCCGCGCGGGCTCATGCCGGCCGCCTCGGCCAGGCGCGGCACGGTGAGGTCCTCGGCGAGGTGGTCGGCGATCCAGGCCTGGAGCGCCTCGAAGCGGGCGCCGCCCGGCACGGGCGACAGCACCTGCTGCGACAGGACGGTGCTGAACTGGGCTTGGCCGCCCGGGCGCTTCAGGAAGACGACGAGGTGGCGGGCGACCGCCAGGGCCGCGGCCTGTCCGAGATCGGCCTCCACCAGGGCCAGGGCCAGGTCGATGCCCGCCGTCACCCCGGCGGAGGTCCAGACCGCGCCGTCCCGGATGAAGATCGGGTCGGGCTCGACCCGGACCTCCGGATGGCGCCGCGCGAGCGCGGCGCAGCGGGTCCAGTGGGTCACGGCCCGGCGCCCGTCGAGGAGGCCGGCCGCCCCGAGCAGGAAGGCACCGGTGCAGACGGAGGCCACACGCCGGGCCTGGGGCGCCCGGGCGGCGACCCAGGCGGGCAGCCCGTCCGCGATCGCCCCGTCGACGCCGCGCCCGCCGGCGACCACGAGGGTGTCGACGGGGGCATCCGCCTGCGGCAGCGGCTCCGTCGCGAGGCCGAGCCCGGCGGAGCTCCGGACCACGCCGCCGCCCGCCGCCGCCACCCGCAGGGTATAGGGCGCCGGGCCGGCGCCCGCGCGGTCGTCGGTCGTGGCGAAGAGGTCGTTCGCGGTGGCGAACACCTGGAGCGGCCCCGACACGTCGAGCAGTTGCACCCCCGGGAAGGCGAGGATTTCGATGCGACGGGATTCGTCGCAGAGGGATTCGCGGCGGCGGGATTCTGGACGGAGGGATACGCGGAGCGGTTCGTCCGCGATGCGCTCTGGCAGGAAACGAGGTCTCGTTGTCATTTCGGCCAGAGCCTGCCGGGTTAGGGTCGTCCTGTCCAGACACCCGGAGACAGCCCGATGCCCCTCGAGATCGGCCTTCTGACCTTCCCCGACGTCCAGCAGCTCGACCTGACCGCGCCCTACGAGGTCTTCGTCGGAATCCCGGAGGCGCGGGTCCATCTCGTGGCCGCCGACCGGGGGCCGGTGACGAGTTCCACCGGCCTCGTGCTCGCCCCGACGCTGGCCATGGCCGACTGCCCGCAGCTCGACGTCGTCTGCGTGCCCGGCGGCCTCGGGGTGAACCCGCTGATGCAGGATGCGGCGGTCCTGGCCTTCCTGCGCGAGCAGGCGGAGGGGGCCCGCTACGTCACCTCCGTCTGCACCGGGGCCCTGGTGCTCGGGGCGGCCGGGCTCCTGCGGGGCCGGCGCGCCACCACCCACTGGGCCAGCCTCGACCTCCTGGCGGCCTTCGGGGCGATCCCGGTCTCCGAGCGGGTGGTGCGCGACGGCAACCTCCTCACGGGCGGCGGCGTCACCGCCGGGATCGACTTCGCCCTCACCCTGGCGGCCGAGCTCTCCGGGCGGCCGGCGGCGGAGGCGATCCAGCTCGGCCTCGAATACGCGCCCGCCCCGCCCTTCGCCGCCGGTACGCCCACCGCCGCCGGCCCGGCCGTGCTGGCGGCGGTGCGGGGGCGCCTCGCTGCCGGCCGGGCCGAGCGGGAGCGCATCGTGGGCGCGATCACCGGGGCGACCGACATCGTCCCCTGGGGACCGACCGGGCCCTGAGCCGGGCCGCGCCGGTCCTTTCCGCGTTCTTAAACGTATTCTGCGCGCCTAGCGGGCGGCACCGGCGAATCTAAAGTGCGCGACCTCGGAACTGAACGACGTTGCCGGCCCTCGAGCACGGGAGTGGACCATGACGACGGGCATCGCCACCGGCGCGGGCGCGACGCGGCGGGCGGATCTCCCCGATGCCCTGCGCATCGGGGCGATGGGCGCGATCCTGCTCTTCATGCTGATCGGAGCCGATCCCTTCCTCGACGGGACGGCGGCGGAGAACGCCGCCTCGCGGGCCGGCGGCAACCTCGTCAACCAGGTGCTGTTCCTGGCCATGGCGGGCATCGCGGTGGCGGTGCTCGCCTGGCGCGGGCGCGAGGCCCTGCGCCCCCTGGCCACCCTGCCCATCCTGGCGATGCTGGCCTGGATCGGCGTCTCCACCGTCCTCTCGATCGAGCCCACGGTCTCGGCGCGGCGCCTCGTCTCCCTCGTCATCATGTTCGGCGGGGTGGTGAGCGTGCTGGTGCTCGCCCGCGACGCGCGCCAGTTCGCCCACGTCCTCGGTGGCACCGTCCTCCTCGTGCTGGCGACCTGCTACCTCGGCCTCGTGCTGGTGCCCGAGCGCGCCATGCACACCGCCCTCGACCTGATCGAGCCCGAGCATGCGGGCAGCTGGCGCGGCGTCTTCTCCCACAAGAACGGCGCCGGCGCGGCCATGAGCCTGTTCATCATCGTCGGGCTGTTCTGGGCCGGGATGGGCCAGCGCCTCCTGGGCTCTGCGGTCGTGGTGCTGGCGGGCGTGTTCCTCGTCTTCACCAACGCCAAGACCTCCCTGCTCATGACCCCGGCGGTGCTCGGCCTGACCTGGGCCTGCACCCTCTCGGCCTCGGGTGCCTGGCGCCGCCTGGTGCTCCTCGGGCCCCTGGGGCTGCTGCTCCTGCTCACCGTGGGCTCGGTGATGTCGTCGGGCCTCGGCGCCTTGGTGGCGGGCCTGGCCACCGACCCGACCTATACCGGCCGCACCGAGATCTGGCGCTTCGCCCTCGACAACATCGCCAAGAAGCCGATCACCGGCTTCGGCTACGGCGCCTTCTGGGAGAGCGTGTTCTACGGCGGCGGCGGCGATGCCACGACCTGGGTCAACCGCGCCACCGACGCCCATGACGGCTACCTCAACACCGCCCTGGAGAGCGGCCTGCCGGGCCTCGCCCTCACGGTGTGGTGGATGGTGCTGGCCCCCCTCTCCGACCTCCAGGCCCAGCGCCGGTCCGAGGCCGGCCCCGCCCTCGACCCCCTGCGGCTGCTCTTCCTGCGGATCTGGCTGTTCGGCCTGATGGTGGGGGTCTTCGAGTCGGTGTTCTACCAGGCCACCAACGCGCTGTTCTTCCTCGTCGCCCTCTCGGTCTTCGGCCTGCGCTTCGGGGCCGCCGGGCAGGTCGTCGCGGAGTCCCCGCGATGAGCGCCCCCTCCCCGCCCGCCCATCCGCCGGCGGCGCCGCTGCCGGCGCTCACCGCCCTGCGCTTCGTGGCCGCCGCCTACGTGGTGGCGTTCCACTACGCGACCTTCTTCTTCGCCGACGCGGCGATCCCCGGGGCGGTGCGCCTCGGCTATTCCGGGGTGACCTTCTTCTTCCTGCTCTCGGGCTTCATCCTGGCCCATACCTACCGGGACGTGGACCTGACCGACCGCGCCGCCCGCGCGCGCTTCGCCTGGGCCCGGGTGGCGCGGGTCTACCCGGTCTACCTGGTCTGCCTCGTCCTCGCCCTGCCCTGGTTCGCCGCCTGGGTGGCGAAGTCCACCCCGCCCCTGCAGGGGCTGATGGCCGCGAGCGCGGTGCTGGCGCCGCTGGGCCTGCACGCCTGGGTGCCGGGGGCCGCCTGCGCCCTCGACTGCCCGAGCTGGTCGATCTCGGTGGAGGTGGTCTTCTACGCCCTGTTTCCCTTCCTGCTGCCCCTGGCGCGCCGGGCGCCCGGCCGCACCGCGCAGCTGACCCTCGCCGCCTGGATGGCCCTGACCGCCGGGACCGCCCTCGCCTTCGCGCGCTACGCCCCCGGCGTCTCGCTCATCGATCCGGAGGCGGGGGGCGCCGGCCCGGTGCTGCTGGCCCAGGCCATCAAGTACAACCCCCTGCTGCGCCTGCCCGAATTCGTGGCCGGGCTCCTCCTCTACGGGGCTTGGACCCGCTGGCGCCTGCCGACGCCCGCCCTCCTCGCCCTGGCGGCCCTCGCGGGCCTGGGGCTGGTGGCGGGGGCGCCCCACCTGCCCGCGGTGCTGCTCCACAACGGCCTCACGGCCCTGGCCTGGGCGCCCCTGATCCTGGCCGGCGCCCAGCTCCGCGGCGGCCCCCTGGTGAAGCCCGGCTTCGTCTTCCTCGGCCGGATCTCGTTCGCCCTCTACCTCATCCACGTCCCGGCCTACGCCCTGGTGAACAGCCTCGACCGGATCGCCCTCGGGGGCCGCCTCGCCGCCGCGCCCTGGCTCGGGGCGGGGCTCGCCGCCGCCCTGGCCCTGGCCCTGAGCGTCCTCCTGCACCGGGGCCTCGAGGAGCCGATGCGCCGGCGCATCCTGCGCTGGGCCGCGCGCCCGCGGAGCGCCGGCCCCGTCGCCGTGGGCTGAACCGCCCCCGTCAGGGAGCGTTCAGCAATCCCCCGGCAGGATCACCGTCCTCCGGCCTCCCGGCGGCCGGATGGTCAAAGACAACACAGGTCACACCAGCAGAAGGTCATGGCTTCATGTCCGTGAAATCGCTGTTTCACCCGAAATCGCTGTTTCGCACGATGCTCGCCCGCACGACGCTGACCGCGTCGCTCGGTGTCGCGGGTGCCGTCGGGGTCGCCGCAGCCGCCCAGGCGGCGCCCCTCGCCCCGGCTCCCGCCGGGACGCTGACGGGTCCCGCCATCGAGACCGTCGCCTATGGCTGCGGTCCCGGCTTCATCCCGAACCGGTTCGGCGATTGCCGGCCGATGTACCGCCCCGACGGATATTACCGTCCGCGGCCGTTCTACGGGCCCCGTCCCTTCTACGGACCGCGCTACGGCTACTACCGCCCGCGCCCGCCCTTCGGGCCCTATTTCTAGGCTCGGGCGCGTCTCGACTTCGAACCGGTTCCCCTTCCGGGCTTGTCCCGACACCAGACCGGGCGGCGGCGCGCCGCCCGCGTCACTTCGCTGCCGCGCGCCGGCGCCGTGCCGGGACTAGGACCCTTGGCCTGTCCCGAAACCCCGCACCCGGGGAACTCCCATGCGCGCGCTCCTCCTCCTCGGTCCGTTCCTGATCGGCCCGTTCCTGATCGGCCCGTTCCTGATCGGCCTGTCGGCGATCGTCCTCCCGGGTACCGCCAGGGCCGAGACGGTGCTGCCCACGGTCGACGCGGCCAACACCCGCTATTCGGATCTCGACCAGATCACCGCCGCCAATGTCGGCCGGCTCCGGGTGGCCTGGACCTTCTCCACCGGCGTGCTGCGCGGTCACGAGGGGGCGCCCCTGGTGGTGGACGGGGTGATGTACGTCCACACCCCCTTCCCCAACACCGTCACGGCCCTCGATCTCGACCAGGACGGGCGCATCCTCTGGCGCTACGAACCGAAGCAGGACCCGGGGGTGATGCCGCTCCTGTGCTGCGACACGGTCCATCGCGGACTCGCCTATGCCGACGGCGCCCTCTTCCTGCAGCAGGCCGACACCACCCTGGTCTCCCTCGACGCGAGGACCGGCCGGGTGAACTGGTCGGTCCGCAACGGCGACCCGGCCCGGGGCGAGACCAACACCGCCGCCGTGCTGCCGGTGAAGGGCAAGGTCCTGGTGGGCCTCTCGGGGGGCGAGTTCGGGGTCCAGTGCCACGTCACCGCCTACGACGCCCAGACCGGCGCCCGGCTCTGGCGCGCCACCGCGACGGGCACCGACGAACAGATGCGGGTCGACCCCGCGCGCACGACGGCGCTCGGCAAGCCGGTCGGCCCGAATTCCTCCCTGAAGAGCTGGGAGGGCGACCAGTGGAAGACCGGCGGCGCCTGTGCCTGGGGCTGGTTCGCCTACGATCCGGGCCTCAACCTCGTCTATTACGGCACCGGCAATCCCTCGACCTGGAATCCGCGCCAGCGCCCCGGCGACAACCGCTGGGCGACGTCGATCGTGGCCCGCGACCCCGACACCGGCATCGCCCGCTGGCTCTACCAGATGACGCCCCACGACGAGTGGGACTACGACGGCGTCAACGAGATGATCCTCACGGACCAGAAAATTGACGGCGTCACCCGCCCGCTCCTGACCCATTTCGACCGCAACGGCTTCGGCTACACCCTCGACCGCGCCACCGGCGAACTGCTGGTGGCGCAGAAGTTCGACCGCTCCGTGAACTGGGCGAGCCACGTGGATCTCGACCGGGCCTCGCCGGATTACGGCCGCCCGG
The DNA here is from genome assembly GCF_002917135.1 of Methylobacterium sp. V23. Classification (NCBI taxonomy): domain Bacteria; kingdom Pseudomonadati; phylum Pseudomonadota; class Alphaproteobacteria; order Hyphomicrobiales; family Methylobacteriaceae; genus Methylobacterium; species Methylobacterium sp. V23. The sequence continues at coordinate 147,777 of NZ_PDHT01000007.1, forward strand.
TCCGCGACCCGCGCTATTCCCCGGAAGCCACCGGCGAGGACGAGACCACCACGGGCATCTGCCCCGGCGCCATCGGGGCCAAGAACCAGCAGCCGGCGGCCTATTCCCCGCGCACCCGGCTGTTCTACGTGCCGACCAACCACATCTGCATGGATTACGAGCCCTTCCAGGTCAGCTACACCCCCGGCCTGCCCTATGTGGGCGCCACCGTGAGCCTGCACCCGGCCCCCGACGATCCCCGCACCGGCACCCTGACCGCCTGGGACGGGGTCGCGGGCGCGATCCGCTGGTCGATCCCCGAGCCGTTCTCGGTCTGGTCCGGGGTGCTCGCCACCGCCGGGGACGTGGTCTTCTACGGCACCCCGGAGGGCTACCTGAAGGCCGTGGACGCCCGTTCGGGACGCGAGCTCTACCGCTTCAAGACTCCCTCGGGCATCGTCGGCAACGTCACCACCTACCGCCATCGGGGCCGGCAATACGTGGCCGTGCTCTCCGGCGTCGGCGGCTGGGCCGGAATCGGCCTCGCGGCCGGGCTCACCGACCCGAACGACGGCGCCGGGGCGGTGGGCGGCTACGCCGCCCTGTCGCGCTACACGGCGCTCGGCGGTCAGCTCACCGTGTTCGCCCTGCCCGAGTGATCTTCGCCCTGCCCGAAAACCCTGCCCCGGAAATCCCTGCCCCGGAAATCCCTGCCCCGGAAATCCCTGCCCCGGAAATCCCTGCCCCAAGTCATCTTTGGGGAGCGCCGGGGATCTTTCGGACGGCGCGGGAGCCGGCCGCCGGTCAGCCGAGATCCTCGTGCTCCTCCGCCGGGGCGTAGACCGCCTCGCCGAGGCGCTTCAGCGGGCCGCCCGGTCCCGAGCGCTTCCACAGGCGTGTGTTGAGGGCGGCCACGGGGTCGTGCCCCGGCACCGCGAAGCCCAGCGCCGTCAGGCCCTCGAGGATCTCGCCGGCATGGAGGGGCCGGCCGGCCTCGTGCAGCAGGTTGACGGCAGCCGCCACCAGGGCGCGTCCGTGCCGGCGGGCGGCCACGAGGTCCTCGCCCGCCCGCGCCGCGTCCGGCAGCGGGTCGAGCCCTTGACCTTGCCCGGCGCCGGGCACGGGAATGGAAGCAGGTTCTAGAACCTCCGGCCGCCCCGGCGGCACGTCGGCGGCGCGGCTCGGCCCGCCGAGGCGGCGGCCGAGCTCGAGGTAGAGCTGGTGCTCGGCGATGGCGCGGTCGAGCGCGTCGCGGCGATGGCGCAGGTCGCGCAGGGCGGCCTCGGCCTCGGCCTCGGACAGGAACATGGACGCCTCACGGAATATTCTTTAGAACCGACCGGGGTCAGATCGGTTCGTCGAATATTCCTTATGCCCAGCGTCTCCGCAAGATATATTCCCTAGGCCATAGAGGGAATATCCGTCACGCCACGGCCTGCGTGGCCTTGCGCGGCGGCCTGGCACCCCGCGGCGGGATCAGCAGGGTGCTCGGGTCGGCGGGCTGCAGCAGCATGCCGGTGTCGTCGAGGCGGATGGGCAGCTTCGGGAACACCTCCTGCAGGTGGGCGAGATCCGCCTTGAAGGCCTGCCGGAAGCTGCGGATGCTGGCATTGTCGGCGCCGAACTGCTTGTGCAGGTTGTCCCAGGTCAGCCGCAGGGGCCGCTGCAGGGCGCGCAGGCGGTAGCCGACCCAGAACAGCAGGTCGAGCTTGCGCGCCGAGCCCGAGAAGGCCTTGGCCGCGCGGATGTCCACCGGCAGGGCGTGCTGGATCAGGTTGTCGTAGAAATCCTGGTGGAACTGGACGCTCTTCTGCCAGACCACCCCGTCGGCGCCCTGCGGCAGCCAGAGGTCGAGCTGGCGGAAGGGCGGCACGTTGAGGGTGCTGGCGCTGCCCGCCCCGTCCCAGAGGCCGATCTGCAGGGTGCAGGCGGCCAGCCGCGCCAGTTGCTCCTTGAACTGCCGGATGGTGCCGCGCTCGCCGCCCGTGACGGCGAAGCCCATCTCCTTCATGAAGCCCGACAGGCTGTCGGCCACCGCCACGGTGGGGCTGCGCTGGCGCACGGCCTCGGTGCAGAGGTGCAGCAGCACGAGGCGGGCCTTGGGGCCGTAGGGCAGGCCCTGGAACTCCATCTCGCCGGTGGCGGGATTCTTCAGCCGCCCGGCCAGGAGGCTGAGGGAATTCCGGCCGTATTCGCGGAAGAACTCGCGCGTGTCGCCGGGGTCGCGATAGGGCAGGCCGCAGAGCGCCAGCACCGAGTGGATGTGCTGGAGGTTCTCCGGGCCCGTGGGCTCGGTCTCGATGACCTCGCGGATGGCGTCCCGGCGCCGCTGGTCGCGGCCCATGGCCTGGCGCCGGTCGACCACGGCACCGCGGGCGGCGGCCTCCGCGTCCCGGGCCCGCTGCCGGTGCAGGATGGTCTCCGCGATGGTGGCGAACAGGAAGCTGCCGCGGGCCGCCTCGACCTCGGCCAGGAGGTCCGCGTCGCGGATGCCCGCCAATGTGTCCTCGATCCCCAACAGACCCTGCCCCGATCGATCCCGAACCACGCCACCCGGCGACCATGCCCGATTCCCCGCCCGGGAGTCTCGGCGACCGAGGCGGAAGGTGGACGTCATCCCGGCTATCCACCGGCCGGGACGGGACAAACGCTCGCGGGCCTGCACGCCGGATCCGGCCGCAGCGCCCCGACGCAGAGTTCGATACGGGGCCGGATTTTGCACAATCCCCAGAGTTCACCGCTCCCGTCCCGGATCCACGCCGAACCCGATACGCAGTTACGCAGAATCCCATGCACCGCCCGGGTTTGCGCACGCAGAGTCCGATACGGATCTGCGCAGAGTTCCATACGCAGCTGCGCAGAGTTCGATGCGCGAACACCCGTCAAGCCACGGGGAAAGCAGGGGTTTTGGCGCCCCCATATAACTCTCAGAAATGACTCTCTGAGAATCTCTTACTGATACCTTTCCTAAGGGTCCGGGTGTCGTTCGGAAGAACGAACACACCCCCGGCCAAGGCTTTTTCATGGGAATTTTCCAAAGCAAGCCACCGCCTCTCCCGCCTCCATCCCCAGCCTCACGGGTTGGCCCGCAATCCGCTAAGGCAAGCGGATCGCGGTCGGATGGGAGGATTGTCGTGAGGATCGAGGATTTGTTGGCGCTGATGGCACAGCTGCGCGACCCGGAGACCGGCTGCGCCTGGGACGTGGCCCAGGATTTCGCCAGCATCGCGCCCTACACGGTGGAGGAGGCCTACGAGGTGGCCGACGCCATCGCCCGCGGCGACGCGGAGGACCTGCGCGACGAGCTCGGCGACCTCCTGCTCCAGGTGGTCTTCCACGCCCGCATCGCGGAGGAATCCGGGCTGTTCGCCTTCCCGGACGTGGTCCGGGCCGTGATGGAGAAGATGGTCCGGCGCCACCCGCACGTCTTCGCACCGGACGGCTCCCTGCTGCCCGCAGGTTCCCCCCGGCGCGACCCCGAGGCCGTGGCCGTCCAATGGGCGGCGATCAAGGCCGAGGAGCGCCGGGCCAAGCCCTCGCGAGAGCCGGGACCGCTGGCGGGCATTCCCCTGCCGCTGCCCGCCCTGACCCGGGCGGAGAAGCTCTCGGCCCGGGCCGCCAGCTACGGATTCGACTGGACCGATCCGGCGCAGGTGGTGCTGAAGGTGCGCGAGGAGATCGACGAGGTCGCCGACGCCATGGCCCATGGCACCCGGGCGGCGGTGGCGGAGGAACTCGGCGACCTCTTGTTCTCGGTGGCCAACCTCGCCCGCCACCTCGGGGTCGATCCGGAATATTCCTTACAGAAAGGGAATATGAAGTTCGAGCGCCGCTTCAACGCCATGGTGGCAGCCTTGGCGGCGCAGGGGCGCGGACTCGCCGACAGCGACCTCGACGCGATGGAGGCGGCCTGGGCGGCGGTCAAGGTGGCGGAGAAGGGCTGACCCCGGCGGTGCCCCCCGGCTGGGCACACTCGAGCGCTCGCCCCGGGAGCTCAGGCCGGGCGTCGGCGGAACGGCCAGTCGATGACCCCGCCGGCATAGAGGGCCCACCAGACGAAGACCGGCTGAAACGCCAGTCGGGGGCCGTGGTACCACCAGCTGTCGGGCAGGCCCGGCACGACGATGCCCTCCAGCGCGTGCTTGAGGTTGGCCGGGAAGACGCAGACCGCGTAGAGGGCCAGGCCGATCCCGGCCCAGCGCCGGGTCGGACCCCAGGCGAGGCCGAGCACCCCGGCGAGCTCGCACAGGCCGGTGACGATCACCACGAGGCGGGGCTCCGGCACCCAGTCCGGCATGATCGGCAGGAAGGCGTCGGGGGCGGCGAGGTGCACCACGCCGATGAAGCCGTAGGCCGCCATCAGGGGCAGGCGCCACCAGACGCGCGGCGCCGTCATGACTCGAGTGCCGTCATGGAGCGAATGCGTCGCGCAGGTCGGCCACGAGGGCTGCCACCACGGGGTTGTCGGCGCTCGCGAAGGGGGTCTCGCCGATCGCCGTCACGGGGGCGAGACCCCGCAGGGAATTGGTCACGAACACCGCCTCGGCGCGCCGCAGCGCGTCGAGGCCGAAGCTGCGTTCGGCGACGGACACGCCGAGGCGCGGGGCACATCCCGAGAGAACCTCGGCGCGCAGGATGCCCGGCAGCACGCCGTCCGACAGGGGCGGGGTGACGAGGCCGCCGTCGATCACCGCGAACAGGTTGGCCGTGCCGGCGCAGGCGACGTGCCCCCGCGTGTTCCGGAACAGGGCCTCGTCGAAGCCCGCGGCCCGGGCCGCGCCGGCGGCCAGCACCGCGTCGAGGTAGCCCAGCGTCTTCAGCTGCGCGGCCGGTGAGGTCTCGTTGCGACGGATCTCGGTGGAGTGGAGGGTGAGAGGCGCGAAGGCGAGGGCCGGTCCCACCGGGGCCGCGCTCGCCCACAGCACCGGCCGCGGCTCGGCCGGGGGGCTGAGCCCGCGCGGGCCGGAGCCCCGGGTCACGGTGGTGCGGATCGCCGCCAGGGGATGGGCCCCGCCGGCGCGCGCCGCGAGCGCCCGCATGGCGTCCGCGATGCGCTCGGGCGCTACGGGAAAGCCCAGCGCCGTGGTGGCGGCGGCGAGGCGGCCGACATGCGCGGTCTCGAACACGACGCGGCCGCGTCGGGCCAGCGCGGTGTCGAACACCCCGTCCCCGAGGGTCAGGCCCCGGTCGGCAAGGTCGAAGGGCACCGGCCCCTCGGTGAGGCCGCCGTCAAACCACAGCATCGGTCTGGGCCGGCAGGGCATGGTCGGCGCGCCAGTCGCGGGCGAGGCGCAGGAAGTTGGCGAAGACGGCGTGACCGTTCTCGGTGAGCACCGATTCCGGGTGGAACTGCACGCCCCAGGTCGGGTGGCTCCGGTGCGACAGGGCCATCACCTCTCCCTCGGGGGAGACCGCGTCGACGCTGAGGCGGTCGGCCATGCCGGGCTCCGGCGCCACGATGAGCGAGTGGTAGCGACCGACCTGCATCGGGTTGGGCAGGCCGGCGAAGAGCCCGGCCCCGTCGTGGCGGATCGGCGTGGCCTGCCCGTGCAGCGGGCGCCCGGCCCACGCGACCCGGCCGCCGAAGGCCGCGCCGATGGCCTGGTGGCCGAGGCAGACGCCGAGCAGCGGCACCGCGCCGGAGAGCTCCCGGATGGCGGGGAGCGAGATGCCGGCCTCCGCCGGGGTGCAGGGACCGGGCGAGATCACGATCGCCTCGGGCTCGAGAGCGCGGATGCCGGCGACGTCGAGGGCGTCGTTGCGCGCCACCCGCACGGTCTCGCCCAGCTCCTCGAAGTAGCGCACCACGTTGAAGACGAAGCTGTCGTAGTTGTCGATGACGAGGATCACGGCGCCCTCCCCGCCCCGGCTTCGGCTGCCAAGATCTCGGGCTCGGCTGCCAAGACCTCCGGCTCGGGTGCCAAGGCTTCGGGTTCGAAGGCCTGGAACACCCGGGCGGCCTTGGTCAGGGTCTCCTCGTATTCGGGGGCCGGCTCGGACAGCAGGGTGACGCCGCCCCCCGCCTGCAGCACGGCCCGGTTCCGGTCCATGAACACGGTGCGGATGGCGATCGCGGTGTCGAGGTCGCCGCTGAAGTCGAGGGCGCCGATGGCGCCGCAATAGAGTTCGCGCGCGTCGCCCTCGATCTCCGTGATGATGTCCATGGCGCGCAGCTTCGGCGCGCCGGTGATCGAGCCGCCCGGGAATGTGGCGGCGATCAGGTCGAGGGCGTCCATGTCCGCTTTCAGGGTTCCGGTGACCACCGACACGAGATGGTGGACCGAGGCGTAGGATTCGAGGCCGCACAGCACCGGCACCCGCACGCTGTGCGGCTCGCAGATGCGCGAGAGGTCGTTGCGCAGGAGATCGACGATCATGATGTTCTCGGCCCGCTCCTTGGCGTTGGCCTGCAGCGCCTCGCCCAGGCGCGCGTCGGCGGCCGGGTCGGCCACGCGCCGCACCGTGCCCTTGATCGGCCGGGTCTCGATCGCCCGCCCGCTGAGCTTGAGGAAGCGCTCCGGGCTGCTGGAGGCGACGCGCAGGTCCTCGAAGGCGAGATAGGCGCCGAAGGTCGCCGGGTTGGTGGCGCGCAGGCGCCGGTAGAGCCCGAACGGGTCGAAGCCCTCCGGCAGATCGGCCTCGAAGCGCTGGGCGATGTTGGCCTGGTAGATGTCGCCGGCGCGGATGTAGTCGCGCACCCGCTCCACCGCCGCCTCGTAGCCGGCGCGGGTGAAGTTCGAGCGCCAGGCGAGCGGTCCCTGCGCCGCCGGCTCGGGGCTCGGCCGCGCCTCGGCCAGGCGTGCGGCGAACTGGGCCAGCCGGGCCCGGGCCCGGCCCTCGCGCGCCGCCGGATCGGTCTCGGGAAAGCCCGTGGCGATCAGGCGGCAGCGCCCGGTGCCGTGGTCGAGGCTCAGCACCGTGTCGTAGAGGTTGAAGGCGATGTCGTCGCAGAGGCCCGCCCGCCGGGCCGGGGGGGCCACCCGCTCCAGCGTCGCGCCGAGGTCGTAGGCGAAGTAGCCGATGGCGCCGCCCGCGAAGGCGGGGCCGTCGGGGTCCCGCGCCGTTCGGTAGGGAGCGAGGCAGGCGCGCAGCGCCTCCAGGCCGGAGCCCGGCACGGGGCGTCCATCCAGGGTGGCTTGGCCATCGCGGAACCGGAAGCGCCCGAACGGGTCCGCCGCCAGGGTCGAGGTCCGCCCCAGGGTGTCGTGGTGCATGGCGCTGTCGAGGAAGGCGAGTCCCGGCAAGGCGGCCAGGGCCTCGGCCGCCGCGACGGGCTCGACGAACGGGATGTCAGCAATCCACATGACGACTCGAAGCTTTCAGGGCTGCGACGGACCGACGATCCCGGTGTGCCGAAGCATCGGGGGCCGACGCATCCGTCCTGGCCTGCGGTATCATGCACAGGTGGCATGCGCGATGCCGTGGCAAAAGCGCGATCCGCGCATGGCTCGACCCTGTGCGGCTCGCGTGGCGGAGCGAATCCCGTTATAGGGCTGTCAACCTCTTTGTCCCGCCCTTCCCCGATTCCACGGCCGGTCCGGTTCCAGCAGCCGTGCCGGCCCGACGAGCATCCATGACCGCATCCCCCCTGTCATCGACCCCCGCCGAGGCGGCGCCGAAGAGCGCCCCGAAGATCTCCTTCGTCTCCCTCGGCTGCCCCAAGGCGCTGGTGGATTCCGAGCGCATCCTCACGCACCTGCGCGCCGAGGGCTACGAGCTCGCCCGGCGGCATGACGGCGCGGACGTCGTCATCGTCAACACCTGCGGCTTCCTCGATTCGGCCAAGGCCGAGTCGCTCTCGGCCATCGGCGAGGCCATGGCGGAGAACGGCCGGGTCATCGTGACCGGCTGCATGGGCGCCCAGCCCGACGAGATTCGCGAGAAATACCCGAACCTGCTCGCGGTCACCGGCCCCCAGGCCTACGAATCGGTGGTGGCGGCGGTGCACGAGGCGGTGCCCCCGGCCCATGACCCGTTCCTCGACCTGGTGCCGCCGCAGGGGGTGAAGCTCACCCCGCGCCACTACGCCTACCTGAAGATTTCCGAGGGCTGCAACAACCGCTGCACCTTCTGCATCATCCCGTCCCTGCGCGGCGACCTGGTCAGCCGCCCGGCGGGCGACGTGCTGCGCGAGGCCGAGAAGCTGGTGAAGGCCGGCGTCAAGGAACTCCTGGTGGTCTCGCAGGACACATCCGCCTACGGCGTCGACATCCGCTACGCCACGAGCCCCTGGCGCGACCGCGAGGTCCGGGCGAAGTTCTACGACCTCGCCGCCGCGCTCGGCGAGCTCGGGGCCTGGGTGCGGATGCACTACGTCTATCCCTACCCGCACGTGGACGAGGTCATCCCCCTGATGGCGGAGGGCAAGATCCTCCCCTACCTCGACATGCCGCTCCAGCACGCGAGCCCCTCGGTGCTGAAGCGCATGCGCCGGCCCGGCAACCAGGAGCGCCAGCTGGAGCGCATCCGGCGCTGGCGCGAGATCTGTCCGGACCTCGCTATCCGCTCGACCTTCATCGTCGGCTTCCCCGGCGAGACCGAGGCCGAGTTCGAGGAGCTGCTCGCCTGGATCCGGGAGGCCAAGCTCGAGCGCGTCGGCTGCTTCGAGTTCGAGCCGGTGGCCGGCGCCGTGGCCAACGGCCTCGGCGACCTCGTTCCCCCGGAGGTCAAGGCCGAGCGCAAGCGCCGCTTCATGGAGGCTCAGCAGGGCGTCTCCGCCCGCCTGCAGAAGGCCCGCATCGGCAAGCGCCTGCCCGTGATCATCGACGCGGCCGATGGCACCGTCGCCAAGGGCCGCTCGAAATACGATGCCCCCGAGATCGACGGGAACGTTCACATCACGGCGCGCCGACCCCTGCGGGTGGGCGACATCGTCACGGTGAAGATCGAGCGCGCGGACGCGTACGATCTCTATGGCAGCGCGGTGTAAACCGCGACGCGTCTCTCTCCCCGTTGTGAGGCGGCGGTAGGGTGGTCGTGTGCCCCTCGGCCGATTGAGGCTGGCGGAGCCACCTCTCCCCCCGAGGGCAAGTCTATCGCCTCGGGTGGCGCGCCGTCATTCCGGGACGCCGAGGGCGAGCCTGGAATCCAGGGCCGCTGACGGTGCGAGGCCTCGCATCACCTGGGTTTCTGGATCCCGGGCTCCGCTGCGCGGTCCCGAGGATGACCGGATGCTGCGAGTGCGTTTCCGAAGCGCAGTTCGGACGCGCTGCCCTGTCGCAAGGGAGAGAAACGCGTCTTGTTCGGACAGGGCAGCGCGGCCGAGAGACGGGCTCGTAAGCCTACCCGCCCCCGATCGCCCCGCTCATGATCCGCCCGACTCCGGCCGCCGCCATGTCGCCCCAGGCCCTTTCCACCGAGCCGTCCCGGTCGATGCCCCGCACGGCGTCCGCGACCACCAGGGCCTCGAGACCGGCCGCCCGCGCATCGCGGGCGCTCCAGGCCACGCAGTGATCCGTGGCGAGGCCGCACAGGACCACCCGCGTGAAGCCGCGCTCGCGCAGGTAGCCGGCCAGCCCCGTGGGCGTGCGGCGGTCCGCCTCCAGGAAGGCCGAGTAGCTGTCGACCCCTGGATGGTGGCCCTTGCGGATCACCAGCTCGGCGCGGTCCGCCGCGAGGCCGGGGGCGAGGGCGGCCCCGGCGCTGCCCTGCACGCAATGCTCCGGCCACAGCATCTGCGGGCCATAGGCCAGCGCTACAGTGTCGAAGGGCGCCCGGCCGGGATGGCTGCTCGCGAACGAGACGTGCCCCGGCGGGTGCCAATCCTGCGTCAGCACCGCGTGCGGGAACAGGCCGAGGAGGCGGTTCACCGGCCCGACCACAGCGTCGCCCTCGGGCACGGCGAGCGCCCCCCCGGGCAGGAAGTCCACCTGCACGTCGATGACGAGGAGGACGTCCCGGGCTCCCGGGGTCACGCGATCCTCCGATCCCGGGAAAGCCGGATCACGGGATCATCACCGTGGCGCCGGTGGTCTTGCGGGCGGCGAGATCCCGGTGGACCTGCTGCACGTCGGCGAGCTTGGCCGTGCTGTGGACCGGGATCTTCACCGCCCCGCTCGCCACCACCGAGAACAGGTTCTTGGCCATGGCATCGAGGGTCTCCCGCTTGCTCGCATGGGCGAAGAGCGAGGGGCGGGTGGCGTAGAGCGAGCCCTTCTGGCCCAGCAGCGCCAGGCTGAAATCCTCCACCGGACCGGAGGCCGAGCCGAAGCTGACGAAGAGGCCCAGCGGGCTGATGCAGTCGAGGGAGGCCGGGAAGGTATCCTTGCCGACACCGTCATAGACCACCGGCACGCCCTTGCCGCCCGTGATCTCCCGGACGCGGGCCGAAAAATCCTCGTCGCGGTAGAGGATGACGTGGTCGCAGCCGTTGGCGCGGGCGAGCTCCGCCTTCTCCGCCGAGCCGACGGTGCCGATCACCGTGGCGCCGAGATGCTTGGCCCACTGGCAGGCGATGAGGCCGACGCCGCCGGCAGCGGCGTGAAACAGGATGGTGTCGCCCGGCTTCACCGCGTAGGTCCGGTGCAGCAGGTACTCGGCAGTGAGGCCCTTGAGCATCATCGCGGCGGCGGTCTTGTCGTCGACGTCGTCGGCGAGGTGCACGGCGGCGCTCGCCTCGATCACCACCTCCTCCGCGTAGGTGCTCGCGGCCGAGCCGTAGGCGACCCGCTCGCCGACCCGGAAGTCGGTGACGCCCTCGCCCAGGGCCACGATCACGCCGGCGCCCTCCTTGCCGGGGATGAAGGGCAGCTGGGGTGCCTTGTAGGCGCCCGAGCGGAAATAGATGTCGATGAAGTTCACCCCGATGGCGGTCTGGCGGACGTGGATCTGGCCGGGGCCCGGAGCCGGCAGCGCCACGTCCTCGTAGCGCATCACCTCGGGGCCGCCGTACGCGTGAACCTGGATCGCCTTCGGCATCGTGTCGTTCCTCAGTGTGGGTCTTCAGTGCGGATCTTCGGCGGGACGGATGCGACGCCACCGGCCGCGATGACTGCGACATAGACGGTCCCAGACCGCCGGCAATGGCGCAAGGCTCGCATCCCTCCCCTGCTGGCCCATGTGCCGCCCCCACGGACCCATGTGCGCCCGCGCACGGGGCCGGCGCCTCCGGGCGGCGGGGGCGACCGGATTGCGTCCGCGGCGGCCCCGTGATTAACGCAGGTTAATGATCCGGTCCGCGTCGCGCTGCCGGGACTTGGACCCGGAGAGCGCCGACTCGGTCCGGTCGGGGCGACACGACCATGAGGGCGGATCGGCGGATGGATGAGATCGTGTGGATCCGGCCCGCCGGCTACGACCCCGCGGTCCAGCCGGGCACGATCCTGCGCCCGGATGCGGGGCTGCCGGAGTTCCGGGTCCTGGCGCGCCGACCCGTGGTGATGATGTTCCATGCCGGCCCGGCCTGGGACATCCGGCCCTTCACCCAGCTCACCCTGCGGCTCGTGGCGCCGGAGGAGACCCCGGTGCGCGCCGGATCGGAGCGATCCTCCGGGCCTGGGGGAACCGGAGGCGACGCCGGTTCGGGCGCGGCGGGTTAAGGCTCACACGATGCCGGTGAGGTAGTAGACACCGATCACCAGGAACACCGCCACGGTCTTCAGGAGCGTGATGGCGAAGACGTCGGCATAGGCCTGCCGGTGGGTCAGGCCCGTCACCGACAGCAGGGTGATGACCGCGCCGTTGTGCGGCAGGGTGTCCATGCCGCCGCTCGCCATGGCGGCGACCCGGTGCAGCACCTCCATGGGGATGTTGGCGGCCTGCGCCGCCGCGATGAAGGTGGAGGACATGGCCGCCAGCGCGATGCTCATGCCGCCGGAGGCCGACCCGGTGATGCCCGCCAGCGCCGTCACGGTCACGGCCTCGTTGACCAGGGGGTTCGGGATCGCCGAGAGGGCGTCGCGGATGACGAGGAAGCCCGGAAGGGCCGCGATGACCGCGCCGAAGCCGTATTCGGAGGCGGTGTTCATCGCCGCCAGCAGCGAGCCCGCCACCGCGGCGCGGCTGCCCTCGGCGAAGCCCTGGGAGACGGGGCGCCAGGCGAAGACCAGCACCGTGAGGATGCCGGCGAGCAGGGCCAGCTCCACGGCCCAGATCGCGGTCACGGAGGAGACCGCGGTGACGATGGGCTTGTCGAGGCCGGCCAGCACCGTCTCGGCCTTGGCGCCGTAGAGGCGCGGGATCGCGGCCGTGAAGGCGAGGTTCGACAGGCCGACCACGATCAGCGGCAGGAGGGCGATGGCCGGGTGGGCGCGGGCGGCCGCCTCCATCACCTGCGGCTCGTTGCTGTGGCCGGTGCCGTAGCCCTCGCCCCGGCGCTTGGCCGAGGCGATGCGCCGGTCGAGATAGGCGACGCCGACCACCAGGATGAAGGCCGCCCCGATCAGCCCGAGCCAGGGGGCGGCCCAGGTGTTGGTGCCGAAGAAGGTGGTGGGGATGATGTTCTGGATCTGCGGCGTGCCGGGCAGCGCGTCCATCGTGTAGGAGAAGGCGCCGAGCGCGATGGTGCCGGGGATCAGGCGCTTGGGGATGTCGCTGAGGCGGAAGGCCTCCGCCGCGAAGGGATAGACCGCGAACACCACCACGAAGAGCGAGACGCCCCCGTAGGTGAGCAGGTTGCACACCAGCACGATGGAGAGCACCGCCCGCCGGGCGCCCACCAGCTCGATCACGGCGGTCACGATGGAGCGGGAAAAGCCCGACATCTCGATGACCTTGCCGAACACCGCGCCGAGCAGGAACACCGGGAAGTACAGCTTCACGAAGCCGACCATCTTCTCCATGAACAGGCCGGAGAAGACCGGCAGCACCGCCGCGGGATCGGTGAGCAGCACTGCCAGCAGGGCCGCCACCGGCGCGAACAGGATGACGCTGAAGCCGCGATAGGCGACGAACATCAGGAATCCGAGCGCCAGCAGCGCGATGAACAGGCTCATGGGAACGGGCGTCCTCCGGGCGGCCGATGTCCACGGCCTTGCACCGGATGCTACAAGCCTCGCCCCTGCGGCACCATCGCGGCCTTGACCGACGGGGTGACACGCCTCTGTTAGCGTTAGGTTTTACGGGGGCGCGTCGGCCTGCACAGCCGACGGGCCCGAGGCCGTTCAGGAGACCGCGAGCCCGTGGCGACACTTCCTCCGAAATCCGAGACCTTCGCGGTCGCCGTGGTCGGTGCCGGCGCGGCGGGCCTGAGTCTCGCCCTGGCGCTCGCCCGCGAAGGCGTCGCCACCGCCCTGGTGGGCCGGCACGCCCCCGTGGCCGACGGGCGCACGGTGGCGCTCCTCGACGGCTCGGTGCGCTTCCTCGATGCCCTCGGGGTCTGGGCCGCGATCGCGCCCCAGGCGAGCCCCCTGGCCGAACTCCACATCGTCGACGACACCGGCAGCCTGTTCCGCCCACCCCCGGCCCGCTTCGTCGCCACCGAGATCGGCCTCGACGCCTTCGGCTGGAACGTCGAGAGCGCCCGCCTCGTCGAGGGCCTGCGCGCCGAGGCCCGGGCGGCGGCCCACCTGACCCTGTTCGAAGAGGATGCCGCGGGTTTCGCGGCCGGCGCCGACGCGGCCACGATCACGCTGGCCGGAGGGGCCACCCTGTCGGCCCGGCTCGTGGCCGGGGCGGACGGCGCCCGCTCGAAGCTGCGCGAGGCCGCCGGCATCCTGCCCCGCACCTGGTCCTACCCGCAGAGCGCCATCACGACGATTCTCGCCCACACCCGGCCCCACCGCGACGTCTCCACCGAGTTCCACACCCGGCAGGGGCCGTTCACCCTGGTGCCCCTGCCCGGCGGGCTCCGCTCCAGCCTCGTCTGGGTGATGGGCGAGAGCCCGGCCAAGCGCTTGGCCGCTCTCGACGACGCGGCCCTGGCCCGGGCGGTCGAGCACCAGGCCCAGGCGATGCTGGGGGCGATGTGCGTCGACGGGCCGCGCGGCCTCGTGCCGATGCGGGGCCTGTCGGTGCCGAGCCCGGTCGCGGCCCGCCTCGCCCTGATCGGCGAGGCCGCCCATGTCTTCCCGCCCATCGGCGCGCAAGGATTGAACCTCGGCCTGCGCGACGCCGCGTCCCTGCGGGATGCGGTGATGCGCGCGGTGTCCGATGGGCGCGACCCGGGTTCGCGCGCGGCGCTGGCCGGCTTCGCCCGCGGGCGCGACCTCGACGCGCGCTTGCGGTCGACCGCGGTCGATGCGCTCAACCGCAGCCTGCTCGCCGACCTCCTGCCGGTGGACGCCCTGCGCGGCCTCGGTCTCCTCGCCATGACGACGATCGGCCCGTTGCGTCGCGTCGTCATGCGCGAGGGCGTGCTGCCCCGCCTCGGCGCCCCGAGCCTGATGCGCTGATCAGCGCCCGGCCACGCTCCGGACCGGCGGCTGGGCCGGATTCTCCTGCGCCGCCCTGCGGTCGACCGAGCCGGTGGCGATCTCCGCCGCCGGGTCCGTCGCACCGTCCTGGAAGGCGGTGCCAGCCTTGCCCAGGGCGACGCCGTGGGCGAACAGAGCCTTCATATACGCCTGGTCGAACGGCGCAGCGGAGGTTTTCCCGAAGCGCCCGTCGATCTGGGCGACCTGAAGGTCGAGGCCGGTGCGCCGGGCGAAGCCCTGGCTGAGGGCGAGCGCGGCCCGGGTCTGCGCCTTGATCGCCGCCGACATCGAGCGGCCGAGCACGCTCAGGGTGGTGCGCGACGCCATCTGAAAGTCGGGCGCCAGGCTGTTGTTGACGACGAGGTAGACCCGAGGCGTCGGTAGGGGCGCCGGATCCTTCGCCAGGAGCATCGATTCCGGAGCGAGGTAGTACGGCGCGGTGGTGCCGCCGTCGTCGTGCATCTCCTGGAAGTGCCTGCCGTCGCCCGCCACCGCGTCGATCATCACCGGCGGGAACACGCCGGGCACGGCCGAGGAGGCCAGGATCACCGACCGGAACAGCGCCAGCGCCTTCGGGCCCCCGGTCTGCGCGATGGCGCCCATGTCCCACAGGACCGGCCGCTCGCCATCCACCGCCGTGGTCGCCACCAGGAGCCGGCGGCCCTTGGCGTGCTCCGCGGCCACCGCCTTCAGCAGGGCCGGGGTCACCGCCCGGTCGATCCTGCGCTTGAGGGGCCAGGTATCGGTGAGGGCCTCGTTCGTGCCGCCGAACTCGAACACGTCCGCGGCGGAGATCTCGGTGTAGTTCTGGCGCAGGGCTGCGTCGCCGGCGGCGCCGATGAAGGCGAAGGGTGCGATCATCGCGCCGGTGCTCACGCCCGTGATGATGCCGAAATCCGGCCGGGTCCCGGCCTCGCTCCAGCCGTTGAGCAGGCCGGCCGCGTAGGCGCCGTTCTCGCCTCCACCCGAGAGAACGAGCCAGGGCTGCCTGGCGGCCGAGGCCCCGTCCAGCAGGGTACGGAAGGCGGCGGCATCGTCGCCGGGAATGCGGAGCCCTGCAGCCAGGCCGTCCGGCCGCGCCGTCGCGGCCTCCGCGGCCGTGAAGGCCACGCGCCCGGATGGCGTCTCCGCCGAAACCTGCTTCTCGGCGGCCGGTCTGGCACGCTCGGCGGCGAACGCGGTCTGCGGAAGGCTGAGCCCGATCAGGGCCGCCCCGAGTAGCACCGGATGGCGGAAGCCGGTCCGCCGGGTCGATGATCCGGACATGGGTCCGTCCTTCGTAGTCCGTGAGGTGCCCCCCTCGATCGTGAGAACGTGAGCCGGAGACACGCGTTCCACCGCCTGTCCCGCAGCGACGGCACGGCAAACGGCGTGCGTGCGCCCGCGCACCTTTACGGTAGGGTCAACCTTGCCCTAACCGCTGGTTCGGGACGCCGATCTCACACACAAAACGCATCTCACACAAAGAAACTCCTGGGAGCCAGAAACCCTCATGAAACTGCCACGCCGCTTCTTCCAGCCGCTCGCCACCGGCGCACCGGCGCCCTTCCGCGAGCTTCCCGTCAAGCTGGAGCGGATGATCCACTTCGTTCCGCCCCACAACGACAAGGTCCGGGCCCGCGTGCCGGAGCTCGCCGCCACCGTCGACGTGGTTCTGGGCAACCTCGAGGACGCGGTGCCGATCGACCAGAAGGAGGCCGCCCGCAAGGGCTTCGTGGCCATGGCCCAGGCCACCGATTTCGCCGCCTCCGGCACCGGCCTCTGGACCCGGATCAACGCCCTGAACTCGCCCTGGATTCTCGACGACCTGTTCGAGATCGTCTCCCAGGTCGGGAACAAGCTCGACGTCGTGATGGTGCCCAAGGTCGAGGGGCCGTGGGACATCCACTACATCGACCAGTTGCTGGCTCAGCTCGAGGCCCGGCACGGCGTGACCAAGCCGATCCTCGTCCACGCCATCCTGGAGACCGCCGAGGGGGTCGCCAACGTCGATGCCATCGCCTCCGCCTCGCCCCGCATGCACGGCATGAGCCTCGGACCCGCCGACCTCGCGGCCTCCCGCGGCATGAAGACCACCCGTGTCGGCGGCGGCCATCCGGATTACCGGGTCATTGCCGATCCGACCCAGGACGGGGCCGCCCGGGCCTCCGCCCAGCAGGACCTCTGGCACTACACCATCGCCAAGATGGTCGATGCCTGCATGGCCAACGGCCTCAAGGCCTTCTACGGCCCCTTCGGCGACTTCTCCGACGGAGAGGCCTGCGAGGCCCAGTTCCGCAACGCCTTCCTGATGGGGTGCGCCGGGGCCTGGACCCTGCACCCGAATCAGGTCGCCATCGCCAAGCGGGTCTTCGCCCCCGACCCGGCGGAGGTCGCCTTCGCGGTGCGGATCGTCGAGGCGATGCCCGACGGCACCGGCGCGGTGATGCTCGACGGCAAGATGCAGGACGATGCCACCTGGAAGCAGGCCAAGGTCATCGTCGATCTCGCCAAGCTCGTGGCCGAGAAGGATCCGGAACTCGCCAAGACCTACGGTCTCGCCTGAGCGTTTTTCGCCTCCCCTTCGTCATCGGCGGTGCTCCGCCGATGACAAGTGGCCCGGAGCCGCTTATTTTCCGTCGCATGACCGATACGATCACTGCTGATTCCGTGATGAGAACCGCCAAGTTCGGCCTCGGTGCCGTCGTGCGCCACCGCATCTATCCCTTCCGCGGCATCGTCTTCGACATCGATCCGGTGTTCGACAACACCGAGGAATGGTGGCTGGCGATTCCCGAGGAGGTCCGGCCACGCAAGGACCAGCCGTTCTACCACCTGCTCGCCGAGAATGCGGAGAGCGAATACGTGGCCTACGTGTCCGAGCAGAACCTCGTGACCGACACCTCCGGGGAGGCCCTCCGGCATACCGGGATCGCCGAGGTGTTCGAGCGCGGCGCCGATGGCAGCTACCGGATGCGCGGGGCTGCCCACGCCAACTGAGACCCCACCGGGCCGATCGGCGCCGGGAGACAGGCCCGTGAAACGCAATGAGGCCGGGCATCGCGCCCGGCCTCATTGCGTTGGAAGGCCGGCCGCGCGAGCGGCCGGCGGGAGTTGCGATCTCAGGGCTTCGGCGCGGTGGCCGGCGCACCGGCGGCCGGTGCCGCGCCGTTGGCGTTCTGCTGCTCGAGCTTCTTGCGCATGTCCTCGCTGCGCTTCTCCAGCTCGGCCTGCAGCTTCTTCTGCTGCTCCTCCAGCACCTTCGGATCGATGGCGGGGCCGTCGAAGGCCTTGCCGAAGCCGGTGATCGGCACCGCGAAGGTGACCTCGCGCTGGGTCTGGTTCTGGACGCTGACGTTGAGGGTGGTGCCCTTCTTCATCGCGGTGACGAGCTCGGGGCCGACATTGCCGGCCTCGGCGAAGCAGCCGTTGGGGAAGCACACGGCGAACTTGCCGGCGGTGCCCTGCTGGCCGTCGATGGTGAAGCGGATGCCCGGCTGCAGCAGCAGGCCGAGGGGCAGCAGGTAGCGGATCACCCGCACTTCCTGCTTCTGAACGGCATTCTTCATCTCGTAGACGGCGACCGCGAGCACGGGCTGGCCCTGATCGGAGACGAAGTCACGGGTGGTGTAGCAGACGTCGGTGCCGCTGGCCTGGTCCTTGCCGCAAACCTTGGTCCATTCCGTCTGGGCCGGATCGGATTTCACGTTGACGATCTGCGGGCCCGTCTGGGCCGCGCCGGTGGGAGCGGCGGCCGGGGGGGCCGTCGGCGCGGGGGCGGTCGGGGCCGGCACGGCCTTGCCCTTGCCTCCCTGCGCGAGAGCCGGTCCGGCAACCCCCGTCACTCCGGTAAGGCCCGCCAGGGCGAGGAACGCGGCGACGCGCAGCGGGCGCGCGGGACGGTTGGCGAAGAACATCAGCTCTGACCCCTTAAGATGACGGCGTAACGGATTCGGCTCGCGGGATGCGCCTCGAAGCTGGGGCGCGGATTCGCATCGAACGGTTCGGACTTCAAGGGCGCTTCGGGCGTTCGGACGTCCGTTCGGCCCTGGCCCGGCGCATTCATCGCACCAGGCCCGCCGGACAGGCACCTTTCGACCGAGATCGCTTCGAAGCCGACATCCCCCTGGGCCGAGACCACGACTGGACCGGGATCGCAGCGGTGCAGCGGATGAGACCCTCCGCCACCGCGCGGCAACCCGCGGACCGCACCATCGATGGCGCAGTCCCGTCCCGACGACAGGGCGGCCTGCTTTCCCCCCGAATGCGGCGAAGACATGACACCACGGCCGTAGCCGGCGGGCCGCGGCGGCGCCGGGGTTAAGGCGGGCTTAACCCTAAACCTTCATGAACGGTGGGTCGCGGGAGTCAGCGTACGTGCCGGCGCAGCAAGCAGCCCAGTTCCAAGCCTCCCATCTCCTGGACTCGGTCCGGGCGGGAATTCCCCTATCCCAGGCCAGCCGCCGCGTGGCCGGCGGGCCCCTGCCCGGACCCGGCCGTCCGGCCCTGGTCGGGTCCGGGGCCGCGCCGGGGAGTCCTGCGGGCGAGGGGCCCGATAGCGTGCGGGTTCCGCCCCGGGCGCAGCGCCTCTGCACCCTTCTGGCGGGGACGGCCCATGCCCATCCCCAGCGCGTCGCCTTCGTCGATCCGCCGCACAAGCCCCTCTGGAGCGGGCGGCCCGCCATCACTTGGACCTACGCGGCGGCGGCCGAGATCGTCGCCCGCCTCGCCAACGGCCTGCGCAGTTGGCGCCTGGCCCCCGGCAGCCGCATCGGCATCGCCCTCCCGGGCAGCTCCGAGAGCTTTCTCGCCTACCTGGCCGTGGAGGCTGCCGGCCACATCCCGTGCCTCCTGCCGCTGAGCCTCGACGAGGAGGGGCTCCTCGCCGCCGTGCAGCAGGCCGCCCTCCCGGCGGTCATCACCCAGACCCGGTTCGGCCCCCTCGCCC
Organism: Methylobacterium sp. V23; assembly: GCF_002917135.1. Classification (NCBI taxonomy): domain Bacteria; kingdom Pseudomonadati; phylum Pseudomonadota; class Alphaproteobacteria; order Hyphomicrobiales; family Methylobacteriaceae; genus Methylobacterium; species Methylobacterium sp. V23. The sequence continues at coordinate 167,034 of NZ_PDHT01000007.1, forward strand.
TGGCCGAGCGCCTGTGCCGGGTCGCGGTCCGGTATTTCGGGCTGCGCTACCTCGCCGCCTTCGGCCCGGACGTTCCGGACGGCGTGATCAGCCTCGACGCCATGGCCCTCGACCATGCGGGCGGCCCCTTCGTCCCCGGGCCCGGCGGCCTCATCAGCTTCACCGCGGGCGATCCCGCCCATCCGGTCCACCGCAGCGGCGATGCCCTGCTAGCGGCCATCGCCGTCTACCTCGTCACCGCGCGGGTTCAGCCCGGGGACCGCATCCTCAGCCTGGTGCCGCAGAGCGACCTGCGCGGCCTCGTGACCGGCCTCGGGGCGGCCCTCGTGGCGGGTGCCGGCCTCGAGACGCTCCCGGTGTTCGAGGCCCGCAGCTTTGCCGACGCCCTCGGCCGGCCGCTGCCGACCCGCCTCGTCGTACCGGCGGCGCTGGAGCGAAACCTCGCCGCCAGCCGCCTGCCGCGGACGCTGGAGGCCATCGTCCTCGCGCATCGCGCCCCGGGGCGCCTCGGTCCGCGCACCCTGGCCTCCGAGGCTCATCGCCCGGTCATCGACGTGGTCGCCTTCGACGAGACCGCCCTCCTGGCCGGTGCCCGGGAGGCCAACGACGTCGCCCTGGCGCTGACCCATCCCGAGCGCGCGCACCTGTTCTCGACCCTCATGGCCCTGCGGCGGGACCCGGACGGGCACCTCGCCTTCCGGGGCCGGGCCTGCCACGCCGAGCCGCTGCAGCGCGATATCCTGATCCCCGAGACGGTCGACGCCTGGGCGCCCTCGCCCTTCGCCGCCGGCGTCGAGGACGACCGCACCCTCGCCATCCGGCGCGCCTGAACCGCCCGGCTTCCGGGCGGCCAGCCGGGGGAGCGGGAGGCCCGCTGGCGATCGGCCACCGCTCCCGCCGCCACGCCGCGATTGCACTGCCGAAAGCCGGATTGCCGATTCACCGGAACGGGTTGGGTCGCGGGCCGCGCGTGCCAGCCCCACCGAATGATGCGCCGCATCGGTTCGGTTCATCCGCCGCTCAGGGAGTCGGCGGCAGGGTCACGTCCGGAACGTGGCCGGCGAACCAACCGCCCTCACGTGTGTTGTCACACGGGTCTCTTTCCAAGGGACAAAGGATGGGCTAGCACTGATGCTCATGGGTGCGCTGCAACAAGTTCTCGTTGTCGACGATGGTCATCGCGCCATCGATCATTCGCTCGCCGCCGAGCTTGCCGAGCTCGGCTACGCCAGCGTCACCGCCTCGCTTGAGGCGGCGCACGATGTGCTCGCGGTCATCGCGCGCCCTGCCGCCATCCTGCTCCAGGCCTCGTCCCGGCGCGATCCGGCCTATGCCCAGCTCTCCGAGCGCCTGCGCGAGCAGATGCGCCAGGCCGGCATCCCGGTGATCGTCGTCGACGAGACGATGGGCCGCCGGTCTGGCGCCTGCATCGACCTGCAGAGCCAGATCGGCCCCTACGTGCTGAACCACCCGGACCTCTGAGGGGGCGGTCGAAGAGACCATCCCAACCTGTTGTCTTCCTTGCGAAAAGGGCGTGCCGGCGGCGCGCCCTTTTCGCGTTCCGGCCCTCACGCCGCCTGCTTCCCCCCGGCTACGCCGCCTTCTTGCGCCGGGCGATCGTGGACAGGCTGCGCAGGATCGTCGTCGTCACCTTCAGGCGCTCCGGGATCGTGTCGAGCTCGCGGACGAAGACGATGCTCATGTCCGGCCGCACCTTGGCGAAGGAGGCCTGCTCGGCGACGTAGGCCACGAGCCCCTGCGGGTTGGCGAAGGCCTTGTCGCGGAAGTGGACGACGACGCCCTTCGGGCCGGCCTCGACCTTCTCCACGTTGGTGTCGCGGCACAGGATCTTGATGGTGACGATCTTGAGGAGCTGCTCCACCTCCGGCGGCAGCGAGCCGAAGCGGTCGATGAGCTCGGCGCCGAAGCTCTCCATCTCGGCGTCGTTCTCCAGGGTCGAGAGCCGGCGGTAGAGGCCGAGGCGGACGGTGAGGTCCTCGACGTAGTCCTCCGGGATCGTCACCGGCGCGCCGAGCGCGATGGTGGGCGACCAGGCCTCCTCCACCGGCTCGTCGATGCCGGCCTTCAGGGCCGTGACCGCGTCCTCCAGCATCTGCTGGTAGAGCTCGTAGCCGACCTCCTTGATGTGGCCGGACTGGGCGTCGCCGAGCAGGTTGCCGGCGCCGCGGATGTCGAGGTCGTGGGAGGCGAGCTGGAAGCCGGCGCCGAGCGTATCGAGGGTCTGGAGCACCTGCAGGCGCTTCTCCGCCTGGACCGTGAGGGTGCGGTTGGCCGGCGTCGTGAACAGAGCGTAGGCCCGGGCCTTGGCGCGCCCGACGCGGCCGCGCAGCTGGTAGAGCTGGGCGAGGCCGAACATGTCGGCCCGGTGCACGATGAGCGTGTTGGCGGTGGGGATGTCGAGGCCGGATTCGACGATGGTGGTGGAGAGCAGCACGTCGAACTTGCCCTCGTAGAAGGCCGTCATCACGTCCTCGAGCTGGCCCGCCGCCATCTGGCCGTGGGCCACCGCCACCTTGGTCTCGGGCATCTCCTGGTCGAGGAAGCGCTTGACCTCGGCGAGGTCCTCGATGCGCGGCACCACGTAGAACGACTGGCCGCCGCGGTAGCGCTCGCGCAGCAGGGCCTCGCGGATCAGCAGCGGGTCGAACGGCGTCACGAAGGTGCGCACGGCCAGGCGGTCCACCGGCGGCGTCGCGATGATCGAGAGCTCGCGCACCCCCGTCATGGCGAGCTGCAGGGTGCGGGGGATCGGCGTCGCCGACAGGGTGAGCACGTGCACGTCGGCCTGGAGGGCCTTGAGGCGCTCCTTGTGGGCCACGCCGAAATGCTGCTCCTCGTCGACGATGATGAGGCCGAGATCCTTGAAGGCGACGTTCTTGGCCAGCAGGGCGTGGGTGCCGACCACGATGTCGACGGTGCCGGCGACGAGGCCGTCGCGCACCCGCTTCATCTCCGTGGTGGAGACGAAGCGCGACATCTGGGCGACCTCGACGGGCAAGCCCTTGAAGCGCTCGGCGAAGGTCCGGTAGTGCTGGCGCGCCAGGAGCGTGGTGGGCACCACCACCGCCACCTGCTTGCCGCCGAGCGCCCCCGCGAAGGCGGCGCGGAGCGCCACCTCGGTCTTGCCGAAGCCGACATCGCCGCAGACGAGGCGGTCCATCGGCCGGCCGGCATTGAGGTCGGTGAGCACCGCGTCGATGGCGTTGGCCTGGTCCTCGGTCTCGTTGAAGGCGAAGCGGGCGGCGAACTCGTCGTAGAGCCCCTCCGGCGCGTGCAGGCGCGGGGCCTGCCGCACGAAGCGCTCGGCCGCGATCCGGATGAGCTGGCCGGCCATCTCCAGGATGCGCTTCTTCATCTTGGCCTTGCGGGCCTGCCAGGCGCCGCCGCCGAGGCGGTCGAGGGCCACCTCGGCATCCTCCGAGCCGTAGCGCGTCAGGAGCTCGATGTTCTCCACCGGCAGCAGCAGCAGGCCGCCGGCATACTGGATCTCCAGGCAATCGTGCGGCGCCCCCGCGGCCGTCACGGTCTTGAGGCCGACGAAGCGGCCGATGCCGTGGTCGGCATGGACCACGAGGTCGCCGGGCTGGAGGGCCTGCACCTCCAGGATGATGTCCTGCGGGCGCTTGGCCTTGCGCTTCTGGCGCACCAGCCGGTCGCCGAGGATGTCGCCCTCCGAGATCACCGCGAGGCGGTCGACGACGAAGCCGGATTCCAGGCCCCAGACCGCGACGGCGATGTCGGTGCCGCGCTTCAGGGCGTTCACCGCCACGAGGGTGTTGATCGCCACGGGCTTCTTCAGGCCGTGATCGGCCAGCACCGAGCAGAGCCGGTCGCGCGAGCCGTCGGACCAGGAGCCCAGGATCACGTGATGACCGGATCCCTGCAGGTCCTTCACGTGGGCGACCGCCGCGTCGAACACGCTGGCGGCCTCGTCGGCGCGCTCGGCGGCGAAGCTGCGGCCCTGGCGGCCCTCGCAGTCGATGGTCGCCCGGTCCGGGCTCTCCGGCATCGAGAACGGCGAGAGCCGGGCGACGGAGGCCGCCGCGACCCGGTCGCGCCACTCGTTGGGGGTGAGGTAGAGGGCGGAGGGCTTCAGGGGCTTGTAGGGCGCGACTCCGGGGGACGGCGCCTTCATCGCCTCGGCGCGGGCGTCGTAATAGTCGCGGATCAGGGTCAGGCGCTCGCCCGCCGCCTCGTCCACCTGGGCGTCGAACACCATCGGCACGCCGGCCACGTAGTCGAACAGCGTGTCGAGGTGGTCGTAGAACAGCGGCATCCAGTGCTCGAGGCCGGCATAGCGCCGGCCCTCGCTGATCGTCTCGTAGAGCCGGTCGTCGCGGGTGGCGGCCCCGAAATTCGAGACGTAGCCCTGGCGGAAGCGCCGGATGGTCTCGGTGGTGAGCTGGACCTCGCTCATCGGCACGAGGTCGAGGGAGCGCAGCTGCCCGATGGTGCGCTGGGTCTCGGGGTCGAAGGCGCGGATCGATTCCAGGGTGTCGCCGAAGAAGTCGAGACGGATCGGGTTGGGCAGCCCCGGCGGCGACAGGTCGAGGATGCCGCCGCGGACCGCGTACTCGCCCGTGTCCCGCACCGTCCCCGTGCGCAGGAACCCGTTGGCCTCGACCCAGGCCGTCACGGTGTCCATCGGCACCACGTTGCCGATCGCCGCCGAGAAGGTCTCGGTCGCGATCTTCTCTCGGGGCGGCACCCGCTGGATCAGCGCGTTGACCGTGGTGCAGAGGATGCGGGGCTGTTCCTCGGAGGAGCGCGAGCGGGCGAGCCGCGACAGGGCCGTCATGCGCTGGGCCGCGATGGCGCCGTTGGGCGAGACCCGGTCGTAGGGCTGGCAGTCCCAGGCCGGCACGCTCAGCGTCTCGATCTCGGGGGCGACGAACTTCAGGGCGCCGACGAAGGCGGCCGAGCGCCCGGAATCGCGGGCGACATGCACCAGCACCGCCGGCCCCTCGACGTCGCGGCTGAGCGCCCGGGCGAGGTCCGCCACGACCACCGCGTCGAACCCCTCCGGCACGTTGGCGAGCGTCGGGCTGTCGCCGCGCTTCAGCGCCTCCAGGGCCCGGGCGAGGGCACCGGATTTCGGCAGGGCGAAGCGCGCCGTCTGGGGCGCGGGGGCTTTGGCTTGGGGCTTGGCGGGTTGGGGTTTGGCCATCGGGTCGGGGTTTTGCACTCGTGCTGCGCCGGTCGGACCCTGACGGTTCGTCCGGCTTCGTTCGTCTGAAGGACCGCGCCGGCCACCGCGCCGGACGGGTCAGGGGTGCCGGGGCGCGAGGGACGCGCGGGCCCGGACCGTATGTAACCGCGGGCCCGGTCCTTACCAGACCCGGGCGCCCCCGTACCGGCGTTAACGCACCCCACCGCGTTGATCCAGCGCAGCGGCCGAGCGCGCAGGCTCCCCTGACCCCGTCTCCCCCGCCCCCAATCTCTCCCGCCCCAGTCTCTCCCGCCCCAGGCTCCCCCGTCCCTCTGCGGGAGCGGGTGCCCCCGTCGTCCCGGTCTGTCTTCCCACGCGGCTTCACCCCCGCGCGCGGTTCCGCGCCGGGGGCATGGCCCAAGTCGGGCGCGTCGCCGCAGGGTCGACGCACCCGGGTTCGAGGCGCGGAACGGGGACGCGGGACGCCGCGGAACCCTGTGTTGCGCTTGATGATGTGCCGGTTCCCCGGCGTCCCTGAGCGCCGGCGTCGCCGCCGCGGCCGTTGGCGTCGCGGTGTCTCCGACGGGTCTCGCGCTGGCGCTAAGTTCGGCGGGTTCTGGGGAGACCCCGCACGCTTCGGAGCGAGCCTTCGTCGCACGCCGCCTCGTCATGGGCGGCGCCGCAGCTTCTTCCCGCTGTCCCAGCGACGGGTCGGACGGCGGGGGCATTTCCTCCCCCGGCGCGCCGCCCTGTGCCGAGCCGGCGGTCATAGCGAGCCGTCGCCCGAGGCGGCAGCGACCGAAGCCACCGACGCGGGCACCGCCCCGCCGCCCCCAAGCCCACCCGGTCGGTCTCCGGTCGGGCTCCCGATTCGTACGGGCGGCAGGTCGGGAGAGAGGAACACGATTTAGGAATATTGTCAAGGTTTTTGCCGGCCCGGCCGGCCGGCCAGCCCCGGTGCCGACCGCGAGGGCCGCCACCCGATCGGGGCGGCCCCTCGCCTGCCGAGCAACGCCGGGGCTTCCCTTCAGCAACCGAACGGTCAGTCTCGGTCTCCGCAGGGCATGGGTCGTCAAAGTTTGGTGTTCATCGGTCGCTCGCCTTTAAGGTGTTTCGGGTTTGCTTAATGGAAAGCGAATAGAAAGAGCGCAGATGCGGGATGCGCATCGCGGGAACACCTCCGTGCCGTTCTTCGACACTGATCTGCGCGCGCTGATGGCGGCCATCGACCGGTCCCGGGCGCGCATCGAGTTCACCCCCGACGGCACGGTGCTCACCGCCAACGGGCTCTTCCTCGACCTGATGGGCTACAGCCTCTCCGAGGTGACGGGACAGCCCCACGGGCGCTTCGTCTCCCCCGCGGAGCAGGCCAGCGAGGCCTACCGCGCGTTCTGGGACGCCCTGCGCCGCGGCGAGCCGCAGACGCGCGCGTTCAAGCGCTTCGCGAAGGATGGCCGGGCGGTCTGGATCCAGGCCACCTACAACCCGGTCCGCGATCGGGCCGGGCGCGTGACCCGGGTGGTCAAGCTCGCCACCGACGTCACCGCGGAGGTGCTGCGGGCCATCGACCATGACGGGCAACTCGAGGCCCTGCAGCGCTCCCAGGCCGTCATCGAATTCGGCCTCGACGGCACGATCCTCGCGGCCAACGCCAATTTCCTGGCCGCAGTGGGCTACAGCCTCGACGAGGTCCAGGGCCGCCATCACGGCCTGTTCGTCGACCCGGAGGAGCGCGCCGGGGCCGCGTACCGCGCGTTCTGGGTGGAACTCGCCCGCGGCGAGTTCCGCTCGGGCGAGTTCAAGCGCATCGCCAAGGGCGGCCGCGAGATCTGGATCCAGGCCACCTACAACCCGATCCGGGACCGGGACGGGGTGCCGATCAAGGTGGTCAAGTTCGCCACCGACATCACCGCGCAGAAGCTGCAGGTCGCGGACGCGATGGCGCAGCTGGCGGCGGTCAACCGCTCGCAGGCGGTGATCGAGTTCGCCCCCGACGCGACCGTCCTCGACGCCAATGCCAATTTCCTGACGGCGCTCGGCTACGGGATCGAGGAGATCCGGGGCCGGCCGCACGCCCAGTTCGTCGAGCCCGGCTACGCCCAGACGGCGGAGTATGCCGCCTTCTGGGACCGCCTGCGCGCCGGCCGCTTCGCGTCGGGCATGTTCCAGCGCTTCGGCAAGGGCGGCCGGTCCGTGTGGATCCAGGCCAGCTACAACCCGATCTTCGATCCCGCCGGCCGCCTGACCAAGATCGTCAAGTACGCCACCGACGTCACCGCCAACATGGCGGCGCGCTCCGTCGCGGTCGAGGCCGCCGAGCGCACCCTCGACAACGTCCAGGCGGTCACGGACGCGGCCGACGTCATGAACGCCTCCGCGCTGGACATCTCCCGCAGCATGGCCCAGTCCAAGACCGTGGTGGACGACATCCACGGCCGGGCCGGGGAGGCGGATGCCGCCACAGAGCGGCTGCGGGGCGCGGCCCAGGCGATGAGCGGCGTCGCCACGATGATCACGGACATCGCCCAGCAGATCAATCTCCTGGCCCTTAACGCGACGATCGAGGCGGCCCGGGCCGGCGAGGCCGGGCGCGGCTTCGCGGTGGTCGCCACCGAGGTGAAGAACCTGGCCGGCCAGGCCGCCGCCGCCACGAACCGGATCAGCAGCGAGATCGCCGGCATGCAGGCGGTCTCCGGCGAGGTCGCCACCACCCTGGCGACGATCACGGCGGCGATCGGCACGATCAGCCGGCATGTCGACGGCGTCACCGCCGCGATGGACGAGCAGGCCCAGGCCACGGGCGCGATCCTGGCCAGCATGCAGCAGGCGGCCGACGGGGTGTCGAGCATCAGCACGGGCCTGGACGACTGGACCATCGGCATGGAGGAGCGGCGCACCGACCGGCGGACGCGCGTCCTCCTGCGCGCCGCGATCCACCTGCCCGGCGGCGCGCGCATCGCCTGCTCCATCCGCGACCTGTCCGAAGGCGGCGCGCGCCTGCAACTGGGCCAGCCCGCAACGGTGCCGGACCGCTTCGCGGTCGTCGTCGACGGGGATGGACGCCGGTTCGACTGCGCCGTGCGGAACCGGTCCGGCACCAGCCTGAACGTGCAGTTCCTGTCCTCGGCCGACCGCCGGCCGGCGGTGCACGCCCACGGTCGGTGACCGAACCTGTTCCGGGACAAGATCGGCCCGGGACAAGCGCTGCCCGGGACAAGATCTGCCGGGACCGATGCCCATCCGAGCGGATCGCGCGGCGGGTCCGCTCGGCCGCGGCCGCGGGCGGCGGCCGGCCGCTCAGTCCACGTGGACGGCGAGCTTCATCTTCGGATGCACGCCGCACAGGACGAGGAAGTCGCCCCGCTGCGGGAACACCATCGTGGTGCGGCTGCCGGGGGCCTGGTCGCCGAAGTCGCGGCGGATGCCGTCCGCCTCGATATAGGCGTGGTGGACGGCCGTCGCCTCCTCGTTGGACAGCACGATGGACCCGCCGGCCTGCAGGGTGACGGCCTGGAAGCCGAATTGTCGGGCTTTCTGGATCACGATGCCGGCGACGTTCGCGGCATGGGCGTAGGCGTGGAGGCACCCGAAACAACAGGTCAAACCCGCCGCATACGCGAAAACGCGCCGCTTCATCAAGGATCCCATAATATAGACCTGCGCTATATTTTTCTTGTCTGTTCTCAAGCGCAGAGTAAGTCGCGAAAGTTTCAAAAGCATTGCGCCCTTGATTCTGACGAAGTTTTGAACCGATTTGGTTGATTCGCGGTAGAACAACTCGATCGTTTTTTGGGTATCGCTGCCGACGTCTGAGGATCTACGGTCTGCTCCCGCGGATCGGGGGCAGAAAGAGTCCTCCCGGCCAGTGTTCGTCTTATCTTTTGATATCGTGTCTTCTGATGTTCTGCGGTGACGGTCCGGGTCGACCCCACCCTTTCGAGGCTCTTCGCACGACCCCGGCGTCGCGGCGGCCGCCTGCGGCGCCCACGAACCAGAGACTGACCAACCGGAGACGCGGCAATCCCGGGGGCGGGACGGGGCGCGAGCCGCCCCGTGGCCTAGTGGATCGGCGCGTCGTGCTTGTGGAAGGCCTTGAGGCGGCGATAGACCGGGGTGTCGTAGTTCGTGGGCGCCGCGTCCTCGCCGGTCAGCCAGCGGAACAGGTCGCGGTCGGGCACCTCGATCAGGGCCTCGAAGGTGGTGAGCTCTTCCTCCGTGAAGGTGCCGATCTCGGCATCGGCGAAGCGGCCCATGATCAGGTCCATCTCGCGGATGCCGCGGTGCCAGGCGCGGAAGAGGGTGCGGCGGCGGCGCGGATCGAGGTCGGCGCTGGTGCGGGTGGTGCCGGACATGCGGTCAGCCTGTGATGCTGTGATCCCGGGATGCCGTGATCCCTGGATCGGAGGATCCTGTGAAATCAGGGCGGCCCCGGCCCGGCCCCCGTGCGTCATCCGCCGCGGGACCAAGCCTTCCGAGGCGTATATAGAGACAGCGGGCCGCGCCGCCATCCCGCCCGTGCGCGGGGCGGGCGCCCGCGCCCGCGCCGTCCGATTCCACCCGGGCCTGCCCCCTCCTCCGGGCGCCCTTCCTCGAGCTTTGCTTCCTCGCGATTTCCTTCCGCCCGCTTTCCGCCTCCGAGCCGCATGACCGACGCCGCGTCCCGCCAGCCCCTGCTCCGCCCGAGCGTCCTCGATGCCCTCTTCGCGCCCGCGCGCGGCCTGCCCGGCATCGGGCCCAAGATGGCGCCGATGATCGAGCGGCTGCTGGGCACGCCCGAGCAGCCGGCCCGGATCGTCGACCTCCTGTTCCACCTGCCGCAGGGCGGCGTCGCCCGGCGCCTGATGGGCTCCATCGCCGAGGCGCCCCCCGGCGAGCCCGTCACCGTGGGCGTCACCGTGACGGGCTACCGGGCGCCCCAGCCCGGGGCGGGCCGGCGGCCCTTCCGGGTGCTGGTGGAGGATGCCACCGGGGACGTCACCCTGGTGTTCTTCGGCATGCCCCAGGCCCGGGTCGAGAAGATGCTGCCGCTGGGGAGCCACCGCTACGTCACCGGGCGCATCGACCTCTGGGACGGGCAGCGCCAGATGGTCCATCCCGCCCGCATCGTCGACGAGGCGGGGCTCGCCGCCCAGCCCACCGTCGAGCCGATCTACGGCGCCACCGAGGGCCTGACCTCCCGGGCGATCTCGAAGCTGGCCCATGCCGCCCTGGAGCGCCTGCCGGTGCTGCCCGAGTGGCTGGACCCGGCCTGGGCGGCCCGCGAGGGGCTGCCGGCCTTCGCCGACGCCCTGCGGGCCGAGCACCGGCCGGAGGCGGCCCCGCCCCCCGTGCCCGAGGGCGGCGGCGCCCCCCCGCGCTCCCCGGCCCGGCGGCGCCTGGCCTACGACGAGCTCCTGGCCTCGCAGCTGGCCCTCGCCCTGATGCGGGCCCGCAACCGCCGGGCCCCCGGCCGGGCCAATGCGGGGGACGGGCGCGTCAGCGGCCGGATCGAGGCCGCCCTGCCCTTCGGGCTGACGGGGGCGCAGCGGCGGGCCGTCGCCGAGATCCGCGGCGACCTCGCCTCCGACCGGCGCATGCTGCGCCTGCTCCAGGGCGATGTCGGCGCCGGCAAGACCGCGGTGGCCCTGCTCGCCATGGCCTCGGCCGTGGAGGTCGGGCGCCAGGCGGCCCTGATGGCCCCCACCGAGATCCTGGCGCGCCAGCACTTCGAACGCCTGGCCCCCCTGGCCGCGCCCCTGCGCCTGCGCCTCCTCACCGGGCGCGACAAGGCCTCGGAGCGCCGCGCCACCCTGGCGGCCCTGGCGGCGGGCGCGGTCGACATCGTGGTCGGCACCCACGCGCTGTTCCAGGACAGCGTGGTCTTCGCCGATCTCGGCGTGGCGGTGGTGGACGAGCAGCACCGCTTCGGCGTGCACCAGCGCCTGGCGCTGGGAGCCAAGGGCGCGGCCGTCGACATCCTGGTGATGACGGCGACGCCCATTCCCCGGACCCTGGCGCTGACCTGCTTCGGAGACATGGACGTCTCGGTGCTCGACGAGAAGCCGGCCGGGCGCCAGCCGATCGCCACCCGCCTCGTCTCCACCGACCGCCTCGACGAGGTGGTGGCGGGCTTGGGGCGGGCGCTGGCCGCCGGCGACCGGGTCTACTGGATCTGCCCCCTGGTGGCGGAATCCGAGTTCGTCGACCTCGCCGCGGCCGAGGAGCGCTTCGCGGACCTGCGCCACAGCTTCGGCGATGCGGTCGGGCTGATCCACGGCAAGATGCCGGGGCCCGACAAGGACGCCGCCATGGAGCGCTTCCAGCGGGGCGAGACCAAGATCCTCGTCTCCACCACGGTGGTGGAGGTCGGCGTCGACGTGCCGGAGGCCACCATCATGGTCATCGAGCATGCCGAGCGCTTCGGCCTCGCCCAGCTCCACCAGCTCCGCGGCCGGGTCGGGCGGGGCACGCGCGCCTCCACCTGCCTCCTGCTCTATCGCGGCCCCCTCGGCCAGGTCTCGCGGGCGCGCCTCGAGATGATGCGCGAGACCGAGGACGGCTTCCGCATCGCCGAGGAGGACCTGCGCCTGCGCGGCGAGGGCGAGGTGCTGGGCACCCGGCAATCCGGGATGGCCGCCTTCCGCCTCGCCAGCCTGGAGAACGACGCCGAACTGCTCCAGGTGGCCCGCGACGACGCGCAGCTCGTGGTCCAGCGCGACCCCGGCCTGAAGAGCGCGCGCGGCCAGGCGCTCCGGGTGCTGCTCTACCTGTTCGAGCGCGACGCGGCGATCCGCCTGCTCGGGGCGGGCTGACCCCGTCCGGGTCGGGCGTCGATCTCAGGCGTCGATCTTGGGATCTCAGGCATCGACCTCAGGCGTCGATCTTGGGCGCGTCCCCGTGGGTCGCCCGCAGGGAGGCCGCCATGGCCTGGAAGCGCGCCTGCGGATCCTTGGTGTGGGAATCGCGCGCATGCGGGTCGTCGGGCTGGATCACGCCGGCCGACATCACCAGCTTGGCCGCGTCGTCGACGCTCATGGCGATCTCCACGATGTCGGTGCGCGGCAGGTAGAAGAAGAACCCGGTGGTGGGGTTGGGCGCGCAGGGCAGGAACACGCCGACATGGTCGCCCCCCGGGCCCAGGGCGGCCTGCACGTCCGGGGCGGCCGGCGCGGACAGGAACACCACGGACCAGGTGCCCTTCACGGGGAATTCCACGAGGCCGACCGTGCGGAACGAGGTGCCGTTGGCGGAGAACAGGGTCTCGAAGATCTGGCGCAGGCCCTTGTAGAGCCCGGAGATCACCGGCGTGCGGGCCAGAAGCACCTCGCCGAACTCGACGACGCTGCGCCCCACCAGGTTGGCGGTGAGGAAGCCCAGCAGGGTCACCGCCACGAAGGCGATCAGGAGGCCCAGCCCCGGGATCGAGAACGGCAGGTAATGGTCGGGCAGGTAGCTCGCCGGCACCAGGGGCTTCACCCAGCCGTCGATGAGACTGATGAACCACCAGGTCAGGTAGATCGTGATGGCGAGTGGCCCCGACACGATGATGCCGGTGAGGAAGTAGGTCCGCAGGCGGCCCCGCGCGCTCACCCGCGGGCGGGCACCGGCCTCGGGCTCGGGTGGGGGGAGCGGTGGGGAAAGGGTGGGCGCCACGGATGCACTTTCGGCCGAGGGGACGGCGTTTCGGAACGTCCCTGCCCCGCGCGGCGCGGAGCCGGGGTTCCGGCAAGCTTGGCCCCCGTCCCAAGAGGTAGCCCCTGCGCTCCCGCGGCTCAAGACCGCGTCCGCGCCCCGTGCGACGGGTCGCGTTGCGGCCCGGCCCCCCGGGGGCCTATGGAGGAGCGCATGACCGAGAAGCTGACGATTCGCGCCCTGTGCGACCTGGGCCTCATTCCCGCGACCGAGGTGACGGCGGCCGTGGACGCCTACATGGCCAACCCGATGGCGCCGCCCTTCGTGTTCGGGGCGGGCTACCGGCTGAACCTCGGCAAGGCCATCCGCCGCCATCCCGGCGCCAACGACTTCGTCCTGCGCAGCGGCGCCGGCCCACAGCTGAAGCGCCCCTTCGTCGAGGCGGCGATCTGGGAGGCCCGGCCCGACCGGGGCTGAGCCGCGCCGCGCGAAATCCCGGAATCTGCGCCCCCCGGCGGCGGCGCCCGCCCGAGATGGCGGCGTCATGCGGCCAAGATGGCGGCCCCAGCCGCCCGAGAGGATGGCGGCCTCAGCCGCCCAAGATGGTGGCGAGCACCTGCCGGGCGCGCTCCAGGTCGGCGCGGGCCTCGGCCTCGGCGGCCTCCGCCTGCGCCAGCCGGTGGATGGCGTGCATCAGGGGCGAGCCCCGGGTCAGGGCGGAGAGCGCCGCGACCGCCGCCGGATCGACCGAGACGAGGTGGCCGACCTCCCCGAGCAGCAGGGCGATGCGGTGCTCGCAATGCGCCTGCGCCACGCCCTCGGGGCAGGTGCAGGTAAAACGCACGCCGCGCGAGGTCTTCGTCGCCTCCATCCGGTAAGTGCCCTCGCCCTCGGGGCTCGACACGGAGAAGATCAGCGAGGTCATCGGCGCTCCTGTTCGCGCTGCGGCTCCGGAGGACAGCAGAGGTCCGGCGCCTCTTCTACGGCGAGTTCGGCGTCAACGCATCCACGTGGGCGCCCACTTGTCATGACACGGCCCAGGGACCACATCACATCTTCTGGAACATATCAGGAACGTGGCCGTGGGTCACGGCCTGCGCCCAGCCTCCTGGGCAGCCTCGACGAGAAGGCCTGATGCGAACGGCGGACAAGCAGATCGCGGACATCCTGGTCCGCTACGGTGAACCCTTCGGCGGCAATGTCTGGCGGGTGCAGGGCACGGCGGTGATCTACCACCGGACCCTGGAGCGGATCGCCGCCCAGGCCGGCATCGCCTTCGACCCGCCGACCCTGGTGCGGGCCGAGCGCGACGAGGCCGTGATCCTGGTCACTGGTCGGATGGCAGGCGCCAAGGCCGGGACCGAGCGGGTCGAGTGGTCGATCGGCGAGGCCCTGGTCAACGTGAACTACCGGGTCTCGGGCAAGCAGGCCGGCTACGTCTACGCCATGGCCGAGAAGCGGGCCAAGGACCGGGTGATCCTCAAGCTCCTGGAGCTGCACGGCCTCGTCTATTCCGAGGAGGAGGCGGACGAGTTCCGGGCCGGGTCCCCGGCCGCGATCCAGGCCGTCGACGACGCCTTCGCGGACTCCGACCCGTTCGACGCGGTGACCGAGGCCGAGGCCGACCTGAAGCGCCGCATCGACGACCAGGACAGCATCGACGCCGTCACCGACCTGATGCTCGACGCCGAGACCCAGCAGGTGCTCGCCCGGATGCCGCCGGGCACCCGGGACGAGGTCCGCGACTACGCCCGCGCCCGCCTCGTCGCCCTGGGCTGGCCGCCCAAAAAGCCGGGCCGGCGCGCGGCCTGACCCCCGAAACCGGGCTGCCGCGGCGGCCCGCTCCAGGACGCCGTGACGCAGGGCCGGTGGCGTGAACAGGATGATCCGCCCGGGAGATCTCGAACCGCAGGCAGGCCAGGAGACTCGGCTTGAGGAGGCTCGGCTTGAGGGGACTCGACCTCAAGCGTCTCGGCTTCAGGCGTCTCGGGAGCCCCCCGACACCCTCGCGGGCACCATCGAGCGCGTCACCTTCCACAACGCCGAGACCGGCTTCTGCGTGCTCAAGGTCCAGGCGGCGGGCAAGCGCGACCTCGTGCCGGTGGTGGGGCACGCCCCGGCGATCGCGGCGGGCGAGTGGATCGCCGCCGCGGGCCGCTGGACCAGCGACCGCCAGCACGGGCTGCAGTTCCGGGCCGAGACCCTGCGGGTGACGCCGCCGACGGGCCGCGAGGGCATCGTGCGCTACCTCGCCTCCGGTCAGATGCGGGGCATCGGCCCGGCCATGGCGCAGCGCATCGTGGCCCTGTTCGGCGCGGACACCTTCGCGGTCATCGAGGCGGAGCCCGGCCGGCTGACGGAGGTGGAGGGGATCGGCCCCAAGCGCGCCGCCCGCATCCTGCGCGGCTGGGCCGAGCAGAAGCGGGTGCGGGAGATCATGATCTTCCTGCACGCCCACGGGGTCGGCACCGCCCGGGCCGTGCGCATCTTCCGGACCTACGGCCGCGACGCGATCGCGGTGATGACGCAGGATCCCTACCGGCTCGCCCGCGACATCCGCGGCATCGGCTTCCGCACGGCCGACGCCATCGCGATGCGCCTCGGCATGGCCCGGGAGGCGCCGCAGCGCCTGCGCGCCGGGGTCACCTTCGCGCTCCAGACCGCCACCGACGAGGGCCATTGCGGCCTGCCCACCGAGCGCCTGGTGGCGCTGGCCCAGCGCCTGCTGGAGGTCGAGCCGGACCTGATCCGCCTCGCCATCGCCCTGGAACTGCGCGGCGCGGACGTGGTGGCGGACACGATCGCGGTCGGGACGTCCGGGGCCGAGACCTGCCTGTTCCTCAAGGGCCTGCACGGGGCCGAGCGCGCCATCGCCGACCGCCTGATCGACCGCCGCGACGGGGCCCCGCCCTGGCCCGCCATCGACCTCGCCCGGGCGATCCCCTGGGTCGAGGGCCGCACGGGCAAGACCCTGTCGCCCTCGCAGGCCGCCGCCATCGGCACGATGCTCGCCGCCCGGCTCTGCGTCCTCACCGGCGGCCCGGGGGTCGGCAAGACCAGCACGCTGGACTCGCTCCTGCGCATCCTCGTCGCCAAGGGGGTGCGGGTGCTCCTTGCCGCCCCCACCGGCCGGGCGGCCAAGCGCATGACCGAGCAGACCGGGCTCCCGGCCAGGACCCTCCACCGGCTGCTGGAGGTCGACCCGGCCCGGGGCGGCTTCGCCCGCGACGCCGAGAACCCCCTCGATTGCGACCTCCTCGTCGTGGACGAGGCCTCGATGATCGACGTGCCGCTGATGAACGCCCTCCTGAAGGCGGTGCCGGAGCGGGCGGCCCTGCTCCTCGTGGGCGACGTCGACCAGCTGCCCTCCGTGGGGCCGGGCCAGGTCCTGGCCGACCTCATCGCCTCGGAGCGCGTCCCGGTCGCCCGCCTGACCGAGGTCTTCCGCCAGGCCGCGGCGAGCCGGATCGTCGTCAACGCGCACCGGATCAATCGCGGCCTGATGCCGGAGGCAAGGCCTCCCGGGCCGGAATCCGGACCTCCGGGGCCGGAGGCGGAATCTCCGGGGCCGGGGGGCGTGTCCCCGGACGCGGCGGCGGATTTCTACTGGATCGCGGTGGACGATCCCGAGATCGGCCTCGACCGGCTGATCGAGGTGGTGACGCGGCGCATCCCCGCCCGCTTCGGCCTCGACCCCCTGCGCGACATCCAGGTGCTGACACCGATGCTGCGCGGGGTTCTGGGCAGCCGCAACCTGAACCACGCCCTCCAGCAGGTGCTGAACCCGCCCCCCGAGACCGCGGTGGAGCGCTTCGGCTGGCGCTTCGCCCCCGGCGACCGGGTGATGGAGACGCAGAACGACTACGACCGCGACGTCTTCAACGGCGATCTCGGGCGGGTGGTGCGCCTCGAGGCCGAGGACCAGGCGGTGATCGTGGCGTTCGACGGGCGCGAGGTCGCCTACCCGTACGGCGAGCTCGACACCCTGGTGCCGGCCTTCGCCACCACCATCCACAAGAGCCAGGGCTCCGAGTACCCGGCCGTGGTGATCCCGATCGTGAACCAGCACTTCACCATGCTGGCGCGCAACCTGCTCTACACGGCGGTGACGCGGGGCCGGCAGCTCGTGGTGCTGGTGGGCCAGCCCCGGGCGATCCGGACGGCGGTGTCCGGCAGCCGCCAGACCCGGCGCTGGACCAAGCTCGGCCAGTGGCTGCGCGAGCGCGGCTAGGAACGGTCTCGGCCGCGGACGAGGCAGGGTCCAAGATCCGGAGTGAGGACGCAGGCTCCGGAGGCGTGCGCGACCGGCACCGCCCAGGTCCCGGATGTTCCTGGGCAAGCTTTGCCGCAAGGCCGCGCAAAGGCCGCGCAAAGACTGTTCAAGGCTGTTCAAGCCCGCGTCAGAACGCGCAGGGCCGGAATCTTGATGAGAACAAAAGAAGAACTTATATCCTCGGGACGACGTCGCACGCGCCGGTCTCGAACACCGGACAACAGGCCCCGGTGACGCTCCCGACAGGGACGTCCCGGGCATTGGAGGCCCGGACATGACCGTCCTGCGGGATCCCCGTTCCCACTACCGGTTCCACTGCACCGACGGCCACGTGGCCATCATCGACCCGACGGGGATCGCCATCGCCGACCAGTCCCAGATCCGCTTCCACGCCGTGGAGGTGGCCCTGCACGCCATGGAGCGGGTGGGGGCGCAACTCGACTGGTCGGACTGGATCGTCGACGTCCACGACGCCGGGGGCCGGCGCGTCCTGCTCCTCGCCTTCTGCGAGCTGATGCGGGTGGCCAGGGCGGCGTGAAATCCTGAGGCCGGATGGGCGGGGACCGGGGGCGGCCTCCGGCGCGGTTCGAAGACGAGACGCAAGCGAGGAAGGCACCATGCGAGGCATCACGAAGGGCGCGTCGAAGCGGGCCGCCTACACGATCGAGACCCTGTCCTACAGCAGCACCCGCCTCGTCCGGCTCGGCGGCCGGAAGGTGGCGATCCTGTTCCCGCCCCTGGATCCGGGTGGGCCGTACCAGCTCTATCCCCATCCCGACACGTTCCGGAGCCTGACCTTCGCGGGGCTTCCCGCCCCCCTGCGCCCGGAATTCATGGCCTTCGACTCCCTGGCGGCCGTGGAGGCTTTCCTCGCGATCCGCTCGGCCGCCCCGGTGCCGGAGGCCCTGCCCCTGGCGGCCTGAGCGGCTCCTGTCGGGGATGTGCCCCGCGCGGGGATCAGGCGCCGCCGATGAGCCGGGCGTACTCGGCCTCGGCGGTGCCGTAGCTCCCGTCCGCCAGATCGAGCAGCGCCGGGCGGTCGAGGATGGTGATGCGCCCGCGCCGCGCCCGGATCAGGTGCTGGCCCTCGAGGATCTGGACCGCGAGGGTCGCCCCCGAGCGCTGCACCCCCAGCATCAGGGCCAGGAACTCGTGCGTGATGGCGATGTCGTCGCCGTCGATCCGGTCGTGGCACATCAGCAGCCAGGCGGCCAGGCGCACGTCCATGGTGAAGGTGGCGTTGGCGAAGGCGGTCTTGCCCAGGTGGACGATCTGGACCTGGACGAAGCGCAGCAGCAGATGGCGCAGGGACGGGCTCTGCCCGACGGCCGCCAGGAGCGCCGGGGCGTCGATGGCGAGCAGGCGGCCGGCGTTCTGCACGTAGGCCTGGTGCGGCGTCCGATCGCTGTCGAGCAGGATCGGCGTGGCGCCGACGAGGCCCTCCCGCCCCACCAGGCCGATCTCGACCCGGCCGGCCGAGGCCTCGGTGACGATCGAGACGAATCCGCTCTCGGGAAAGTACAGCCGCTCGACCGGCTGGTTGGGCCGGATCAGGAACTGGCGGAAATCGCCCGCCATCGGCTCCAGGTGCGGCGCGAGCCGGGTGAAATCCTCCGGCCCCATCGCCCGCAGGAGCAGGTTCTGCACTGCGGCCTGCCGGACCGGATCGGGTGGCGAAGACCGCGACTGTGACGGATCCGGCATGACGCTCCTCCCTGGACGGTAAGAGCGCGGGCGGTCTCCCAACCGCCCGCAGCGGGATGCGGGCGACGGTTTTAACATAGATTTATTTATGGGATTTTCAAGTATCCGTCCGGATCTGCATGGTATTTAGGCAGACATAAAACATCGGATTGCTTTCAGAGGATTGGCCGACTTTCTGGATGTTCCCCGACATTCATCGGAAAAACCGGGTCCATCCTGCGCGGCCGCAGCGTGGCTAATCCGGGGTCCCTGGTTCGACGCCGCGTCCGCGGGTTGTGCGCTTGGGGTCGCAGTGCGGTTTTTTTCGCAGAGGCCGGGATTAAAGGCCGTGTCCGCCCGATGTTCCCCTCTCAGTTTCAGTCTGGAATAAGTAAAAAACATATCCCTTGCAGATGAATTACGAATTCTGCCAAGACGTTTTGGTGCTGGCGAAAGTAAGTCAATTCACATTCGCGGTACAGAATTCGTGCACTCCCGGGAATGGTCTGTGGCTGTGAACCGTTTTGCGTTGCTTGAGAGTCCCCGTCCCGTCGCTCAGGCAGCCCAACGCTGTCTCCTGGCGACGCTCCTGTCCGGCGTTGCTGCGGTCGGGGTCTCCATCAACGAAGCAAAGGCTCAGGCGAGCGAGACGGTGACCCTCGACATCCTCTCGGTGGAGGGCGCCGGCGCGGGCCGGAACGCGTCCGGCAGCCAGCCCGGCGGCGCGGTTGGCCCCCTGCGCGGCTACGTCGCCACCCAGAGCCGGGTGGCCACCAAGACGGACACGCCGATCGTCGAGACCGCGCAGTCGATCTCGGTGATCGGGCGCCAGCAGATCGAGGACCAGAACGCGCTCACCCTGACCCAGGCCCTGCGCTACACGCCCGGCGTGACCACCGAGCAGCGCGGCGGCGCCGGCGCGACCCGCACCGACCAGTTCTTCATTCGCGGCTTCACCGCCCCGCTGTTCCTCGACGGCCTCTCGCTGCCGGGCAGCCGCGACGCCGCGCCGTCCGTCGATCCCTATCGGGTGGAGCGCGTCGACGTCATCAAGGGTCCCGCCTCGGTGCTCTACGGGCAGTCGGGCCCGGGCGGGATCGTCAACTTCGTCTCCAAGGTCCCGCAATTCGTCCGCCACGGCGAGATCTTCGTCCAGGGCGGCGGCTTCAACGAGGTGCGCGGCGGCTTCGACATCGGCGGCCCCCTGGCCGCCGAGGCGGGTCCCCTCGCCGACCAGTTCGCCTACCGCGTCATCGGCCTCGGCTGGAAGGGCGACGGCCCGGCCGTGACCACGGAGGTCGAGCGCGTCCTGATCAATCCGAGCCTGACCTGGCGGCCCTCCGCCGAGACCTCGCTCACCGTCATCGGCAACTACCAGCGCGACCCGTTCTCGGGCTTCTACGGCGGCTTCCCCGCCGTGGGCACGCTGTTCCGGCGCAACTTCGGCGGCGGACTCACCGGTCGCCTGCCGGTGGATTTCTACGACGGCGACCGCACCTTCGAGCGCTCGGACCGGACCCAGGCCTCGATCGGCTACATCTTCGACCACGACATCAACGACGCCCTGCACGTCCACTCGGCGGCGCGCTACCTGCGCACCGAGGGCGATTACCGCAGCGTCTACGGCGCCTTCAACGACACCACCGGTCCCTTCGCCAGCGGCCCGCTCATCGACCGCTCGCGCATCGCGACCCAGGTCGACATCGACGCCTACACCATCGACAACAATCTCGTGGGCAAGTTCGACACCGGCATCTTCGCGCACACCGCCCTCGTCGGCGTCGATTACCGCAGCTTCGAGACCCGGACGCTGTCCTCGGCCTTCCCGGCGGCCCCCAGCCTGAACGTGCTGGCGCCCAACTACGCCATGACCATCCCGACGCCGCCCTTCACCACGGATGCGCGGATCAGGTCGGAGCAGACGGGCGTCTACGTCCAGGACCAGGTGAAGTTCGACCGCCTCGTCCTCACCCTCGGCGGCCGCTACGACTGGGCCAGCAGCTCCGGCCCGACCCGGACCCTCGCCACGAACGTCGTGACGAACCAGGACGTGCCCTCCGAGGCCTTCACCGGCCGGGCGAGCCTGCTCTACCTCTTCGACAACGGGTTCGCGCCCTACGTCTCCTACAGCGAGGCCTTCGAGCCGATCACCTCGGGGCGGATCTTCGATGCGAATTTCGGCTCGGTCGGGCGCATCCCCGCCCCGATCACCAGCGACCAGTTCGAGGCCGGCATCAAGTACCAGCCGCCCGGCACCGACATCCTGCTCACCGCCGCCGCCTTCGACATCCGCCGCTCGAACGCCACGAATCCCGATCCGGTCAATCGGGCCTTCGTGGTGCAGACCGGCGCGGTCGGCGTGCAGGGCCTGGAGTTCGAGGCGCGGGTGAACCTCGCCGAGGGCCTGAACGTCATCGGGGGCTTCTCGTTCATCGATGCCCGCATCTCCGGTGACATCACCTCGACGCTCAACCAGGTCACCAATCAACCGGTGCCGCTCCTCGGGCGCACGCCCGTCCAGATTCCCGACACCACGGTCTCGCTGTTCGCCGATTACCGCTTCACCGGCGGGCCCCTGCTGGGCCTCGGCCTCGGCGGCGGCGTGCGCTATCTCGGATCGTCGTGGGGAGACCCGGCCAACACCTTCAAGGTGCCCGAGAGCGTCCTCGTCGATGCCGTGCTGTCCTACGACCTGAAGCACTTCGACGCGACGCTCAACGGCTTCACGATGCAGCTCAACGCGCAGAACCTCCTCGACGCGCGCACCGTCACGGGCTGCTTCAGCTATTCGAACTGCTATTACGGCCTGCCCCGGACGGTCTACGCCACCCTGCGCTACCGCTGGTAAGCCGGCTTCCGCACAGAGCGCCCCGGAGGACGCATGGGTACGAGCTTCCGCCAAGCCATGGCCTGGCTCCACACCTGGTCCGGCCTCGTCGTCGGCTGGGTCCTGCTGGCGATCTTCGTCACCGGCACGGCGAGCTACTACCGGGCCGACATCTCACGCTGGATGCGGCCCGAGCTCGGACAGGGCCAGGCGTTCTCCGGCGAGCCCCTCTCGCCCGATGCGGTGGCGCGGGCGGCCGAGCTCGGCGTCGCGCATCTCCAGCGGCACGCGGGCGGGGCGCGGACGTGGTTCATCGGCCTGCCGACCCCCGACAGCCCGGTGCTCGACCTGTTCTGGCGGACGAAGCCCGGCACCCCGCCGGGGCAGGCCCGCCTCGACCCGGCGACGGGCGAGCTGGCGGCGATCCGCGAGACGAAGGGCGGCGACTTCCTCTACCGCTTCCACTTCGAGCTCCACATGCCGCCCCTCTGGGGCCGCTGGATCGTCGGCCTCTGCGCCATGATCATGCTGGTGGCGCTGATCTCCGGCGTGATCACGCACCGGCGCATCTTCGCGGACTTCTTCACCCTGCGGCGGGACAAGGCGCCCCAGCGCGGCTGGCTCGACGCCCACAACGTCACGGGCGTGCTCGCCCTGCCCTTCCACCTGATGATCACCTACACGGGCATCGTCACCCTGGGCGTGATGTACATGCCCTGGGGCATCACCACGGCCTACAAGGGCGAGGCGCAGACCTTCTTCGCCGAGAGCGGCCAGATCCCGGTGCCGCGTGCCGCCGCCGGGCGGCCCGGCACCCTGGCGCCCATCGGCCCGATGGTGCGCGAAGCCATGGCGACGGTCTCCGAGCCACTGGAGCGGCTCTCGATCGTCAACCCGCGGGACGCCCACGCCGTGGTCACCGCGGTGTTCGAGGAGCCGCACGGGCTCTCGCACGAGCACCCGCAGATCGCCTTCGACGGGGTGACGGGCGCGGTGCGCGAGGTCCGGCAAGGCGGCCTCAGGCCGGCGGCCCGGACCTTCACCACCCTGGTCGGCCTGCACGAGGCCCACTTCGCCGGGCCGGCCCTGCGCATCCTGTTCTTCCTCTGTGGCCTGATGGGCTCCGCCATGGTGGCGACCGGCCTCGTGCTCTGGTCGGTGGCACGCCTGCCCCAGGCCCTGCCCAAAGCCTTGCCCCAGGCCCTGCCCCAGGCTCTGCCCAAAGCCCTGCCCAAGGTCTCGGGCAGGGCGGGCGAGCAGGGCTTCCTCGGCCTGCGCCTAGTCCAGGCCCTGAACATCGGCGCCGTCGCCGGGCTTCCGGCGGCCATCGCGGCCTACTTCCTCGCCAACCGCCTGCTGCCCCTCGCCCTGGCGGGCCGGGCGGATGCGGAGATCGGCGCCTTCTTCGCCACCTGGGGCCTCGTCACCCTGGCGGCCCTCGCGGGCCCGTCGCGCCGGGCCTGGGGCGCGGCGCTGACCGCGACGGCCGGCCTCTATCTCGCGGTGGTGGCCGCCGACCTCGCCCGGGTCGATCACCACTGGGCGGGGCTCCTCGCCGGGCAGGCGCGCTTCGTCTGGTTCGATGCGACGCTCCTCGCCCTGGCGGGCCTGTTCGCCGTCGCGGCGCGCAAGCTCGCCCGCTACGCCGGGCCACGGCGGGCGGCCCCCGCTCCCGCTGCGGCGCGCGCCGGCCTCGGCGCCCTCGCCGCCCCGGGACCCTCGGCCCGCTGAAGGACCGGGCGATCCGGCGCATTGCTGCGGAGCAACCAACCGGCCTGCCGGCCGTTTCCAGGGTCCTTCAACGACACCCGAAAAGGGACGACCCGCCCATGATGCACCGCCTCGCCGCCGCCGCCGCCGGATTCCTCGCGCTCAGCACCGGCCTTGTGCTGGCCCAGACGCCCGCCCCCAAGACCGACATGACCAAAACCGACAAGGACATGAAGGAGTACCAGCTCGCCGCGGTCAGCAAGGTCACCCTCGCGCAGGCGCTGACCACCGCCGAGCAGCAGGGCGAGAAGGGCCGCGCCATCGACGCCGACTTCGAGAAGGCCGACGGCAAGAACCCGAACCACTACAGCATCAAGGTCGTGTACCCCGACGGCAAGCTGGTCGAGTACGGCATCAACGCCGATGACGGCGCCCTGTACAAGACCGAGAACCAGCCGATCGAGCGCTACTTCACCCGCCTGAAGCCGGCCGACTTCCAGAAGGCCACCACCTCGCTCAAGGACGCCCTGAAGATCGCCGAGCAGAAGGCCGGCGGCGGCAAGGCCTACGAGGCCGAGGTCGAGCGCGAGGGCGCCTCGGTGCAGTACGACATCAAGGTGGCGCTCCCCGACCGCGAGCAGAAGGTCAAGGTCGGCCCCGACGGCAAGGTCGTCGACTGACCCCCGACGTCCTCGACGATCTCGCGAGAGCGTCGACGGATGCGAAGCGGGAGGGCGGCCCCGGGCCGGCCTCCCCGCCCCTGCTCTTGCCCCTGACCCTGCTCTTGCCCCTGCCCCCTGCCCCCTGCCCCCTGCCCCTGGGCGCCTCAGCGGTAGTCGGTCGGCGTGAGCCCGTGGCGGGCGATCTTGTCGTAGAGAGTCTTGCGCGGCGTCCCCAGGGATTCCGCCGCCAGCCGGACGTCGCCGCCGGCCATGATCAGCTCCTCGCGGATCAGGCTGCGCTCGAAGCGGTCGACCTGCTCGGCCAGGGTGCCGGCGGTGACGATCTCGGGCGCGGACAGGTCCTGCGCCCCGAGGCCCAGGGCGTAGCGCTCGGCGAAGTGGCCGAGTTCGCGCACGTTGCCGGGCCAGTCGTGCCGCCGCAGGTGCTCCAGGACCGGGCCGGTGATCGGCGGGACCTCGCGGCCGAAGCGGGCGGCCGCCCGCCGCAGGAATTCCTGGAAGAGCAGGATCACGTCCTCGCGCCGGTCCCGCAGGGGCGGGATCGCGATCGTGATCACGTTGAGCCGGTGATAGAGATCGTCCCGGAAGGTGCCCTGGGCCGCGGCTTGGCCGAGCTCGACCTTGGTGGCGGCCACCACCCGCATGTCGATGGGCAGGGACTCGTTGCCGCCCAGGGGCTCGATCTTGCGCTCCTGCAGCACGCGCAGGATCTTGACCTGCAGGTTCAGCGGCATGCTCTCGATCTCGTCGAGGAAGAGCGTGCCCCCCTGCGCATGCTCGATCCGCCCCACCCGGCGCTTCACCGCGCCCGTGAAGGCCCCGGCCTCGTGGCCGAACAGCTCGCTCTCGGCGACGCTGTCGGGCAGCGCCCCGCAATTCATTGCCACGAAGTTGCGCTTGGCCCGCCGGCTCCAGCGGTGCAGCGCGCTCGCCACCACTTCCTTGCCGACGCCGGTCTCGCCGAACACGAGCACGTCGACGTCGGCCTGGGCCACCTCGCGCACGAGCTGGCGCAGGCGCACGATGCCGGGCGACACGCCGAGGAAGGCCGGATCCTCCTCCAGGGCGGCGTCGAGGCGCGTCCGCAGCTGGCGGTTCTCCAGCACGAGGCGCCGGCGCTCCAGGGCGCGCCGGGCCGAGGCCAGCAGCGCCTCGGCCGGGTAGGGCTTGGCCAGGAAGTCGTAGGCGCCGTCGCGGATCGCCCCCACCGCCATGCGGATGTCGCCGTGGCCGGTGATCAGGATGACGGGCAGCTCCGGGTCGATGGCGCGCAGGCGGGCGAACAGCGCGACCCCGTCGAGGTCGGGTAGGCGCACGTCGGTGATGACGAGGCCCGGGGGATCGGCCAGGATCGCGGTCAGGGCCGGCCCGGCGGCCCCGAAGGTCTCCACCGTGAAGCCGTCGAGCTCCAGGCTCTGGCGGTTGGCCCGGCAGACCTCCGCCTCGTCGTCGATGAAGACGACCCGCTCCGCCGAGGCCGCCCCCTCCCTGGTCTCGCTCACGTCGTCGCCTCCGCCGGTCCGGCCACCCCAGTCTCCCCCAATCCCCCGGCCTTCGCCAGCGCCATGCGGAAGACGGTGCCGCCCGCCGGATCGTCCTGGACGGTGAGGCTGCCGCCGCAATCCTCGACGATTCCGCGGGCGATGGCGAGCCCGAGGCCGAGCCCGTCCGACTTGGTGGTGAAGAAGGCGTCGAAGACCTGCGCCCGCACCGCCTCGGGAATGCCGGGTCCGCTGTCGCGGACCGCGACCACGACGCGGTCCGGCGCCTCCTCGACGACCTGCACGCCGACACGCGGGTCGGTCCGGCCCTGGACGGCATCGAGGGCGTTCTGGAGCAGGTTCACCACGACCTGTTCGAGGCGCGGCCCGTCGCCGAGCACCCGCAGGCCGGGGCGTGCCCCCTCCACCACCAGGGGGATGCGGGCGGCCGAGGCCCGGGCCTCGACCAGCTCGAGGCCGTTGTGCAGGATCTCCGACAGGGCGACGGGCTCCCGCTTGGCGGAGGAGCGCCGGGCGAAGCCCTTGAGCTGGCGCGTGAGGCCGCCGATGCGGTCGGTGAGGCGCCCGATGGCGACGGCGTTCTCGGCCGCCTCCTCCGCCCGGCCGCGCCGGACCAGGATGGCGGCGTTGTCGGCGTAGGAGCGGATGGCGGCGAGCGGCTGGTTGATCTCGTGGGCCATGCTGGCGGCGAACTGCCCGAGGGCGGCCAGGCGCCCCGCCTGGGCGAGCTCGCGCCCCAGGCGCTCGCGCTCGGCCTCCGCCCGCTGGCGCTCCGCGATCTCGAGGCGCAGCATCCGGTTGGCATCGGTGAGCTCCAGGGTCCGCTCCCGGACGCGGGCCTCGAGGGCGTCCCGCTGGGCCGAGGCGCGGGCGAGGCGCGCGCGGTTGCGCCGGCCCCGGCCCGCGAGGGCGGTGAGGCCGAGGCAGGCGAGGCCCGTGACCAGGGCGGCGATGATCCAGGCCTGGACCCGCTCGCGCTCCACCGTGCGGCCCAGCGGCGTCAGGGTGGTGAGCCGCCAGGCGGTGCCAGGGATCGGTGCCGCGAGCCGCAGGGCGGCCCAGGCCGGCCGCGCGCCCTGGCCGACGCGCACGAGATCCTCCGGGCCGGCGACGGGATAGAGGGGCATGGCGTAAAGGGGCATGGCGTCGAGGGGTATGGCGTCGAGGGGCGCGTCGCCGAATTCCAGGGCGTCGCGGATGCGCCGCCGCTCGTCCCCGTCGATCCGGCGCAGGGTGGTGAAGCGCCAGGCCGGCTCGCTCGCTACGAGGACGATGCCGCGCGCATCCGCGACGAACACCCCGTCCCCCGAGGCGCGCCAGGCCGCCTCGACGCCGTTGAACTCGATCTTGACCACCACGACGCCGCCGGCGCTGCCGATCCGCCGGGACAGGTAGAGGCCGGCGCGGCCGCTCACGGTGCCGAGGGCGAACTGCGATCCGGCCCCCTCCTGCATCGCCTGCCGGAAATAGGGCCGGAAGGCGTAGTCCCGGCCGAGGAAGCTGCCCGGGCTCCCCGCATTGCTGGCCGCGGCCGTGATGCCGTCCGGCCGGATGACGTAGATCACCGCCGAATCCGTCGCCTCGGCGACCTGGGCGAGGCGCCGGTTCACGCGGCCGATCAGGTCCGCCGGGGGCGCCGCCTCCGCGGCGGCGGCGATCTCCGGATCCGCCGCCAGGGCCAGGGGCAGGGAGGTCTGCTTCTGCATCTCGGCCGCCAGGACGCCGACCTGCAGCCCCAGCGTCGCCTCGGCCGTGCGGCGCAGGTCGGCCAGGGCCCAGCGCTCGGCGATGCCCCCGGCGAGCCAGGCCGCGAGCAGGATCGCGGCGAGGCTGGCCAGCAGGACGAGGCTGCGGTGGCTCGGCACGTGCGACGAGGCCCCCCGGTGCACATTGGACTCTTCGTCCGACTGGGTTCGCGGCCTCATGCCGGCCGAATCCCTGCGATTTCCCGGAAAGGATTTCGCCGCCCCGTCCGGGTTTTCGCAAAGCGATCCTGCGCGCGCCGCGGACTCATCGCGAAAACGATCTCACTTTCAGAGGCTTACCGAAAAGTTTCGCCGGCACCCACCCTGGCATGCCGGTTGCCATTCCGGAAGGGTAATGCAGCCCTGCGTCGACCGCAGGGCTGTCCGCCCCAGGGCCGACGCCCCCGCCACCGCCCCCCTCCGGAGCGCGGCCGGGGGAGGCCGGATCCGCCGGCGCAAGACCAAGAGAGCGCGGACGCGGGACCTCGTCCCCGAGCCGCGCCGCCCTCGTTCGAGAGACCCATCGGGAGAACGCCATCATGGCCGCTGTACCATCGCCCCTCACCGCGCCCCACGCGCCGCCCAAGCCCAAGCCGATCTACCGGACCCTGTACTTCCAGGTGCTGGTCGCCGTGGCGATCGGCATCGCCCTGGGTCACTTCTACCCGCAGGTGGGCGCGGACATGAAGCCGCTCGGCGACGCCTTCATCAAGCTCGTCAAGATGATCATCGCGCCGGTGATCTTCCTCACCGTGGTCTCCGGCATCGCCGGCATGACCAACCTCGAGAAGGTCGGCCGCGTCGGCGGCAAGGCGCTGATCTACTTCATCACCTTCTCGACCCTGGCGCTGATCGTCGGCCTGATCGTGGCGAACCTCGTCCAGCCGGGCGCGGGCATGCACATCGATCCGAAGTCGCTCGATCCGAAGTCGATCGCGATGTACGCCGACAAGGCCAAGACGCAGACGATCACTGACTTCCTCATGAACATCATCCCGACCACCGCGGTGGGGGCGTTCTCGGGCGGCGAGATCCTGCAGGTCCTGTTCTTCTCGGTGCTGTTCGGCTTCGGGCTCGCCTTCCTGGGCGACCGCGGCAAGCCGGTCCTCGACATCATCAAGGTGCTGTCGGAGGCCATCTTCGGCGTCGTCAACATCATCATGAAGGTCGCCCCGATCGGCGCCTTCGGGGCCATGGCCTTCACCATCGGCAAGTACGGCATCGCCTCCCTGGCCAACCTCGCCTACCTGGTCGGCGCCTTCTACCTGACCTCGGCGATCTTCGTCCTCGGCGTCCTCGGCCTCGTCGCCCGCTACAACGGCTTCTCGATCATCAAGCTCATCCGCTACATCAAGGAAGAGCTGATGCTGGTGCTCGGCACCTCGTCCTCCGAGTCCGCCCTGCCCTCGCTCCTCGAGAAGATGGAGCGCGCCGGCTGCTCGAAGCCCGTGGTCGGCCTCGTGGTCCCCACCGGCTACTCGTTCAACCTCGACGGCACCAACATCTACATGACGATGGCGGCGCTCTTCATCGCCCAGGCGACGGACACGCCCCTCACCTACGGCGAGCAGGGCCTGCTCCTCCTCGTGGCGATGCTGTCCTCCAAGGGCGCGGCCGGCGTCACCGGCTCGGGCTTCATCACCCTGGCGGCGACCCTGGCGGTGGTGCCCTCGGTGCCGGTCGTCGGCATGGCGCTGATCCTCGGCGTCGACCGCTTCATGTCCGAGTGCCGCGCGCTCACCAACTTCATCGGCAACGCGGTGGCCTGCATCGTGGTCGCCCGCTGGGAGGGCGAGGTGGACGACGTCAAGCTCGCCGCCGCCATGGGCGGCAACCCGATGCCCCTCGACTCGGAGCTCCCGGCGCTGCAGCCGGCCGCGTGAGGCGACACGGACCGGGCCGCCGCGCCCGGTCCTCTCGAACGACAAGAAAGGGGGCGCCGACCGGCCGGTCGGCGCCCCCTTTCTTTTGTCGCGTCCCGGACCGGGCGGGCGCTCTATTCCACCGTGACCGACTTGGCGAGGTTGCGCGGCTGGTCGACGTCTTTGCCCATGAAGACGGCGGTGTGGT